>JANMJD010000462.1:0-1650 GCA_031371195.1 Actinomycetes bacterium | reverse complement strand
CCACCACGTCTGACCTGGTGTGATACATTTTTTTACATCGCTCGAAAGAGCCCATGTATCGAAGAAGTATCAGGGGGTATCACCCATGGGTTGGAAGCCGACTGGTCAGCCGACGGTTCGTCAGCAGCGTGACAAGTGGGTTGTGCGTGTCGATGGGATCGATACCGAGACCGGCAAGCAGCGTCCGCGGCAGCTTGGTACGTACTTGTCGAAGCGCACGGCGATGGCGGCCTCGCGTTCGATCGGCGTGGAGAACAGCGCTGTCGCCCGCGACACGGTCGGTTGGCTGGTGCGCCGTTATGTCGCGTCGCGTACCGATGTGACCTTGAAAGCGCGTGAGCAGTACGCGTGGGCGATCCCGCATATCGAGGGTGGGCTGGGGGCGATCCGCCTCGATCGGCTTGATCGTGAGGATGTCGCCCGCTGGCTGGACGGTCTCGCCTCGGCCGGTCAGTTGTCGTGGCGTTCGGTGCAGGTCTGCCGCAATGTGTTGCGTGCCGCGCTGGCCGATGCGGTGGAGGAGGGGTTGATTCGCCGAAGTCCGGCGGGGCGGGTGGCGATGCCGCGTACGGTTGCCAAGCCGGCCAAGGTGAAACAGACCGAGGCGTGGTCCGAGGAGGAGGTCACCCGCTTCCTGGAGGCGACGGTCGAGCATCGGTTCGTGGTGTTGTTCCGTCTGGGGGTGTTGTACGGGTTGCGGCGCTCCGAGGCGTTGGCGTTGCGCTGGGATGATCTGGACACGGTGAATGGGACGTTGCGGATCGATGAGGGGTTGGTGGCGGTCAACCGGGGTGAGGTGTGGAGCGAGGCGAAGAACGCCCGATCGCGTCGGGTGATCCCGCTCGACGATGAGACCTTGCGGACGTTCGCTCGTCGGCGCCGCCAGCAGGCCGAGGAGTGTTTGGCGGCCGGGTTGGCGTGGGAGGGTGAGGATCTGGTGTCGACGACACGGACCGGTCGACCGGTAATCCCGCGCAGCTTGGACCGGTCGCTGCAGTTGATGATCGACAAGGCCGGCCTACCGCGCTTGACGTCACACGGGCTACGTCACACCGCCGCAACGCACATGGTGCGCGACACGCGCGACATCGGCGAACTCCGCGCCGTCGCCGATGTCCTCGGCCACTCGCCGGACATGCTCATGAAGGTCTACGCCCACGCCCTGCCCGAAAGTCGGCGGGCAGTCGCCAGTCGAATCGGCGAGCGTGGGCGCTCAACCTAGCCAAGCCGATGCTGCCGTCGAACGGCGGCGATGCCGACAGAGCAATCGCCCCGTTGACCCTGCTGATGTGGTCGAGGCAGCCGTGCGCGTTCCAGTCTCGACGCTGTGTCCAGGCGTTTGGGAATTGTCGCGTGCGTCTGCAAGCTCGGCGGGGTGCAATCGATCGACGCCTGTGGCGTCGCTATCAAAGCGGCGCGCACGATGTGTGAGGCCCGCCGTCTTGGGCGCGATTATCGGGTGGTCGGGCTCGGCGAGGTGTGCGCGGTATCGGCCAGTTACGCCGGTGATCGACAGAGACCGAGATCAGGTGCGGAACTCCTCACGCTGGTACGGCTGACTGAATCGCCTCGGCATCGCACTGGTCTCGTCAGCAGCATGGTCTCGGCCGCGGCTCGGGTTTCGGGTCCTTGCAGTCGCAGTCGGATTCG
>JANMJD010000360.1:0-7375 GCA_031371195.1 Actinomycetes bacterium | reverse complement strand
ACGGGCCGGGAGCGAAACCGGCCTGTGCGTGGAATGATCCGGCCGATATCGAACGGGTCGTCACCGAACTCGTCTGGGACGCGGTCGAACTGATCATCGCCTGCGAGAACCTCGAACTCACCGAGGAGCAGGCTGACGCGGTCGGGATGCTCGGTCTCGTCGCTCAACAAGACGTCGAACCTGGTGAGAAGTCTGGGACGTGGCGGATCGCCCGCCGGACGGCACCGGACCGGATGGTGTCGGTCGTTGATCCCGAGTCCCGCCATGTGCACAAGACGACATCGAACTATCGCGACGGGTTCAAGGGCCACCTCGCCGTCGAGCCGGACACCGGGATCATCACCGCCACCGATCTGACCGCCGGCAACGTTGGTGACGCCCAAGCCGCCCCCGACCTGATCGCCGACGAACCCGCCGGGACCGAGGTGCTCGGCGATTCCGCCTACGGCGCTGGCGAGTTCCGCCACCACCTCACCCAGCGGAACATGTCGGCAACGATCAAGCCCGGACCGTTACGGCCAGCGGTCGAGGGCGGGTTCACGATCGACGACTTCCACCTCGACACAGATGCGAACACGGTGACCTGCCCGAACGGTGTCACCGTCACCCTCACCAGGAAGCAGACCGCGACGTTCGGAGCGAAATGCCGAGGCTGCAAACTGCGAACGCGATGCACCAAAGCGAAGTCGGGGCGCAGCATCACGTTCCACCAGCACCACGACCTGCTCGTCGCCGCCCGCCGACAAGCCCGCACCGATGCCTTCGATGAGTCCTACCGCCAGCACCGCCCGATGGTCGAACGATCGATCGCCTGGATGATCCGACGAGGACACCGCAAAGTCCGATACCGAGGCATCGACCGGAACCGCATCGCCTGGAGCCAACGAGCCGCCGCGATCAACCTCCAACGACTCCTCGCGCTCGGACTCACCCGCACCACAGACGGCTGGACGATCACCTGACGAGCACCACCCCAGGGCCCCGTTCAAGCGGTCTCAGCCGACCTGCGCCGGCCCGTCCCGCCCGGCCGCCCGCACCCATCCCGGCCCGCAGCCGACCGCGACCACGATCACCCACGACCGACCACTGCGCTGCGAACCGACCAACAAACCGCCAAGGCCGATTGCTCAGCGGTCACCTAGCGGGGCGAGGGACGGTTTGGCGGATGACGAGGTGGCCTGCGTCTCGTCGATGAGGCCTACAGCCCGAGGTCCTTGGCGATGATCGTCTTCATGATCTCGGTGGTGCCGCCGTAGATCGTGGTCACCCGGGCGTCGGCGTACGCCTGGGCGATGGGGTACTCGAGCATGTAGCCGTAGCCGCCGAAGAGCTGCAGGCAGCGATCGACACAGCGCTTCTGTAGCTCGGTCGACCACCACTTGGCCATCGCCGCCTTGGCCGGCGTCAGCTGCCCGTCGAGCAGTTCACGGACGCAGTCGTTGACGAACGACTGCGTCACTTCAACCTCGGTGGCCACCTCGGCGAGCACGAACTTGGTGTGCTGGAACGAGCCGGCCGTCTGGCCGAACGCCTTGCGCTCCTTGACGTAGTCGAGGGTCCAGGCCAGAGCCTGGCGGGCGACGGCGACGCCGGTCACCGCGATCGACAGACGCTCCTGGGCCAAGTTGGCGGTGAGATATGTGAAGCCCTTGCCCTCCTCTCCCAGCCGATTCTCGACCGGCACGCGCACGTCGGTGAAGAACAGCTCGGCGGTGTCCTGGCTGGGCATGCCGATCTTGTCGAGCTTGCGACCGCGTTCGAACCCGGGCATGCCGCGCTCGACCACGAACAGGCTGACGCCCCGGTGCTTCTGCGACGGGTCGCTCTTGGCGGCCACGATCACCAGGTCGGAGTTGATGCCGTTGGTGATGAACGTCTTGGCGCCGTTGAGCACGTACGTGTCGCCGTCGCGGATCGCGGTCGTCGTCATCGAGGCGAGATCCGAGCCGATCCCCGGCTCGGTCATCGCCACGGCGGTGATCAGCTGGCCCGAGGCGATGCCAGGGAGCCAGCGCCGCTGCTGTTCCTCGGTGCAGTAGGCCAGGAAGTACGGGGTGGTGATGTCGTTGTGCAACGTGAGCCCGAGAGCGCATCCGCCGGTGCCGGCAAACGCCAATTCCTCGGCGATGATCATGTTGAAACGGAAGTCGTCGGTGCCGCCTCCGCCGTACGCCTCGGGGATGGCCATGCCGAGAAAGCCGTGCTCACCGGCCTGCGCGAACAACTCGCGGGGTGTGAGGCGCTCCTCGTTCCAATCGGCGACGTGAGGCACGATCTCGTTGGCCACGAATGCCTTCCAACTCGAGCGGAACAACTCGTGGGTGGCGTCGAAGAGGGTCACCCCGCCAGTTCACTCCCCGGCGTCCGGTGGCGCAAATCAGGCCCAGCCACCTGCGTATGAGACGAACTGGCCGGTAGTGAAGCGGCTCGTACCGTCGACGTACGGGGCGCAGAAGTAGGCGAACTCCTCCATCGTGCCCAGCCGGCCGAGCGGGACCTGACCCTCGAGCTTGGCCCGTACCGCAGGATCGTCGGCGCCGCTCGCCCGACGGAACTCGGGGAAGTCCATGAAGTTGGTGCCCACCGCGTTGACCTGCACCCGGTGGCGGGCCACTTCGCCGGCGACGTTGCGGACCAGGTGGGTGGCGCCGGCGCGGGCCGCCGAGTACAGCGGGGCACCGGGTGTCGGGCGGGCGGCGCTGGCCGATGTGATCACCAACACCTGGCCGTCGCCCCGCTCGATCATCGGTGGCAGCACTGCCTTCATGAAGTGGTAGGGGGCGATCATGCAGCCGTCCATCGCGGTGCGCAAGTCATCCACCGAGGAGTTCATGAACCGACCGGTGACGATCGCCCCGGTGAACGCGGCAGCCGAGTCGATGCGGCCGAAGCGCTCGACTGCTGCCGTGACCAGGCGATTCGACGACGCGGGATCGCTCAGGTCGTGGGTGTCGGTGACTGCCACGATCGTGGCGCCGGTGGCGGCGAGTTCGTCGACCAACGCCGGTGCGGGGTCGCCCAACACCAGGTCATGCCCTCGGGCGACGAGTACCCGGGCCAGGTCGGGGCCGACATAGAACCCGGCTCCGGCAATCAAGGCCACTCGGCGATCGGTCATGTCGGCTGCTTCTCCTCATCGGCTGGGTGAGCTCGTGATTCGTGACTCCGGAAGTTGATCTTCATCAGCCCGTCCAGCCGTGCGGTCATATGTGCGATCCCCAGTCACTCGTTGATCAGCAGCGGGCCACCGAACCGACGATCCCACACGCCGCTCAGCCCCGGAGCCGAGCCGAATCATCGACCCTGGCAACGCACATGTCAATTCGCATGCTTTATGCACCCATTCCGCCGAAAACGGCCTTCCCTCCGACGATCGTGCATACGACGGTCGTCGACAGCGCGCCCTGGGCACCATCGGCGAACGGGTCGCCATCTAGCAGGATCAGGTCGGCTGCGAGCCCGCACCGCAGCATGCCGACCCGGCCCTCCGCGAAGCTGGCCCAGGCCGCGTCACGGGTGGCGTGGACCACAGCATCGGTGAGTGGGAGCGCGAAATCGGGTCGATGAGGCGGCAGCGATGGGTCGCCCGGCGAACGACGAGTGGCGGCGATGTACATGTTCGGCCACGGCTGGTACGGCGCCGTGGGCGTGTCGGTGCCGAAGGCGAGGGTGGTGCCGTGGGCCAGGTACTCGGGCCAGGCGAAACCTCGGTGCGCCCGACGTTCGCCGAGCATCTCGCCCCAGTTGGCGTAGATCGCCGGGTCGATGTGCACGGGTTGCATCGACGCGGTGATGCCCAGAGGGGCGAGACGGGCGACATCGACCTCGTCGACGTATTCGAGGTGTTCGATTCGGTGCCGCCGATCCCGCGGCGGGTGCTGCTGGGCGGCGGCCTCCAGGGCGTCGATCGCCGTGCGTACGGCCAGATCGCCGATGGCGTGCAGGGCGATTTGCAGGCCGGCGGCATCGGCGGCGATCACCACCCGTTGCAACGCCTCGGAGTCCCAGATCAGCGAGCCGGGCAGGCCGTTGGAGTACGGCTCGATCATGCCCGCCGTACAGGCATCGATGGTGCCGTCGACGATCACCTTGATGCCGACGATGCGCAGCGGGAAGTCGCCGTGGGAGACGGCCAACTCGTCGGCCCGGGCCACCTGGGCCAGCTCGACCTTCGGGTCGGCGTCGCGACGGATCAGCCAATGGGCGACGACGCGCAGTGAGAGTTCGCCCCTCGCCCGGCAGCGTTCGAGCGTGGCCAGCGCCGACTCGTCGAGCCCCATATCGACGGCGGCCGTCACGCCCGACGCGTGGTAGGCCTCGATCGTGGCCCGCAGATGCGCATCGAGTTCGCCGCGCGAGTAACGGTTGGCGACCGGCCAGGCCAGGCTCCCGGCCGCCGTCTCCAACAGCAGTCCGGTGGCGATGCCCCCGTCGTCGCGCTCGATCGTGCCCCCGATCGGGTCGGCGGTGTCGGCGCCGATCTCCATTTCGTCGAGTGCTGCAGAGTTGACCCACACGGAGTGGAAGTCCATCGCATCGAGGTAGACCGGGCGATCGGGGAGTACTTCGTCGAGCATCCGGCGGGTCGGGGCGCCGCCCGGCACCGACGAGAACAGCCAGCCCAGGCCGAGCACACGCGGTGCCGCCGGATGGGCCTCGGACCAGGCGACCAGCCGTTCCTGGATCGTCGCCAGATCGGCGGCGTCGCGCAACTGCGCCTTGAGCAGGCCGGCACCCGTACCCAGGAGATGGGCGTGGGCGTCGACGAAGCCGGGCATCACCACTCCTGGGCCGACCGTCCACCGGGCGTCGGCGCCGGCGACCTCCGTGGCCCCGGCGAGCGAGCCGACATAGACGATCTGCTCACCGTCGATGACGAGGGCGTCGGCCCAAGGCTGGTCGGGGTCGGCGGTGAACACGCGGGAGCCGGTGACGATCTGCATCGCCGGCGAGGGTAGACGCGCGGCGTTCCATCCGCCTGACCGTGGCGGTCGTGGCTGCGGCGTGGCCGCAGCAGCTCGGGGGGACGGCCATTCGGTCACCGGATCAGTAGACCTGCGAACATCGGAACGTGACGAGACCCTCCCGCGTTCCCACCGTTCGAGACTGGCTGCCGGTCGAAGCCCGATACCGGGAAGCCGAGGTCCTGGCCGCTGTCGCCGACTGCGACACCGCCGGCCTGGCCGATCGGATTGGGGCGCTGATCGCCGAGAATCGCCAGATTCACGAGGTCGACTGTGTCAACCTCAATCCGGCGACCAACGTGATGAACCCCATGGCCGAGGCGGCGCTGTCGGCCGGTCTCGGAACCCGACCGTCACTCGGATACGCCGGTCTCAAGTACGAGATGGGGCTCGAGGCGATCGAGCAGATCGAGGTGATCGCCGCCGATCTCGCCTGCCGGGTGTTCAACGCCCGCCATGCCGAACTCCGGGTCGGCTCGGGGGCCCTGGCCAACCTCTACGCGTTCATGGCGACCTGCCGACCGGGCGACTCGATCATCGTGCCGCCCGCGGCGGTCGGCGGCCACGTCACCCACCGCACGGAGGGCGCGGCCGGCCTGTACGGGCTCGACATCCACATCGCTCCGCTGGCCGCCGACCGGTACTCGGTCGATGTCGATGGGCTCGCCGAACTGGCCGAACGCGTCCGACCCCGCTTGATCACGATGGGCGCGAGTCTCAACCTGCTCCCGCATCCGGTTGCCGAGGTGCGGGCGATCGCCGATGGCGTCGGAGCCGATCTGCTGTTCGATGCCGCCCATGCATGCGGGATGTTCGCCGGGGGAGCATGGGCCAACCCGCTCGACGAAGGCGCCGATCTGATGACCATGAGCACGTACAAGAGCCTCGGCGGGCCGGCCGGCGGGATGGTGTTGACGAACCGAGCCGATCTCGCCGAGCGTCTCGACGGCATCGCCTATCCGGGTTTGACGGCCAACTTCGACGTGGGCAAGACGGCCGCGCTGGCGCTGACCCTGCTGGACTGGGTCGACTTCGGACCGTCCTACGCCCGGGCGATGATCGACACGGCGCAGGCCTTGGCCGCAGAGTTGGACGATCGGGGCCTGCCCGTGTTCACGACGGAGCAGGGGCCGACCCTGTCTCATCAGTTCGCCGTGACTGCCGATCGCTGGAATGGCGGCCACGACGCGTCGCTGCGGTTGCGTCGGGCCAACATCCTGGCGTGCGCAATCGGTCTGCCCGACGGTGACGAGTGGGGTGGCATCCGCTTCGGCACGCCCGAGATCGTCCGCTGGGGCATGACCGCCGTCGACATGGGTGACCTGGCGGATCTGATCGCCGCCGCGTTGGCGGATGATGCGTCCGGGCAGTTCGGACGGTTGGCGGCGCGCACCACCGAGTTCCGCCGCCGGTTCGACCGGCTGTGTTTCGTCCGTCGCCCATCCACGAAATGAACGTCGGCTCGGCGAACCTCTCAATAGACCTTGCAGGCTGCGGGAATCCCGAGCAGCGTCAGTGCATTGACTGCCGCGCCACCGCCTGGGTGGACCTCGAAGTGCAGGTGGTAGTTGCCGGCGCCGGGGTTGCCGGTGTCGCCGACATAGCCGATGACCTGGCCCGACGACACCCTCGACCCGAGTTCGATCCCGGGAGCGAAGGCCGAGAGGTGGGCGTACATGTAGTACGTGCGGTCGGTTCGGGTGAGTACCAGTGAGTTGCCCGACAGTGCCGCATTGGTGGCGCCGTTCACGGTCTTGGTCGTAATCGTGCCGCTTTCGACGGCATAGACCGCCTGGCCGAGGGTCGCCATGATGTCGGTGCCCTCGTGACGGCGACCGCCCGACCGAGGGTCGCCGAAGTTGTCGAGGACCTCACAGCGTGGAGCGGGATCCATCGGAAAGAGCAGCTCGGCCTGCCACGGCACCGGCGGCGTCTCGCGCGTCGCGGTGGCCGCCGCCGCCACGCCAAGCCCCGATGTAGCAGCAGCCTCGGCGGCAACGACGGTCGTCGTGGTCGCCGAAATCGTGGTCGCCGGAATCGTGGTCGGCGATGGCGAAGTGGTCGATGGCGCGATGGCAGCCGTGCTGCTCGTTGGTGCTGTCGCCGTCGACGATGGAGTGGCTCCAGCGCCCGAGCCCGTTGGAGCCATCACGCCGGCACCGATCGCTCCGATGAGTACAGCTGCCAGCGTCACGGCCCAACGTGCCCCGCGCGTCGATCTTCGTGGATCCTGTTGCATCCTCGCTGTCACCTGCCTTGTCGTCGATGCTTCCGCCACGGCTGAATCTAGACGTTACGTCGCCATGTCTTTCGTCACGTAACCGTCATAGTTTGCAGGATCGCGTGCTCGAGGCGACTCTGCGCCTGCGGTCACAATCGCAGGCCGAGCAGTCGACCCTCGTGGATGGCGG
>JANMJD010000269.1:0-20363 GCA_031371195.1 Actinomycetes bacterium | reverse complement strand
AGCTTCGACGCCTCCTTCTGCGCACCGAATCGCTCGCTCATCAGGCGATACCAGATACGCCGTGCGGCGCGGAACTTGGCCACCTCTTCGAAGAAGTTGTTGTGGGCGTTCCAGAAGAAGCTCAACCGGGGAGCGAAATCGTCGACGGCGAGCCCGGCCTCCCGGGCGGCTTCGACGTAGGCGATCCCGTTGGCAATGGTGAAGGCGATTTCCTGCACCGCCGTCGAGCCGGCCTCGCGAATGTGGTAGCCGGAGATCGAAAACGTGTTCCACCGGGGAATCCGCTCGTTGCAGTAGGCGAAGATGTCGGTGATCAGCCGCATCGAAGGGCGCGGCGGGTACACGTACGTGCCGCGGGCGATGTACTCCTTGAGTAGGTCGTTCTGGATCGTGCCGCCCATGATCTCGGTCGAGGAGATGCCCTGCTCCTCGGCAACCAGCTCGTACATCAACAGCAGGATCGCCGCGGTCGAGTTGATCGTCATCGATGTAGTCACCTTGTCGAGCGGGATGCCGCCGAGCAGCGTGCGCATGTCGTCGATCGTGTCGATGGCCACGCCGACCTTGCCGACCTCGCCCTCGGAGCGAGGGTGATCGGAGTCGTAGCCCATCTGCGTCGGGAGTTCGAAGGCGCACGACAGGCCGGTCTGGCCCGCCCCGAGCAGGAACTTGAACCGCTCGTTCGTATCGACGGCCGTGCCGAATCCGGCGTACTGGCGCATCGTCCACAACCGGCCACGATGCATCGACGGATAGATGCCGCGGGTGTACGGCGGCCGGCCCGGACCGGCCCCGAGCTGCTGCTGCGGATCCCAACCGGCCAGGTCCTCCGCCGTGTACAGAGGTTTGATGTCGATCCCGGAATCGGTGCGCTTTACGTCGTCGGCCACATCGTCGAGCGTACCGATTGATCGCCTCGCCACCCGAATGGCCAAACCCTCGGAACGGTTCAGGCGGAACGGTTCAGGTCATGTAGTTGGGCACGAACGACGGGTCGGTCAACGCCGGGCGGTCGAAGCGGAACGGCACGAGGTCACTGTCCGCGGCACCACCCACGGCCCGCTCGGCCAGCGTGCGGCCGAACCACGAGGCGAACTTGAACCCGTGTCCGGCACCGAGCGCCACCTGCACCCCGGGATGCCCGGGCACCGTGTCGAGCACGAAATCACGATCGGGTGTCAGCGTGTAGAGGCACGTCGTGACCCGCGGCGTGCCATGGGGGATCCCGGGCAGTAGCTGCTCGAGGAACCGGTGCTGGCGGGCCAACGACGCCAGGTCGGGATCGAACGTCCGCGATCGTGCCGTGGTCGGCCGGCCGCCGACATCCTCGGCCACCTTGACGGCGGTGAGATCGCCGAACACCGGGAACCCGTAGAACGATGGGTCGTCCATCCAGATCCAGATCGGGAATCGGCCGATGGCGAAGTCGTCGAGCGCCGGCGTCGGGTAGTAGACGACCTGCTCGCGGGTGATTTCCAGGGGAATCTCGACGCCTAGCGGAGCCAGCAGTTCGTTGGTCCACGCATCGGCGGCCACGACGACCGATCCGGTGCGATACGCATGATCGGCGGTGACCACCGTGATCTCGCCGGCTCCATCGCTGATGAGCGACTCGACCGGCCTCGCTTCATACAACTCGGCACCTCGGGCGGCGGCCAACCGCTGATGGGCCGCGGTCCCCCGCGCCGCCGGGGCGATCCCGGTGTCGGCCTGGAACAGCGCCGTGACATCGGCGGCCAGCCGGAACTGGGGATAGCGATGCATCGTCTCGGCCGCGTCGAGCACTTCGAACGGGACGCCGACGTCGGCCATCGACGACGTGTAGCCGGCGAGCCGTATCGCCCCGTCGGACGGAAACAGGTCCACTCCGCCGGTTCGTACGATGAGCGACTCGCCGAGTTCGGCCTCGACGGCTGCCCAGGCGTCGTACGCCCGGCGGGCGAGGCGCACATATCCGGGGGTGTGGTACGAGTGGCGGATGATCCGCGAGTGATCGTGGCTCGCCCCGTTGACGTGGCCGAGGGCGAACCGCTCCAGCCCGACGACTCGTGGGGCACGTCGTCGCGAGTCGTCGGCCGACCTCGCCAGCCAGTACGCGGCCGCAGACCCGATCCCTCCGAGGCCGATGACGACATGGTCGACATCGGGCACGGCGCGGTGGGCCGCACTCACCGCACGTCCATCCGGGCCTGCCACCACGACCGGATGTCGAGGCTGGCGTCCTCCATCGGGGCATACCAGCCACGGGTGAAATGGCGCGATGTCATCCCGCGTTGCACCCGCTCGCAGATCGCCCAGTCCTGCCGATTGACCGTGTCCCAGAAGTCGACCGCGTCAACCGGGTCGAAGCCGTCGCCGGTCATCTCCTCGGGATCGAAAAGGAAATCGCACTCGACGGTCGTCGACGACGGGCCGTGCGGGAGCAACCGGAAGGCGGCGACATGATCGCACGAGAGCGAGGCGAACAAGTTCGGATAGATCAGCTCACCCTTGTGATTCACCTGCTCGGCATCGCTCAAACCGGCGAACGGCCGGCGGGTCGTGGTGCCGGTCGTGGTGAACGTGTACGCGCCCCGCCGGTGCGGAATCCCACCCTCCCAGTCGAGCTGATCGCCCCCGCCGATGCGGAACGATGGCACCAGATCACATAGCTCGGGATGCACCGGACCGCAGTGGTAGCACTCGTTGTAGTTCTCGCAGAGCACCTTCCAATTGGCCGCGACGGAGTAGGTGATCCGGTGCCCGATCCGCAACCGATCGAGCGGATAGTTGGCCAGCCGGACGGGTGCGGGGCCGAGTTGCTCGGCCAATGAGCCGTGATCGGGGTGCTGGACGACGAAGACGAACCCGCCCCACGTGTCGACAGCCAGGCGGGCGAGATCGAGCCCGGCCGTGTCTGTCGGGTCGAGGTGGGGCGCGCCGCGCAATCGGCCGTCGAACCCGTACGTCCACAGGTGGTACGGGCAGCGGATCACTCGGTCGAAGCACCCGGTGACTGCGCCGGCATCGGCGGCATCGACCAATTGCGTGCCCCGATGGGCGCACAGGTTGGCGAAGGCGGCCAGCACACCGTCGGTCCCCCGGACCAGGAGCACCGACTCCCCGGCGATGTCGACGCGCCGGTACGACCCGGCCGGCCCACCCACCTCCTCGTCGCGCCCGACGCACACCCAGGAGCGGGCGAAGATCCGCTCCTGTTCGACCCGCCACACCTCGTCATCTACGTAGGCGCTGCGATCGAGCGACGCTTCGAGGGCCATCGCCGAGATCGTAGATTGGTTCGATGGACACCGAGCGGTCGTGGATCACGGTGCGCGACGGCATCCGTCTCGCCGTCACGCTGCACCGACCCGACCCGGGCGCTCACCCGTCGCCGTGGCCGGCCCTGCTCGAAGCGTTGCCGTACCGCAAGGACGATCTCACCGCCGGCTCGCATGCCGACGACTACCACCGGTTGGCCGCCGCCGGCTTCGCCGTGTGCCGTCTCGATCTGCGGGGCACCGGATCGTCGTACGGACGGGCCACCGACGAATACCCCGCCTCGGAGCTCGACGACCTGCACGACGTCATCGCCTGGCTCGCTGTTCAGCCGTGGTCGAACGGTCGGGTGGGGATGTTCGGGTACAGCTACTCCGGGTTCAACAGCATCCAGGCGGCAACGACGCGACCGGCGGCGCTCGGGGCGATCTGCGCGGTCTATGCCACCGACGACCGCTACACCGACGACGTGCATTACATGGGTGGCGCGTTGCGAGCCATCGATCTGGTCGACTACTGCCACTACATGACGGCGGCCAACGCGCTGCCGCCGGTCCCGGCCGTGTTCGGCGACCGCTGGCTCGACGAATGGTGCGCCCGCATCGACTACCACGAACCGTGGATGCTGCGCTGGCTGCGCGAGCAGACCGATGGGCCGTACTGGCGCCATGGGTCACTGCGACCGGGTTACGACCGGATCACCTGTCCGACGATGCTCGTCGGTGGCTGGGCCGACGGATACCGCAACAACACGCTGCGGACCTTCATGGCGTTGACATGTGAGAAGGAATTGCTGGTCGGACCGTGGAGCCATATGTCACCGGCGACGTCACGGCCGGGCCCGCACCTCGATCTCGTCATCGAGATGATCCGCTTCTTCGGCCGCTGGCTGCGGCACGACCCGGTGCCCCCGGTCGCCCCGATTCGCGTCTTCGTCCGCCGGGCCACCCCGCCCGAACCCGATCTGCGCGTTCACCGCGGCTCGTGGCACGGCCTCGACGAATGGCGCACCACACCGCTGATTCTCACCCCGACCTTCGACGCGTCCGGCCCGTATCGGGCGATCGACCGACTCACCGTCAAGGCCGATGTCGGTACGACTGCGTGGATCTCATGCGCCGGCGGGTTGCCGTGGGGCCAGCCGGTCGACCAGCGCGACGACGACGCCTGGTCGTGGACGTTCGACTGGCCGATCACCGAGCCGTGCACCATCCTCGGATCTCCTGTCGTCCACGGCCGGTTCGCCGTCGACGTGCCAATCGCCTCGTTGTCGGCCAAATTGTGCGACGTCGCGCCCGACGGTACGTCGCAGCTCGTCACCCGGGGATTTCTCAACCTGACCCATCGACGGTCGTCGACCGTCCCGGAACCGATGATCCCTGGCGAGTTCGAGGACGTGGCCGTCGAGCTCGAAGCGACGGCGTGGATGTTCGAACCAGGGCACTGCATCCGGTTGACACTGGCTGGCACCGATTGGCCGAATACGTGGGTACCGCCGACGCCGGTGACCCTCCAGATCGATCGGCGGTCGTTGTGCATCGAACTGCCCGTCGAGTTCTTCGGCACGGCCCATGCCGAGCCCGTCGTGGCCGAGATCGAGCCACCGCCGATCGAACCCGTGGACCCGTCGACCATCTGGGCGATCGAGCGCGACGTGTTGGGACGGCGCACGAGATGCACGACGAGCTACGGCTCGACCGGCGACCTGCCCGACGGTGGTGCCTACGCCGAGCGGTACGACGGTGAGGTCGGCGTCCCGCTGGCCGACCCTGCCCGGGCTTGGGCGGCGGGAAACACCCGTTACGAACTCGCCTGGCCCGGGGCGACATGCATCGTCGAGGCCCGCCTGCGGATCGAATCCGACGAGTCGGCCTACGACGTGGCGATCGAGCTCGATGCCTCGTTGAACGGTGATCCCATCCGTTCACGACGGTGGCATGAACGGATCCCCCGGCACCTCAACTGACGGTGGCGGCGCCGGCGATCGTGGCGTGACAGGCGGCGAAGTGGCCGGACACGCCCTCGACCAGATCAAGATCGATACCTCGGCAGCGGTCGCCGATGCCCAGCCGGTCCGCCTCCCCGGAGCCGACCACCGGGCAGCGGGGGTGGAACCGGCACCCGGTCGGGATCGATGTCGGGTCGGGTGCCTCGCCGAGCAGGATCTGGCGGTCCCCGCGATGTTCGGGAAGCACCGAGAGCAGTGCCCGGGTGTACGGGTGCTGCGGAGTCGCCAGCACCCGCTCGGCCGGGCCGAGCTCGACGATGCGACCGAGATACATCACCGCGATCCGGTCGGCGATGTTCCATGCCAGGCCGAGATCGTGGGTCACCACGACGACGGTCATTCCCTGCCCGCGCGACAGCGACAACAGCAGGCTGAGGATCTCGCCGCGCACCGAGGAGTCGAGCGACGAAACGGGCTCGTCGGCCACCAGCACCTCGGGGTCGACGGCGAGCGCTCCGGCGATGACGACACGCTGGCGCTGACCTCCGGACAACTCGTGCGGATACAGCTGCATGAACCGCTCGGGGGGCCGCAGCCCGCACCGCGCCAGCGCCCGCTCGACGCGGCCCGCCTCGTCGCCGAGGCGCTGCACCCGGACCCCCTCGGCGACGATGTCGGCGATTCGCTGGCGTGGATTGAGTGCGCCCATCGGATCCTGGAACACCAACTGCACGCGACGGCGATGTGCCCGCCTCGCGGCTGAGCCGCCCGACACCGGGCTCCCGGCGAAGTCGAGGCTGCCTGCTGTCAACGCCTGCACCCCGAGCATCGCCCGGGCCAGCGTCGTCTTGCCACATCCCGACTCACCGACGAGCACCAGGACTTCGCCGGGCACGATGTCGAGATCGACACCGTCGACGGCCCGGGCCGGATCGCCCGAGCGCCGACGGGGCGGATAGGTGACGTGCACGCCGCGCAGCGACAGGGTCATGAACGGCCTCCGGCCTCGGGGACATGCAGGCACGCCGCTGATCGGGCGTCACCCCCGACGTTGCGCAGACCGACATCGACGGTGTCGCACCCGCTGATCCGGCGCGGGCACCGGGGATGGAACGGGCACCCGGTCGGCAGGTGCGCCGGATCGGGCGGGTCACCGCTCAGCGACGACGGTGCGAATCGCGACGTCGGGTCCCCGATCGTCGGCGATGCTCCGGCCAGGGCTGCCGCATACGGGTGGACGGGCTCGCTGAGCACCGCCCGTGTCGGGCCCTGCTCGACGATCCGCCCGGCGTACAGCACGATCGTGCGATCGGCGACGGCCCGCAACACCGACAGGTCGTGCGTCACGAAGATCATCGCCAGCCCGCGCTCGCGCCCGATGGTGCGCAGCAGGTCGAGTACCTGCGCCTGCACCATCACATCGAGCGCGGTGGTCGGCTCGTCGGCGATGATCAGCTTCGGTTCGCAGGCCAGCGCCATGGCGATCATCACCCGCTGGCGCTGGCCGCCCGACAACTCGTGGGGATAGTCGTCGGCGCGCCGGGCGGTCAGTCCGACGGATTCGAGCAGGTCGCCGATCCGCCGCCCGCCGGACGGGAGATGATGGGCATCCATCGCCTCGGCGATCTGGCGGCCGATGCGGTGTACCGGGTTGAGCACGTGCTGCGCTCCCTGGAAGACCATCGACATCCCGGCCCAGCGAACACTGCGCAACCGCCCCGGCTTCATCGCCAGCACATCCTCGTCGCGGAACATGATATTGCCGGTGACCTGGGCCGTTGCCGGCAACAAACGCAGCAGAGCCATGGCCATCGTGGTCTTGCCGCACCCAGATTCACCAGCGACACCAAGGGTTTCGCCGTCGTCGATGTCGAACGTCACCCCGCGTACCGCCGGCACCTCTCCCCCACGCGAGCGATACGTGACTGCCAGGTCGCGGACCGACAGGGCGGTCATGCCGGCCGGTCCAGCCGGGGGTCGACGATGCGCTCAAGGGCGCGGCCGAGCATCGTGAAGGCCAGCACCACGGCGATGATGCACAGGCCCGGAGGGATGTAGTACCACCAGGCGTTGAGGCTGATCGCCCCGCTGCGCTGGGCACCGTCGAGCATCTTGCCCCACGACGGGGCGAACGGATCGCCGAAACCGAGGAACGACAGTGTCGACTCGGCAAGGATCGCCCCGGGCACGATCAAGGTGGCATTGGCGATGATCAACGGCACGACGCCGGGCACGATGTGGCGCCGGATGATGTGCCACGACCCTGCGCCCAACGTCACCGCCCGTTCCACATAGCCCCGCTCGCGCAGAGTGAGGACCTGGGCGCGCACCAGCCGGGCGCTGCCCGCCCATGAGGTAGCGCCGATCACCATCGCCAGGGTCGTCGGCGAGCGTCCGACGACGACGGCGAGCACGATGGCCAGTGGCAGGAACGGGACGACCAACACGAAGTCGTCGATCGCCAGCAGCACCGCCGATGGCCAGCCACGCGAGTAGCCGGCCACCAGGCCGACCAGCGAGCCGACGACGACGGCGACCACTGTGGCCAGAAGGCCGATATACAGCGAGACCCGCGCCCCCCACACCAACTGGGCGGCGACACTGCGACCGAGTTCGTCGGTTCCGAGCAGGAACCTCGCGCTCGGCGCGGCGAGCGATGGGCGGTCGCGCCCGGCATCGGCGCGAAGCTCGGATCGGCGGGCGATCAGCGGGGCGGCCAGCGCCAGGGCGAAGAAGGTGACCAGGGCGAGCGCGGCGATCACCCCACCACGATCGCCGCGGAGCCCGCTGTTCAACCGTCTCATCCGGCGCGCCGAATCCTGGGGTCGATCAGCGTGAGGGCGACGTCGGCGATCAGGTTGAACAGGATCACTCCGGCGCTCGATACCAGGAACAGGGCCTGCAACATCGGGAGGTCGTTGTTGTGAATGGCGTCGGACGTGGCCAGGCCCAGGCCGGGAATCGAGAACACGGTCTCAGTGGTGATCGCCCCTCCGACCACGAACCCGAAACCGATGGCGACCTGCGACACCGAGGGCAGCAGCGCGTTGGGGAAGGCGTGGCGCTTCATCACCTCGACGTCGCGCAGCCCCTTGGCCCTCGCCGTGCGCAGGTAGTCCTCGCCGAGGGTGTCGAGGATCGAGTTGCGCATGATCAGGGCGTACGAGCCGAGGTAGCCGAGGGTCAGCGTCGTGACCGGCAGGAACAGGTGATGGGCGCGGTCGAGCACCGCGGCGAACCCGGTGTGACCGGCTCCGAGATCACGCAGTCCGCCGGTGGGGAACCAGCCGAATCGACCACCGAGGAAGGCGAGCAGCATCATGCCGAGGAAGAACTCGGGGGTGGCGTAGAGCACCATCGTCGACGAGGTGGACCACGAATCGAAGCGGCTGCCGCGCCGCCAACCGGCGCGCGCCCCCATCCACAGACCGGCGACCACGGTCAGGACGGTCGAGATGCCGACCAGCAGCAATGTGGTCGGCAGCCGATCGAGAATCTCGCGGCTCACCGGCCGGGTGGAATCGAACGAGCGGCCGAAGTCGCCGTGAAACGCTCGGCCGACGTAGCGGACGAACTGATCCCACTTCGAACCACTCAGACCGAAGCGGGCGATCAGGTCCTCGCGCTGGGCGGGCGACAGCTTGGTACGACCGCGGTACTTCGCCAGTGGATCGCGCTCGACGATACGGAACAGGAAGAAGTTGAAGACACCGACGAGCGCCAACAATCCGAGGGCGGCGGCAAGTTTGCGGAGCAGGTGGCGCACGAACATCGACGTTCGGCTACTCCCGATCGTCGGCGTTCGCACGGCGCCGACCGCGCCGCGCAATGAGCCCGAACGCGGTCAACCCGAGCACGGCCCCCAAAGCGATCGGCACGACCGCCGAGACGCCGCCACCGCTGCCGCCGGACACCTTCGGCTTGAGGGTGAGGTATGCCGGACTGGTGTTGTTGAACAGCGCCGGGCCGATCTTGGCCGGTTGGCGACCCTTCTCGAAGCCGTCCCAGCGGTCGGCGCGGATCGCCATCAGATCGTCGTACTTGTACAGCACGGCGTACATCGCCTGGTCGTAGAACCGCCGCAGCATCCGCTGCACGATCGCGTGCCGCTTGGCGGGATCGAGTTCCTGGTTCTGTTGGACGTACAGGGCGTCGTATTCCGGGTCGCACGAGTTCGCGTCGTTGTACAGCGGGGAGGTCGGATCGATGGTCACCTGGCCCGTCGTGAAATACGACAACAGGGTGTCGGGGTCGACATACGGCGTCCAGCCCCAGGTGAACAGGTCGTACTCGCCCTTGCCGATCTGGGCCGTGAGTGAGTCCTCATCGAGGGTCGACACATCCGTCGCAATGCCGATGTCGCCCAGCCATTTGGTGATGAACGGTGTCGTATCCGACCCGCTGCCGACGGAACGGTCGTTGTAGCGCAGCTTCAACGACACGCCGTCCTTCTCACGGACCCCGTCACCGTCGGCATCGGTCCAACCGGCCTCGTCGAGCAGCGCCCGGGCCTTGGCCGGGTCGTATCGGTATCGCTCGGCCTCGGGCACCTGGAGGTCCCACTCCGGGTTGGCCGAGGGCACGATTCCGACGCCGGGAGTACCGAATCCGTTGAGGGTCTTGGCCACCAGCAGCTCACGATCGATCGCCCAGTTGATTGCCTGACGCACCTTCACGTCACGTAGCGCGATGTGGCCATCGCCGACACCCGTGGCGCAGCCGTTGTTGATCCCGAGTTCACGGAACGATCCCTGGTTCCCGCCGATCGGCGCGATGTCATCACCGGGTTTGAGCGTCGCGTAGACGGCGGTCGGCACATCGTCGATGGCGTCGACGTCACCGGCCTTGAGTGAGGTGTACTGCGACTCCGAGTCGGCGAAGAACCGGAAGAACAGCTGCTCGATGGCGGGCTTGGCACCGTACCAATCGGGGTTGCGTTCCAACCGGACGAACTCGCCTTCCTTGCGTTCGACGATCGTGAACGGTCCACCCGACACGTAGTCGTCGGCGGCGTATGTGGCCAATGCCTCGGTCGAGATCTTCTCGTAGATGTGCCTGGGCACGATGTACACGTCGAGTATCGGCAGCTTCGGGTCGGGTACCGACGAGGTGACGACCACGGTGGTCGAGTCGGGAGCCGTGGCGGTGAGGTTGGCGGTCACGGCGACGTGGTTCGCCCAGGCATCGTCGCGCGACCGGTTCAGCGTGTAGGCCACGTCGTCGGCCGTCAACGGCTCACCGTCGCTCCACTTCATTCCCGCGCGCAGGGTGTACGTCACTGTCAGCCCGTCGTCGCTCTGCTTCCAGGCCGTCGCCAGGCCGGGTTCGATCGCGAAGTCCTTGGCGGCCTTGTTCGTCAACGTCGGCAGCGTGAGGTTCCAGATCTCGAAGTCGATCACCAGGAAGCCACCCGTGACGTTCAAGGAGTCGATGTCCTGCACCGAACCGACGGTGAACGTGACCGGCGCTTTGTCACCGGTCGCCCCGGCCCGCAATCCACCGGCGATCGTCGTGCCGATCACGGCCAGACCGATCCCGAGTCCCAAGGTCACGTTGCGTGCACGGATTGGCAACATCTCCACCCCCAGCGTTCGTTGCTGCGCCGAGTATGGCACGCCATCGAGCGCGCAACGGTCGACGAGGGCCTACGGTCGGGTCGATGGACGAGCTCGCCCTGCCCTCCCCATGCCTCGTGATCCTCGTCGGACCGGCCGGTGTCGGTAAGTCGACGTGGGCCGCGGCGAACTTCGAGCCCGGTCAGATCGTCTCGTCGGATGGACTGCGCGGGCAGGTCGGCGAGGGTCCTCACGACCAGGCGGCGTCCGCCGACGCATTCGCGGTGCTCGACGACATCGTGACACGCCGCCTTCGACGTGGGCTGACCACCGTGATCGACTCGCTCGGTATGGACGCCCCGACCCGCGCTCGTTGGCTCACCCTCGCCGAGCGGGCCGCAGTCCCATGTGTCGCCGCCGTGTTCGAGGTCACCGCAGCCGTGGTGCGGGCGCAGAACCGAGCGAGGGCCGTGCCGGTACCCGAGGCCGTCGTGCGCAACATGCTCGAGCGCTGGCCGAGCGTGGCCGAAGCGGTGGCCGCCGAGCCATTCGCACAGGTCATGTCGATCCGACCGGCAACGCGGGCCGCGGTCGGTCCCCTGGTGCCCGCAGCACAGACACCGGCGTCGACCACACCGGCGTCGACCACACCGGCGTCGACCACACCGGCGTCGGCCGTGCTGGCGTCGACCACACCGGCGTCGGCCGTGCTGGCGTCGGCCGTGCTGGCGTCGGCCGTGCCGGCGACGGTCGCCGCCCCACCGACGCGCCGGTCACTGGGGTTCGGCCTGCAGATTCCACGCTTCGAGTTTCCCGGCGGTCCGGCCGAGATCGGCCCACGACTGCGCGAGATCGCCGTGGCGGCCGAGGCCGCGGGCTTCGATCACCTGTGGGTGATGGACCACTTCCGCCAGATCCCCCAGGTCGGTCGACCGTGGGAGAACATGCTCGACAGTTGGACCACCCTGTCGTATCTGGCCGGTTTCACGTCGACGATTCGACTGGGCACGATGGTCACCGGCATCACGTACCGTAACATCGCCCACCTGGCCAAGATCGTCGCCACCCTCGACGTGCTGTCGGGGGGCCGGGCGATCTGCGGGCTGGGTGCTGCGTGGTTCAAACAGGAACACGAGGCCTATGGCTGGCCGTTCCCGGCAACCGCCGAGCGTTACGCAATGCTGGAGGATGCGCTCGAGCTGCTCCCACTGATCTGGGGACCGGGCAGTGCGCGATTCGAGGGTCGCACGATCACGGTTCCCGAGGCGATGTGCTACCCGCGTCCGCTGCAGGCCAAGATCCCGCTCCTCGTCGGCGGATCGGGTGAGCAGCGGACGTTGCGCCTGGTCGCCCGATACGCCGACGCCTGCAACCTGTTCGGCGACGAAGAGACGGTGGCCCGTAAACGTTCGGTGCTGGCCGGGCACTGCGCCTCCGTCGGACGCCCGATCGACGACATCGAAGTGACGCATCTGTCCACCGTGCTCGTCGGCGACGACTTAGCCCACACCCGCAACCTGGTGGACCGCCTGCGACCGCAGCGGGTCGGCTCGGAGCGCTTCGCCCGCTCGGTCAATGCCGGCTCGATCGAACAGCACGTCGAGCGCATCGACCGGTTCGTTGCCGCCGGAGCACACACGATGATCGTCAGCCTCGCCGACATCGGGGTCGAAGCCGTCGAACGGTACGGCCGTGTGATCACCGCGACGCGTGCGGCCCACGCCGCCCGCTGATCCGTCCCGGCAACTCACGACCGCCGGTCGGACGTCAACCCGTGCGTTGGCGCAGACCGGCAAGCAACTGCTGGAAGTCGGATCTGGAGTGCAGCGGGGCAAACGCCGGCTCGGTGGCGATTCGATGGGCGTCGGGAAGCTCGACCGCGGCGCGGGTGAGCCAGGCCATCGCATCGTCGGGGTGATCCCGCCGGGCCAGACCGACGGCGGCGACGAGCAAGGCCTCGGGGTCGTTGGACGTCCGGTACAGCCGATCGGCGTACTCGAGGAACTGTTCGGGCGCGGCGTGATGGGTGGCGATGTCGAGCAGCGCCCGCCCCCGGCCGGGATCGTCGATGGGCCACGGCCGTGGCAGGCAGGCGAGGAGCGGCGACAGTTCCCGGCGGCGTGCGTCGGGTGCCACCCACCGCTTCCCCCGGGTCACCACCCGAGCCAGCGCCGCCTGCACACCGCCCTCGTCGTTGGCCCGCGTGGCGATGTGGGCAAGCAGCCATGGTGAGGCCGTCCACCCCTTGGGCATCACGGGCGGAGCACCGGTCAGCCAACCGTTCGTCTCGGCGATCGTGGCGTCGGCCACCTCCGCCGCGATCGGTCCGTCGATGCGGGCCTGGCCCATCGGCCCGACCCCGACCGATTGGCGATCGGCCGCGGACAAGCGGTTGAGGGTCTGGATCGTGTTCATCCCCGAGAACAGCAGTAGGAACCACGGGAGATTGAGCAGATAGGCCGGGAAGCTGCGGATTTGGGCCCACAGGGCACCGGGCATCGATCCGCTGACCAACTGGGTGAGCGCCTCGCTCGGGCGTTGCTTCTCGCGTTGCAGGAGCGGCCACGAGCCGCTGCGGACGATGAGGCCCAGCAGGACGATCGCCCCGAGTGCGCCGATCGTGAACAGCAGCGCCGCTCGCAGCGCCTGGCGAGGCGGCAGAAGGCTCTCGAGCAGCCCGTGGAAGATGTGGCCGCCGTCGAGCGGCCACAGCGGCAGCAGGTTGAGCAGGGCGATGACCACTCCCGCCCAGGAAACCCCGACCCAGAGGTCGCCCCACAGCTGCAGGCCCGACCTCGAGGCACCTGCGGACAGGTTGCGATGAAATCCCTGGTAGATCCCGGCAAGCACAACCATGGCGACCGCCAGTTGCGTGCCTGGACCCATCACGCTGACCAGCAGCCGTCGACGCCGCGACAGCGGTTCTGCCGAGGAATACGAGGCCCAACCGACGAACAGGTTGAGGCTGATCGCCACCGTGCATCCGAATCGACGAGCCGTCAGCGCGTGACCGAGCTCGTGGATGAGGGTGAGGATTCCGAGGGCGACGGCGGCGAACAGACCGGTGCGCCCGCCCCCCGACCAGCTGTAGACGAAGAACAATCCGAAGAAGAACCATGGATCGACCGACACCGGGATACCGAACACGCGGAACTGGGCCATGCAGCGCCAACGGTAGCGGCGAGATTGGCTACCGTGGCCCTATGAGCATCGCCGAGCACCCCGTCGCGACGGTTCCAACGATCGACGGGATCGAGCTGACCCCCAAGGCCGTCACGATCGACGGCCCCCCGACGTTCGAGAATGTCGCCGACGAGCGCACCCACCGCAAACAGAAGCTCGCCGGTGCATTGCGCATCTTCGGTCGTCTGGGCTTCGGCGAGGGCGTCGCAGGCCACATCACCGTTCGCGATCCCGAATTCCCCGACCACTTCTGGGTGAACCCGTTCGGCATGAGTTTCCGCCATATCCGGGTCAGCGACCTCATCCTGGTCAACCACTCGGGCGATGTCGTCTATGGCAGCCATCCGGTGAATCGGGCCGCATTCGTCATCCACTCGGCCATTCATCGAGCACGACCCGACGTGATCGCCGCCGCCCATTCCCATTCCGTGCACGGCAAGGCGTTCGCCTCGCTCGGCATCCCGCTCGATCCGATCACGCAGGACGCCTGCAACTTCTACGAGGATCACGTGGTCATCACCGAGCAGGGTGGAGCGGTGGTCTTCGACCTCGCCGCCGGCGACGAGTTGGCTGCCAAGCTGGGCGACAAGCGAGCCGCCATCCACCAGAACCACGGGTTGTTCACCACGGGTCACAGCGTCGACGAGGCGGTCTTCTGGTTCGTCACCATGGAACGCTCCTGCCAGGCCCAGTTGCTGGCGATGGCCGCCGGCACGCCGAAGCTGATCCGCGACGAGTACGCCCGCTACACGTACCAGAACACCGCGTACCCCTTGGCGGGCTGGTTCAGCTTCCAGCCCCTATGGCAGGAGATCTGCCGCACCGACCCCGAGCTGTTCGACTGACCGGCGCCACATGATCCGGGTGGTGATGTTCGAGTACGACGACACCCTCGTCCACGATGATCGTCCGCGCCCCCACGTCGTGGAGATGTTCGCTCGTCTTGCCCACCTCGCCGAATCGGGCACCTCGCCCCAAACGATCATCGTCGCCGACTCCGAGATCCCGGCTCACCCGTCGCCGATCGCCAACCGGGCCGCGCTGAACACGTTCACCCGGCGACTCGATCGATGCGGCCTCGCCAAGTTCGTCACTCCGGCGTCGCAGCGCGTCACTCTCGCCTGCCATGCCGGAGTCGCGCTCCCCGACCGCCGCGTCTACGCCACGGCGCGGCGCAGGCTCGGGGGCAGGGTCGCCGCCGCCGAATGCCTCGTCGTCGGCGGACGGGCCGACCACATCGCCGCGGCACGCGGGTTCGGTTACCACGGTTGCCATTTCGGGACCGACATCACCGACTGGATCGACCTGCCGGGGAAGCTCAACCCTTCGGAGGAGGAGTTGTTCACCGCCTCGCTGGCCGACGCCGGCCAACTCGCCCCGCCGGGCGCTCCGCTGGCGCCCGGCCAGACTCACACCACCGTCGTCGACGACGACGGTCGCGAGCACGTCGTGCGAGGCCGCTTCTCGGCGATCTGACGATCGGCCCGCCGAGCCGATCAGCCGCCGGTGCCGCCCGAGCAGCCACAGGCGAAGGCCACGCGCTGTAGCGAGCGGACCCGGCCGCTGGTCACGACGACGTGGGTGACGCCCGGTGCTCCCTCGGCAGGTGCGGCGTCGGCGCCGGCCATCGCCATCGAGCGGCGAGGCGCGGTCGCCGTGTTCACCTGGCCGTGGACCACCAGCGAACCGACGAAGGCCCTGACCTCGGCGGCATGGTCGTCGAGCACCGGCGTCATCCCCAGCACCGCGGCATGACCGCCCGAGTCGCCGACCAGCACCGAGATGTCGGCGTCGGCGACGACGCCGGCGAGGCGTGGATCGACTTCGTCGAGCGTGACAGGCGTCTGGTAGTTCACCCGGGCGACCCCGCCGCGCAGCTCGTCGGTAGCGACCATCGACCGCGTGCCCCTCACGAGATTCAGCCGTCGGCGGATCTCCTGTTCGGTCGTCCGCCCGACCGAGACGGCTCCGGTGGCCCCGACCGACGGGGCAGCGCCCGGCAGGATTGCCTCGGGCGAGAACATCGCGCTCGATCCGAGTTGGATGTTGTGATCGGCGAAGGCCTGGCCGATCTGAGCGCGATGAGCACCCGCGTGGGTCTGGTCGTCGACGAGGACCATCGCCCGTCCAACGGCCTGGAAGAAGCGCGGGGTGACCACTGCGGCGGCCGAGGCCCGATAGAACAGCTTGCCTACGGTGCGGGTGGCCGACCACAACGCCGCCTCGGTGTGCGACGCACCTGCGGCGAAGACCAGCTTGAGGGTGTCCCAGAAACAGCCCGACATGATCCGGGCGATGCTGTGAACCTCGCCGATCATCACGTCGGGGCCGCCGTTTTTCGGCATCGTCTGGGGGAGCTGCCATTGGAAGGTGTTGACCGCGTGGCGCGGTTTGGCGGCATTGTGATTCGGGCCGACGACGATGCCGATGGCGTGGGAGAGTTCCTCGGCCGTGGCCTCGACGAAGTTGGTCTGGGAGAGATCCGCCGAAGCGGCGAGCAGCGCCACGCGGGTCGACCGGCTGGCCAGAGCCGTCACGATGGCGGTGACGTCACCGAACGCCTCGTGAAATCCGCCGACCTCGATGAAGTTGACCGACCAGAGATCTGGGCGCAACGCGTCGAGAATGCCGTGCCCGACCTCGTGGGCGACGACATCGGTACTTGCGCCCGAGAAGACCACCGTTCCATCAGGCATCGTATGGTGGAAGAAGCTCACCGACTGGCGGTTGTAGTAGGCGTTGATGTCGTCGCCGGCGTCGGGAACGAGCGCCAGATGCTGTGGGTCGGGTACCGACGACTGCCACGATTGCAGGTGCGAGCCGAGCACCTTCTCCCATGCGGCGACGGCCATCAGGCCGGCCTGGCGAGACTGCCACCGCACGAAACCGGCCGTGCCCGGGGCATACTTCGTCGCCGGCTCGGAGCCGGCAACGGTGAAGCCCGCCAACGTGGACGGTCGATCGTGCTTGGCCGCAACCGACTTCACGACGAATGTCGTATCGAGGGGATCGTTCTGGATGAAGTTGATGGGCACGGTGCTCTCCTGTGGGTCACGGTCAACGAGACGGTCGTGCCGCCGCTCGGGACACATCCCGCTCGGCCGCCATCCGATCCCCTCGCCGCCCTTGAAGAGCACCTTACTGCGGTTGGAGATACCTACTTTTTGTGATCGAGCCCGGGGGCGCAGAGTCCTTCGAGATCGCTGATCTGGATGCGGTCGCGGTTGGCGTACGTGACCTCGTTGGCCGGGTCAGGCCTGAGGTTGAACGTGCGGAAGCTCATGTCGAGCGTGTCGATCGCCAGGATGCGCCCCGAGAGTCCTTCGCCGAGCCCGAGGATCAACTTGATCACCTCGAGCGCCTGGATCGACCCGACGATGCCGGGCAGCACGCCGAGCACACCGGCCTCGGCGCAGGACGGGGCCAGTTCGGCGGGGGGCGGCTCGGGCACCATGTCGCGATATGTCGGACCGTCGAGCGGATTGAAGACGCTGACCATGCCCTCGAAGCGGAAGATCGAACCGTGGACCACCGGGATGCCGAGCTTCACCGACGCATCGTTGAGCAGGTAGCGGCTGGGGAAGTTGTCGGCGCCGTCGACGATCACGTCGTAGCCGGCGATGATGTCCATGATGTTCGATGCGTCGAGGCGGGTGTCGTAGGTGACCACATCGACATCGGGGTTGAGCAGCGTCAACGTCTTCTTGGCGGAGTCGACCTTGCGGTCGCCGATGCGATCGAGGTTGTGGAGGATCTGGCGTTGCAGGTTCGAGGCGTCGACCTCGTCCATGTCGACGATGCCGATCGTGCCGATTCCGGCCGCCGCCAGGTACAACGCCGCCGGCGAACCGAGCCCCCCGGCCCCGAGCATCAGCACCTTGGCACCGAGCAGTTTGGCCTGGCCCTCGACTCCGACCTCGGGCAGCAGCAGGTGGCGCATGTAGCGATTTCGTTGATCGGCGGTGAGCACGACCGGGGTCGTCCACGGCCGCCCCTCGTCCTTCCACTTGCCGAAACCGCCGGCCACCGACAGCACGTCGCCGTAGCCGAGTTCCTGCAGCGTCTTGGCGGCGAAGGCCGAGCGCACCCCACCGGCACAGTAGACGACGATGGTCGATGACTTGTCGAGGATCTTGCCCTCTACCTGGGCTTCGAGGTGCCCCCGAGGGATGTGCAGGGCACCGGGAAGAGCGCCCTGGTCGTACTCGTCGGGCTCACGGACATCGAGCACGACGACATTGCCACCGGCATCGATCCGCTGTTGAGCGGCGGCGGTATCGATCTCGGTGATCTCGGACTTTGCATTGGCGAGCAGGTCACGGAACGTTGCCATGACCGAAATGCTACCGCTCGGGTCGGGATTCCAATTCGGGCCCGCGGCGACCGGCCTCCGCGACGTCGGTCAATCAGACCTACTCGCCGACGATTCGGTCGGCTGCGGTTTGGCCCGATTCGACGGCACCCTCCATGTATCCGGTCCACATCGCCGTGTGCTCACCGGCCAGGTGAATCGGACCGCACGGCCGTCGCAGCACGTCCCAGAAGGCGGTGATCTCTCCGGGCCGGTAGTTGGAGTAGCTGCCGCCGAAGCGCGGCTCGGCCGACCATGCACGGGAGAATCCGCCGGTCGGCTGGGCGAGATCCCCGTACATCGCCCGCTGGCCGGTGGCGACCATCTCGATGCGGGTTGCCTCGCTGAGTTCGGCGAGACGATGCCCGTTGGCGCCGCCCGTATAGGCCATCAGGATGCCGGGGTCCCCGGGTTGGTCGACGGTCGGCTCGTAGACCCGCTGGATCGGCGACTCGGTCGTGGCGTATCCCGAGGTCCACCGGCGCTGCGGATACTGCAACGCCGTCTTGGTCACCGTGCCGTATCCGAGTCCGGCGATCGCCGCGGCGAGATGAGCGGGAAGCGGCGGGTCGAACTCCACCGCCCGCAACGGGATCAGCGAGCAGGCGACGATGACGTGGGCGGCGCGGAATGCGGCCCGCGGCGTGTGCACGATCACGCCGTCACCGTGCTCGATCCTGACCACCGACTCTCCGAGGCGCAGCGCCGGCCCGACAGCGTCGACGAGACCGCTGACCACGCGCTCGAGACCACCAACCACTCGATAGGCGCGCACGGCACCGTGTCCCTCGCCGGCCCACTCGTAGAGGCACCGCTGCTGGGTGACCGACAGCAGCGAGATCTCCTCGGGCTCGGCGGCGAACTCGCCTTGCAGATCGCGGCTGACGAACAAACGGGCGATCGGACCGAGATCGGCGTCGTCGATCACCTGGGCCAGGGTGCGCGAGTCGAGCGCGGCGGCGTCGGGATGGCAGTCGGGATGGGCCGGATCTTCGAGCGTGGCGACGCCGACCTCGCTCAACGCCTCGTAGCGGGCCAGTTCGTCGTGCAGTTTCGGAGATCGCGCCGCCAGCTCGGCCGGATCGGCCAGATGGCCGTCGATGTGCAGCCAACGGCGAATCGTCGTCCACGTCTGGCCCGCACCTTCAAGGGTTCCCCCGAAGCGGCTGAGCAGGCGCAGCATGCGTTCGTGCACATCGTCGACCCACTCGGCACCGCTCTCGGCGAATTGGTCGCCGGCGAATGGTTGGCGCACCGTACGTACACGCCCGCCGGGACGCCCGCCCGCCTCCAGCAGCACGACACGTCGTGCCGACTGCTGCAGGCGCTCGGTCACGGTTAGACCGGCGAGGCCGGCGCCGACGACCACGATGTCGGTATCGACCGGCGGAAAAGTCATCCGGCGGCGAGGTTCGAGGCGATCTCCGCCGATGACTGGCCGCTTCGTCGTAGCACGATCACCGTCGCTGTCGCCGCCAACAGCGTGGTGAGGAACAATATGACCGCTCCGGCCCCCACGTTGGGTTTCGGGGTCGACTTGACCGTGCCGAGGAGCAGCACCGGGAACGTCGACGAATCGCCGGCGACGAAGCTCGAGATGATCGTGTTGTCGAGTGAGAAGCTCAACGACAGCATCGCCCCGGCGACGAGCGCCGGCGCCATCAGGGGTAACGTGATCTGGCGGAACGCCCGCGCCGGGGTCGCCCCCAGGTCGGCGGCGGCCTCCTCCAAGGACTCGTCGAGCCCCTGTAGGCGGGCCCGGACGATCAGGGTGACGACGGCGGACGAGAACAGCGAGTGGCTGACCCACAGGCTGATCATTCCGCCGCGGATGCCGAACATGCCCTTGATGAACGGGTTGCGACCGGGAATCTTGTCGAGCAGGTCGAAGAACCAGCCGAGCAGGGCGACGGCATCGATGATCTCGGGTGTGACCAGGATCAGGAACAACAGGCCCATGAAGACCTTCGTCCATCGACCGGTGCGGCGCACCACGGCGACCCCGGCGAGGGCGCCGATGAACACCGAGATGATCGTCGAACCGATGGCCGCCTTGAACGAGTTGATC
>JANMJD010000262.1:0-16389 GCA_031371195.1 Actinomycetes bacterium | reverse complement strand
CACCGATGCGGCGGTTGCGCCCACCTCGACGGCAGCACCGAGCGGTCGGCTGGCATCCGCCGCCTTCGACGCCAGCGCCAAGTCGGTCGGCGGGGGCGACGCAGGGGCCCCGATCGGCGTGCGGACGAACTTCGACGCCCTCGCCCTCTACGAACCGTCGGTGATCACCGACGCCGCCGGAAAGGCGACGATCGACGTCACCCTGCCCGACAGCCTGACCCGCTACCGGGTGATGGTCGTCGCCGTCAACGGGGCCGACCACTTCGGCTCGACCGAGGCCAACCTGACGGCGCGGTTGCCGTTGATGGTCCGCCCGTCGGCTCCGCGGTTCGCCAACTTCGGTGACACCTTCGAGTTGCCGGTCGTCGTGCAGAACCAAACCGACCAGGCGATGGATGTCGACCTCGCCCTGCAAACCGCCAACCTGCGTCTTGACGGCCCGGCCGGCACGCGGATCAACGTTCCCGCCAACGACCGAGTCGAGGTCCGCTTCCCGGTGTCGGCCGACCAGGCCGGCACGGCCCGGTTCCGGGTGGCCGCCGTGAACGTCAACGGCAACGAGGCCGACGCCACGACGGTCGAACTGCCGGTGTACACCCCGGCGACGACCGAGGCCTTCGCTACTTACGGCGTGATCGACGACGGCGCAGCCATCCAACCGCTCGTCGCCCCGACCGGGGTGATCCCCCAGTTCGGCGGACTCGACATCACCACCTCGTCGACCTCGCTGCAGGCGTTGACCGACGCCGTGCTCTACATCACGCAGTACCCGTACGACTCGTCGGATGGGTACGCCTCGCGGATCATGGCGATCGCCGCCCTGCGCAAGGTGCTCGACGCCTTCGACGCCCCCGGCCTGCCGTCGGCCGACACGATCGATGCGGCGGTCGCCCGCGACATCGCCGGTCTGGTCGGGCTGCAGAACGACGACGGCGGCTTTCCCTACTGGGACCGCGGCCGCCCGTCCGAGGCGTACAACACCATCCAGGCCGTCCACGCCCTGGTGCTGGCCCGCGACAACGGCTACACGGTTCCCGCCCAGACGCTCGCCATGGCGCTCGCCTACATCACCGACATCGAATCGCACTTTCCAGCCGGAATCGGCCAGCAGGGCCGCGACGCGCTGAGCAGCTATGCCCTCAACGTACGGGCGCTGGCCGGTGATCGCGACACGGCCAAGGCAGCTTCACTGTGGTCGTCGCGGGGGACCGACATGACCCTCGATGCCATCGCCTGGCTGTGGCCGGTCCTCGATGACCCGGCGGCCGACACCACGATCGAGCGGTTGTTCACCAACCGGGCCGTCGAGACCGCCGGGGCGGCGAACTTCGCCACCGACTACGGCGACGACGCCTCGCTGATCCTCCATTCCGACCGGCGCACCGACGGCATCGTGCTCGACGCACTGATCGCCAAGCGGCCCCAGTCGGACCTGATCCCCAAGGTCGTCGCCGGACTGCTCGGCGGCCGCACGGCGGGGCGATGGGACAACATCCAGGAGAACTCGTTCATCCTGCTCGCCCTCAAGCGGTACTTCGACACCTACGAGAACCAGGATCCGGCCTTTGTCGCCCGGGTATGGCTGGGCGACCGGTACGCCGGGGATCATCAGTTCACCGGCCGGTCGATCGATCGCGTGCGGATGACCATTCCGACATCGGACCTGGTCACGGCCGGAAACGCCAACATCGCCATCTCCAAGGAAGGCACCGGACGGCTCTATTATCGCCTCGGCCTGCGCTATGCGCCCTCGTCGCTGACGCTCGAAGCGCTCGATCGCGGCTTCGTCGTCGAGCGGACCTACGAGGCGGTCGACCATCCGACCGATGTTTCGCGGGATGCCGATGGCACGTGGCACATCAGGGCCGGGGCGAAAGTGCGGGTGCGCCTGACGATGATCGCCGAGAGCCAGCGCACCCACGTCGCCCTGATCGATCCGCTACCGGCCGGGCTGGAGATCCTCAACCCGGCGCTGGCCACGACGCCGGACGTGCCGGCCGATCCGGCGGCTGCCCCCACCGGTGCCGACTGGTGGTGGTACGGCACCTGGTTCGATCACCAGAACCTGAAGGACGACCGCGCCGAGGCGTTCTCGGCGCTGCTCCCCGCCGGCACCTACGACTACTCCTACGTCGCCCGGGCCACGACGCCGGGTAAGTTCGTCACGCCGCCCACCCGGGCCGAGGAGATCTACTCCCCCGAGACGTTCGGTCGCGGTTCAACCGCCAAAGTGATCGTCGAGGAGTGACGGCATCGTTCGTATCATCGTCGGGCACGTATCCTCGCCGGATGCGCGTCGTCGGAGTCATGGAGTTCGGTGGGCCCGAGGCCTTCGAGGTCGTCGAGATCCCCACCCCCGAGGCAGGCCCGGGCCAGATGCGGATCCGCGTGCATGCGGCGGCGGTCAACCCGACCGACACGTTCACCCGTAACGGGGCGCGGGCCGCGATGCTCAAGGAGTTCGATCCGCCGTACGTACCGGGCATGGACGTGGCCGGGGTGCTCGATCAGATCGGCGATGGCGTATCGACCACCTTGAGCCTCGGCGACCATGTGATGGCGATTGTCGTGCCAAGCGGGTCGCATGGCGGGTACTCGGAATACGTCGTCGTCCCGACCGAGTCGGTCGCCGCCGTGCCCGCCGGCGCAACCGATGCCGAGGCGGCCAGTCTGCCGATGAATGCCCTCACCGCCCGATTGGCGCTCGATCTGCTCGGGTTGCAGCCAGGGCAGACGGTGCTCGTCACCGGAGCCGCCGGGGCGTTCGGTGGCTACACCGTGCAACTCGCCAAGGTCGACGGACTCCACGTGATCGCCGATGCATCACCGGCCGACGAGGAACTGGTGCGGTCGCTCGGCGCGGATGTGGTGCTACCTCGCGGCGACGACCTCGCCGCCCGTGTCCGCAGGTTGCATCCCGACGGTGTCGATGCCGTGGCCGACGGGGCCTTGCTCAACGGTCTGATTCTGCCGGCGGTCAAGGACGGCGGTGGGCTGGCGGCCGTCAGGGGTTTTCCGGGCGAGAGCGAGCGGGACATCGTCATCCACCTGGTCCGCATCCCTGAATATGCCCGCGAGCAGGCCAAACTCGACCGCATCCGCGAACTCGTCGAGCTGGGTGCGGTGACCATGAGGGTGGCGCAGAAGATGCCCGCCACCGCGGCGGGCGAGGCTCATCGGATCCTCGGCGCCGGTGGGACTCGCGGCAGGCTGATCCTCGAATTCTGAGGTCGGGCGAGCCGTTCGTCGCCGACCGGGCGCCCGGTTGGCATGACAGGCATCACAGCGTTCACGATGGTGGGGTGTTCGAGCACTACCACGCCGCCCGCCAGCAGCTTCTCGCCCCTGGCTCCCCGTTCGAAGTCACCACGATCGAGGTGCGCGGCGTCCCGATGAAGGTGTTCAAGTCGGCGCCTCCGACATTGCGCGACATATGGACGGCCAGCGCGCAGTATGCCGAGCGCGACTACATCGTCTACGAGGACGAGCGCTACACCTACGGCGAGATCCACGCCCAGGCGCGGTCGCTGGCCCACCTGCTCCACCACACCCATGGCGTCGGGCGCGGCGACCGAGTGGCTGTGGCCATGCGCAATTATCCCGAGTGGGTGGTGGCCTACTGGGCGACGGTGTCGATCGGCGCGGCGATCGTCGGGATGAACGCCTGGTGGACCCCGGTCGAAATGGAGTACGGCCTTACCGATTCGCGGCCCAAGGTCTTGATCGCCGACGACGAACGCCTCGAACGAGCGCTCGGCATTCTCGACGCAGTCCGCAACGGCGGGCCGATGCACGTGATCGCCGTCCGCTCGACGCGTGACCTCCCGGCCGACGCGTCGAACTGGTCCCACGTCGTGTCGTCCGCCGATGCTCCCGCCGAGCTGCCCGTCGTCGATATCGATCCCGATGACGACGCCTGCATCTTCTACACCTCGGGCACCACCGGATTTCCCAAAGGTGCCCAGCTGACCCATCGCGGTTCGGTGCACAACATCTTGAACATCGCCTTCATGAACACCGCCGCCCCGATGGCCGAGGCCGCCGCCAACGCCGAGGCCGGCGTCGAGGTCGCTCCGGCGACGCCGCCGGCGCAGATGACGTTCATGGCCCCGACCCCGCTGTTCCATGTGACCGCCTGCAACTGCATCCTCCACCCGGCGACGATGATCGGCGCGCGGGTCGTGCTCACCTACAAGTGGGACGCCGCCCGGGCGTTGGAGCTGATCGAGCGTGAACGGGTCAACAGCTTCTCGGGTGTGCCGACGATGAGCCGGGAGATGCTGCTGCACTCCGATTGGGCGACGCGCGACACGTCGTCGTTGATGGGCATGGGCGGGGGCGGCGCGGCGTTGCAGCCCGACCTCGTCGAGAAGATCGCCGGGGCGATCAACGGCAAGGCTCCGCTCACGGGATACGGCCTCACCGAGACGCACGGCATCCTCACCGCCAACTCGGCGCGCAACTTCCTGGCCAAGCCCGACTCGTGCGGACCGATCGTGCCGACGGTCGAGGTCAAGTTGATCGACGAGGCGGGCGACGATCTTCCGGTCTCGCCGACATCGGTCGGCGTGCTGTGCGCCCGGGGCGCGGTGATCATCAAGGGCTATCTCAATCGACCCGAGGCGACCGCCGACGCCATCCGCGACGGCTGGTTCGACACCGGCGACATCGCCCGGATCGACGACGACGGCTTCGTCTACATCGTTGACCGGGCCAAGGACATGGTGCTGCGGGGCGGCGAGAACGTCTACTGCTCCGAGGTCGAGGCCGTCATCTACCAGCATCCCGACGTCGCCGAGGCCGCCGTGTTCGGCGTGCCCGACGAGCGCCTCGGCGAGGACGTCGCCGTCGCCGTCTTCCTGGCCCCCGACGCCACGCTCGACGCGGCCGGCCTGCGCACCTTCCTCGCCGAACGGATCGCCAAGCACAAGATCCCCGCCCAGGTCTGGTTCATCGACGAGCCACTGCCCCGCAACGCCAGCGGCAAGTTCCTCAAGCGCGAACTCCGCGACCGCCTCGTCGGCAACTGAAGAGCCGCTAGCGATCGACGGGACGCGGCCGACGCCGGGTCCGCCACGGGGTCCGCCTCGGGTCTGTGTTCGATCTGCGTCGGTCCGCAACGGATAACGAACACCGGCAGGTCCGCCTGAGGTCCGCCTCGGGTCCGCCTCGGGTTCGTTGTTCGATGTCCGTCGGCCTGCGACGGATATCGAACAGGCAGCGGGTCAGCGTTGGCCCAGAAGCTGCCCGTTCCGGCGATGGTGGCCTGTCGCCGTGTGGATGAGGCCGTCGGACCGGGTTGTGGGATGGGGTGATTGTGCGATAGCTGTACTCGGATGACCGCTCACGAGCCGACGAACGCCGAACCGCAACCTGCGGCGGGGGCGGAACAGCAGTCGAGCCCCGGCGTTCGCATGGCGGGCGATTTCATTCGTGAACTGGTCCGATCCGACACCGAGTCGGGGAAGTTCAACGGGCGGGTGCAGACCCGCTTCCCACCCGAGCCGAACGGTTACCTGCACATCGGCCATGCCAAGGCGATCGCCGTCGACTTCGGCATCGCCGAGGAGTTCGACGGTGTGTGCCGGCTGCGATTCGACGACACCAACCCCGTAACCGAAGACGTCGCGTTCACCGAGGGGATCATCGAGGACATCGCCTGGCTCGGGTTCCGCCCGACCGGTGACCCGGTCTACGCGTCGGACTACTTCGAGCAGCTGTACGAGTGGGCCGAGTACCTCATCGGGCGCGGCCTCGCCTTCGTCGACGACGAGGACGGCGAGACCATCTCGGCCAAACGTGGCGGATTTGGGAAGCCGGGCATCGAGAGTGCCTTCCGCAATCGCACCGTCGAGGAGAACCTCGACCTGTTCCGCCGGATGCGCTCGGGCGAGTTCCCCGACGGGTCGCGGGTGTTGCGGGCCCGCATCGACATGCAGCACGACAACATGCAGCTGCGCGACCCGGTGATGTACCGCATCCGCCATGCCCACCACTACCGCACCGGCGATGCGTGGTGCATCTACCCGACGTACGACTGGGCACACGGGCAGTCCGATGCCATCGAAGGCGTCACCCACTCCATCTGCACCCTCGAGTTCGACAGCCACCGTCCGTTGTACGACTGGTATCTCGCCCAACTGCCGCTGCCCGGCGACACCCCCGAGCAGACCGAGTTCGCCCGCTTGAACCTGACCTACACCGTGATGTCGAAGCGCAAGCTCGCCGCGCTGGTGGCCGAGGGCCATGTCGACGGTTGGGACGACGCCCGCATGCCGACCTTGCGCGGCCTGCGTCGGCGGGGCTACCCGGCCTCGGCGATCCGAGCGTTCTGTGCCCACATCGGCATCGCCAAGACCAATGGGGTGCACGAGATCGAGTTGCTCGAGTCGTTCGTGCGCACCGAACTGAATGCCACGGCCGAACGGCGAATGGCTGTGCTGCGCCCGGTGAAGGTGGTGCTGACCAACTGGCCCGCGGGACACGTCGAGATGCGCGAGGCCGTCAACAACCCCGAGGATCCGACGGCCGGCACCCGGATGATCCCGTTCAGCGGCGAGCTGTGGATCGAGCGCGAAGACTTCATGGAGGAGCCTCCGCCGAAGTACTACCGGCTCACCGTCGGGCGCGAGGTGCGGCTGCGCTACGGCTACCTGATCACCTGTACCGACATCGTCAAGGACGACGCCGGTGAGATCATCGAGATCCGCTGCACCTACGACCCGGCGACGGCCGGCGGGAACGCGCCCGATGGTCGCAAGGTGAAGTCAACGATCCACTGGGTCTCGTCGGCCCACGCCATCGAGGGCACGGCGATGATCTACAACCGGCTGTTCACCGACCCGTTCCCCGGTTCCGACGGGATCGACCCGCTCGACCAGCTCAACCCGACCTCACGCGAGATCCTGGCCGGCGCCAAGTTCGAACCGTCGATGGCCGAGATCGCCCTCGGCGGCCACGTGCAATTCGAACGCCTGGCTTATTTCTGCCGCGATGCAACCGCTGAGGGCCTCGTCTTCCATCAGACCGTCGGTCTCAAGGACGAATGGGCCCGCGTCCAGAAACGCGGCTGACCGGAATCCTTCGATGCCCCGAGCCACGCCCTCCACCGATCTTCCGACGACGATGAAGGCTGTCGTCACAACCGGCCACGGCGGGTACGACAAACTCGAGTACCGCGACGTCCCCGCGCCGAGACCGGGTCCAGGAGAAGTCATCCTGCGGGTTCTCGCGGCGGGGGTGAACAACACCGATATATCAACACCCGCCTCGGCTGGTACTCCGAGACGGTCACTGCCAGCACCGCCGCGACGGTGACGGCCGAGAGGCAGCATGGGCCCGGCACGGTCGACGGAGGGTGGAACACGCCGACACCATTCCCGCTCATCCAGGGGACGGACTGCTGTGGTCTCGTCGTCGCCGTCGCCCCCGGCGTGGATGTACGCCTCGTCGGCTCGCGGGTGCTGGTGCGGCCGTGCATCCGCCCAGCCGGGTTCGGATCGATGGAGAACATCTGGATGGGCGCCGACTTCGACGGCGCATTCGCCCAGTTCGTCAAGGTTCCGGCGACCGAGGTGTTCGCCGTGGCCTGCAACTGGAGCGACGTCGAGCTCGGCTCCATCCCGTGCGCCTATGGGACGGCCGAGAACATGTTGCACCGCGCCGCAGTGGCACACGGGGAGCACGTACTCGTCGCCGGGGCTTCGGGTGGTGTGGGCTCCGCCGTCGTGCAACTGGCCAAGCGACGAGGCGCCGTGGTGACCGCCATCGCCGGTCGGGAGAAGATGGACCGGGTGCTTGCGATCGGTGCGGACCGCGTGATCGATCGCGACGACAACATCGTGCAGCGACTGGGAGAGAAATCGGTCGATGTCGTCGTCGACAATGTGGCCGGCTCCGCGTTCGGTGACATGTTGAAGGTGCTCAGGCGAGGCGGCAGATACGCGTCGTCGGGTGCGATCGGCGGTCCGGTCGTCGCGCTCGACATGCGCACGCTCTACCTGAACGACCTGACCCTCATCGGCTGCACGGCGTGGGATGAAACCGTGTTCCCGAACCTCGTCGCCTACATCGAGCGCGGTGAGATCCGGCCGCTCGTCGCCAAAACGCTTCTGCTCGACCAGATCGCCGAAGCGCAACGTGAGTTCCTCGAGAAGAACCACGTCGGCAATTTCGTCCTGATCCCCCCGCCTGTGGATCGTTGAGGCCTGCACTCAGACCATGACCGCGAGGAATCGGCCCGTCGAGGTGGGCCTGTCGACCGACTATGGTGGACGGTCCACGCGACAGCGGTGTCGCCGAAAGGAGTCCTGCCATGGAAATCACCTCATATGCCCCGGGTACCCCGAGCTGGGTTGATCTGGGCACGCCCGACGCGGCAGGCGGCGCGGCGTTCTACTCGGCATTGTTCGGTTGGGAGATCAACGACGGCCCGCCCGAGGCGGGCGGCTACCGGATGTGCATGCTCAACGGCAAGGCCGTCGCCGGCATGGGGCCGCAGATGAATCCCGACATGCCACCCTTTTGGACGACCTATGTGAGCGTTGTCGACGCCGACGCCACCTCCGCAACCGTCACCGCCAACGGTGGCCAGGTCTTGATGCCGCCGATGGACGTGTTGGACGTCGGTCGCATGGCGATCTTCATGGACCCCGCTGGTGCGGCCTTCAGCGTCTGGCAGCCCCGTGCACACATCGGCTCCGAACTCGTCAACGAGCCCGGCACGCTCTGCTGGAACGAACTGGCCACCCGCGACGCCGACGCGGCCGAGAAGTTCTATGCCGCGGTGTTCAATTGGGGAGCGAACAAGGCCGACATGGGCGAGTTCATGTACACGGAGTTCACCGTCGAAGGCCGGGGCATCGCCGGCATGATGCCGATGGGCGCGGAGTTCCCTGCCGAGGTGCCCAGCCACTGGCTCGCCTACTTCGCCGTCGCCGACTGCGACGCGTCGGCCGCCAAGGTGACCGAGCTGGGAGGCCAGATCCATGTTCCGCCGTCGGACATCCCGATGGTGGGCCGGTTCGCCCTCTGCCAGGATCCGCAGGGTGCCATGTTCTCGGTCATCGCCCTCGATGCCGCCCGCCTGGCGGCGTAGCCGCTGCCGGTTCCGGTCAGCGGCTACGGGTCCCGCCGGACCCGGACGTCGCCAGGGTCGCGGCGTATCGTCGGCTCCATGACTCGTGAGATCGACTCGACCGACATGGAGCCGTACCGCATCGTGTTCGACCGGGCCGGCACACGCACACCGCAGCATCCGACGCGTCCCGAGATCCAGCTGCTCAGTCCTGATTTCTACGCCGATTTCGACGAGCTGTCGGGCTGGATGCGAAGCAATGCCCCGCTGTACTGGGACGATTCGGTCGGCATCTGGGGCGCAGCGGACCACGCGACCGTCAGCATGATGAGCCGTGATTGGCACACGTTCTCGTCCGCCCAGGGGTCGCGGCCCGAGAGTTCCGTCGCGTCGATGATCAACTTCGATCCGCCGGAGCACACTCGTCGGCGGCGGATGGTCAGCGGCGGCTTCACCCTGCGCCGGGTCGAGGATCACGAGCCGTACCTGCGCCGCAAGGTCGGCGAGCTGATCGATTCGGTGATCGAGCGGGGCGAGTGCGACCTGGTCGCCGACATCGCCACCCCGCTGCCGATGTACATGATCGGCGAATTGATGGGACTCCCCGAGGACGACCACGACGAGTTGCTCCACTGGTCCGATCTGTTCGCCACCGGCGGCACCGAGTTGCGCGAGCAGGTCGACCAGGCCGGGGCGGACTATTGGCAGTACATCATCCCCAAGATCCACGAACGACGCGGTGGTGCCGCCGAGGATCTGGTCAGCCTGATGACCAACGCCGACGACGACGGCGGCCCACTGAGCGACATCGATCTGTACTTCGAGACGATGCTCGTGTTGGTCGGTGGCGACGAGACGACCCGCCACGTGATCTCGGGCGGGATGGAGGCCCTGCTGCGCCATCCCGAGCAGCTGGCCGAAGTACGTGCCAACCCCGACCTTCTGCCCGGCGCGATCGAGGAGATGCTGCGCTGGACGACCCCCGTGCGCAACATGAACCGCACGGCAACACGCGACGTCGAGGTCAACGGTCAGCAGATCCACGAGGGCGACCGCATTCTGCTGCTCTATCCGTCGGCAAACCGCGACGAGTCGGTGTTCCCCGAACCCGATCATTTCGACATCCACCGCACGCCGAACAATCACGTCGCCTTCGGCGCCTACGGACGGCACCACTGCCTCGGCGCGCCGCTCGCCCGCCTGGAGCTGAAGGTGTTGTTCCAAGAACTCCTCGCCCGGCTCGACAATCTGCAGTTGGCCTCCCCCAACCCGTTGCCCAAGCGCCGTGGCAACTTCGTGCTCGGGCTGAACGCCCTGCCAATCACCTTCACTGCGGCGTAGACGCCGGTTTCGCCCGGGCGTAGTCGGGCGTACACTCCCAGTGTGCGTGGACTGTCGCTCTGCCTGTTGAGTGTGGTTGCCGTCGGAGGGCTAGCCGCCTGTGCTGACGATACCGGGGTGCGGGTTCGTGCCATCGATACCCCACCCCTCGAGCAACCACAGGTCGTCGTCACCCTTTCGGGCGTCCCGGTGCTCGCCCCGGCTCAGCTTCCGTCACCCGGCGACACCACAACGGTGCCCGCCGAACCGGTGACCGCAGTGGCCCAGACTGTGGCTCCGGTCGAGACTCAGCCTCCGGCTCCCGCACCCGAAACGGCGGCCGCGCCGACGGCGGCCGCTGCGGCGCCGGCTGAACCGGTCGTCGTCGCGGCCGAGCCTGCCGTGCCGTCCGCGGCCGATTTGCCGTCGATCGGCGCCGCCCCGGCTGTCGCTCAGCCCGCGGCCGTGGTGACCACTGCGTTCACATCGCCGCCGACAACGGTCATCGTCAAGCACGAGATGCCCAACGTCGTGTGTATGAACCTGCAGGCGGCACAGAACCTCATCCAGAAGGCCGGCGTGTTCTACTCCACGAGCTTCGACGCCACCGGCAAGGGTCGCAAGCAGATCTGGGACCGAAACTGGATCGTCGTCAGCCAGAACCTCGCGCCGGGTACGGCGTTCGGCAACGGCGACGCCAAGCTCGGCGCGGTCAAGAAGGGCGACCCGAACGACTGCTGAGGCCGGTCCCGCCGGTCACCGAACGGCGTCGAAGGTGATCTGCAAGCGTTCAAGGGCACGTAGCACGAACCCGGGTTGATGGCGGAAGTCGTTCTCGTCCGACAGCCGCAAGCCGCCGACCCGCGCGAGCAGCAACTCGTGAGCGATGACCTGCTCGGTGCGGCTCAGCTCGGCCCCGGGGCACAGGTGCTCACCGACGGCGAAAGCTACATGACGCCGCTTGTTCGGCCGATCGAGATCGAGTTGCTCAGGGCAGGCGAACATCTCGGGATCGCGATTGGCCGCGGCGTATCGCAGATGGACCGTCGACCCGGCCGGCACGGGCGTCCCGTCGATGACGATGTCTTCGGCGACGACCCGGAACAGGCCCTGCGTGGGCGATTCGAGCCGAAGCACCTCCTCGACGAACTCCGGGATCAGCGTCGGGTCGGCCCGCAATCGGGCCTCGACCTCGGGATGGCGACCGAGCATCCACACCCCGGAGGTCAGCGCGAACGTCGTCGTCTCGTTGCCGCCGATGTACAGATGGTCGACGATGTTGATGATCTCCCAGTCCTCCAGCGGGCGAGGCCCGACTTCGGGGTCGTCGAACGCGGTGTGGACCAGGTGGCTGATCACGTCGTCAGTCGGATCTCGTCGCCGCTCCTGCGCGACGGCATGGATGTAGCGCTGGAACTCCACACCTTGTTCGGCTACATACATCTGCTGGTCATCGGTCAGATTCATGGCGAACGGCATCACCCATGCCGACGACCACACCTTCAATTCGGGGATATCGGCGACGTCGAAGCCGATCAGCCGGGTGATCACCTCGACCGGCAGCGGCAGGGCGAAGTCGGCGACGTAGTCGAGTTGGCGACAACCCCGCCACTGGTCGAGCAACCGGTTGGCGACCTCGGCGATCATCGGCTCCGCCCGCCTCGCGCCTGCAGCGTCGAAGAAGCCGTCGATCATCTGACGATACCGGCGGTGGATCGGTGGATTGGTGCCGAGTGGTGCGGACTTCCTCCAGCCGTGTGCCTCCCAGTAATCGCGCGCCGAGCGAGACGACAGCAACGTGCGACTCCCACTGCCGTTGGGAAAGCGGTCGGGACGGCGCAGGGCCCGATGAACGTCGTCATAGCGGGTGAACACATAGGTATTCGTGCCCGGCATGCGGTACGCCGGGCACTCCCGTCGCATCCGGTCGTACGTCGGATACCAGAGCTCCTGTGTCGCGGCGTCGAACAAATCGATCGGTTCAGCGTCGATCGGGTCCATCGCGTCGACGCTACTCTCGGCCCACCGCTCCACATCGAAGGGTCGTGCGATGGCAACTTTTCTGGCCCATGTCCGAGTGCATCCGGGTGCCGAAGCCCGCTTCGAACAACTCGCCGCCACCTTGTACGCGGCGACGCATTCCCGCGAGACGGCAATGCGCCGCTACGAGTACTGGCGGGGGTCGCAGCCACAGATGTACTACACGCTCGGCTCGTTCGACGACTACGCCGGGTTCATCGCCCACCAGGTCAGCGACCACCACATCGCCGCCACCGAGCCACTGCGAAATCTGATCGCCGACCTTCGCCTCGAGTGGGTCGATCCACTGCCGAACGCGTCCGGTCTGACAGCGACGGCGATGACGGCTCCACCGCAGGGCGCCGGTGCACCGGCATTGGTGTACTACAGCCGCCAACCCGCCGAGGTCGCCGACTGGTGGCCTCGGCCGGAGACCGTCTGACGCCGGACGATCTCCGAAGCAATCGACGCGGGCCGTGCCTACACCGCGATCATCCGACCGTCGGCGGCGGCGCTGGTCATTGCCGCATCGACCAACTCCTGCACCCGGGCGCCTTCGCGCAGCGACGGCTCGCAGCGTTCTCCGCGGGCGATGGCGCCGACCCACTGGCGGGCCATCGCATCGGTGGTCCTGAAAACATCGCGATAGGTGTCACCGACGACATCACGGCGCACCGTCCCCCAGATGTCGTCGGGAGCCGGCAGGATCGCGGCCGGTCCCGGTTCTCCGGCGCGCACGCCGCGCACCTCTTGCACGGTGTCCCAATCGATCGTGCTGTGCAGTGTTCCCTCGGTCCCGTGGACGTCGAAGTGGTGGGTCTGGCCGAACGGCGTGCCTTCCCAACACACCGCGGTGACATGCAGCGAGCCGTAGCCCCCCGAGGCGAACCGAACCGTCAGTAGCCCCGTGTCCTCGGCCTGCTCATACGGCGTGCCGTCGGGCCGCGGCCCGCGCCTGGCGAACGTCGAGGTCATGCAACCGATTTCGGTGACCTCACCCATCCACCAGCGGGCCAGATGCAGCCAGTGCGAACCCAGATCGCCGACGACTCCGGCCCCGGCCAGCTCCCGGTCGAACCGCCAGGCATAGTCGGCGTTGCGGGCGTAGCCGGTGAAGTAGCGCATGTCGAGATGACGCGGCGTGCCGACATAACCGTCGTCGATCAGACGCTTGATCCACTGGTTGGTCGGCATCCATCGATAGGTGAACGGGGTCATCGTCGTCAGGCCGGCCGCCTCGGCCCGGTCGGCCAGCTCGTTGGCCTGGCCGGCCAGATGGGTCAACGGCTTCTCGCACAGCACATGCAATCCGCGATCGATGGCCGCCGCGGTGATCTCGTAGTGGCTGTCGTTGGCCGAGGCCACGATCACCGCGTCCACCGAGGCATCGTCGATCGCCTCGCGCCAGTCCGTGCACCAGCGGGGAATCTTCCACAGCGCAGCACGCTCCCGGGTGGTGTCGGGGTCCCGCCCGCAGATGACGGTGATTCGCCCGTCCGGATGGTCGGCCAGGGCCGGCAGGTACATCGCGTCGGCCCACCAGCTCGTCCCGATCAGGGCTACGTTCATCGACTCAGTCTGACGGGCCGGGCTCGATGACCGCGAATGTGAGCTCGTGCTTGTTGTGGTGCAGGTGCCCCACCCAGGCCCCGGGGATGGCGGCGAACTCATCGACGATCGCATGATCGGTCTCACCCTGGAACTTGATCGTGCAGACGATGTTGCGGGCGTTGCCGGCGGCGAGCCACCGCTTGACCAGGGCCAGGGTGCGGCGCGGATAGGCGATCACGTCGCAGACCATCCAATCGACCGGACCGAACGAGGCGGGGTCGAGAGCGAAGGCACTTCCCGCTCGCCATTCCACTCCGGGCATCGCTGCGACTGCCGGGTCGAGCGGCGCCTTGTCGATGGCGACCACTCGTGCGCCGTGCGATGCCGCCAACCACGTCCAACCGCCCGGACTCGCCCCGAGGTCGACGCAATAGTCCCCCGGTCGGGGTGCCCGGCCGTGGCGGACGAACGCCTCCCACAACTTGAGATAGGCCCGGCTCGGCGGGCCTTCCCGATCCTCGACCAGGTTGGGCACACCATTGGGGAACGGGCTGTCGCACCGGCCGGCGACGAGCAGGCGGTCCGGTGCCAGCAGCGTCCACGATCCCAGCGGGGCCTGCGGGACCCGCTCACCGATCACCAGAGGTCGCGCCGAAACGTACGGGAGCTTCTCACCGATCAGTCGGCAGCGGCCACCGAGGATCGGCGCATAGCAACTCCAGTTGCGTTGGATACCGCGCAGAATGCGGGCCGCTTCGCTGATCGATCCGATGGCGAACTCCTCGGCGTCGTGCCACACGTTGGCCGTCCACGCCGCCCGCACAACCGGACCGTCGGTCAGGAGCAGATCACCGTGGCTCGACCGGACCACTGCGCCGGCCAGCGTCAGCTCCTCGATCAATTGGTCGACGAACCCGTCGGCGGCCAGGTAGGCGATCACGCCGGCCATTCAACCGGACAACGCGACCATCGCAGGTCCGACTCAACCGGTCATCATCGAGGTACCGAGGCGCCGACTTGTCCGCCGTGCCCGTCGGACCCAGGGATCTGTTCGTCCCGTCAGTGGCGAGCGAGGGCAAGATCGCCGGGAGCGACGCTCGTCTGCTCGATGACGGCCAGCCGCTCCTCGAGGATGGAAACACGCTCGGTGAGGAAGCGGCGATCGTCGTCGAGTTCGGTGAGCAACTGCAGCACCTTGATCAAGCGGCCATCGAACTCACGGCGCTCGGCCCGCTGGCGCTGCATGAGGTCGCCGGAGCGGACCAGCAAGGTGCGGACCTGTTCGTCGAGTTGAGGTCGGCTCGACGCACGGTCTGCGGGAGTGGCCGCACACTCGACGGACGTCGGCGGTGCGGTGACGACGGGCGGAGGCGGCATGGCCCCCGGTCGGGTGATCGGGGCACGAGCCGAAGACAGGTCGTGCCCGGTAGGTACGGCTCCCGACGTCGGGGGTGGGAGGACCTTGACTGCCGCGGTCATGCCGGCATCCGGTGACTATCAGGCACAGGACCACCGGAAACCGGACCACCGGGCACAGGACTGGACGCCTTTTGACCGACCCGCTTCGGAAGTCTCTCCGCTGAGACCATGTCCGCCTACCTTTGTTGTCCGCCAACTGCTACGTACGGTAGTCCGACACCACCGGCCGATGGCTCAAGGTTTGGTCACGTTCCGGCCGGGGCCTCGCCCTGGGCATGCCGGCAGATTCCCAACGCGCGATCCCGCTCACCAGGTCTCGTGGGCGCGGACGTATTCGGGGCGGATGAGCCGCACTCCCACACCGATGAGCACGGCGAACCCTCCCGTCACTGCAAGGCTGCGGGCCTGGCCGTCGAGGCTCTTGAACACCGCGCCGAAAATCGCATTGGTCGCCGTAGCAGCCGTAGCGTCGGTCACCCGCGCCTTTACCTCGCTCAGCACCCGATGGGATATCGACAGCGTGATCAGACCGGCGGCGAGCACCATCGCGCCGGCCAGGATGGCGAGTGCCCATCGTGACGGGCCGAGAACGAATCCCAGACCGGCCAGCGCGGCCCCCAGCACGATCAGGACGACGGCAGAGCCGTCGAACGTATCGACCCATCTCCAGACTGCGGGCAGGTCGGAGCGTTGGACGATCGTGAACCGGAAAGCGTCATCGGCGTTGGGCAGCGACGGTTCCAAAGCGGGGGCAGCCGTCACGATCCTGGTACGTACCTCGGCGGCCAGTTGGCGCAGGTTGAGTTCGACCACCGGTTGACTGCCCGTCACCAGTGATCGATGGGACTCGGCGACACCCGAGGCGACCAGGGCGACCGCCGTCTTGCTCTCGACCGATTCCTTGACGATGCCGGCGACGTCGACTGTCACGACATCGACGGTGACGACATAGAAGGTGACGAAAGAGAAGTGGACGACATCGACCGCCACGACGAACACGTCGG
>JANMJD010000255.1:0-1824 GCA_031371195.1 Actinomycetes bacterium | reverse complement strand
CTTCGGTTGGCGCGAACTCCCGACCGAGACCGTCGACGGTCAGAAGCTGGTCTTCAGCGTCCACACCATCGAGCAGTTCGTGTTTCTGATCGCCGACGATCCGCCGATGACCTGTCCTCGGCTCGACCACTTCGGGCTCAGCGTGGCGACCGAGGCCGACCTCGATGCAGTACTCGCGGCAGCGCGCACGTGGCAGGACATAGACCCTCGGGTGGACATCATCGACAAGAAGACCGAGGACCACGGGATGCTGGCGATCACGTCGATCTATGTGCGGTATCTCCTGCCGATGATGGCCGAGATTCAGTGGTGGGAGTACCGCTGAGCTCGTCGGTGCACCGTCGCCGGAACTGGCGCCGGTAACGTGTCGCCCTTCTCATGAAGGTCTCATCTGCCGTCCCAACCCGCACATCAACTTCCGATCAGCCGGCGGGAGCCTCTCGGATGCTGGTCCCCGCTGCGCTGGCGGGCGTGCTCCTCGTTGCCATCGTCTTTCGATTTCTGACGACATCGGATCTTTGGCTCGACGAAGCGCTCACCGTCAACATTGCGAAGCTGCCGCTCTCGGGTCTCGAGCATGCACTGCGTCAGGACGGAGCGCCCCCGCTCTACTACGTGCTGCTGCATGGGTGGATCCAGGTCTTCGGGTCTAGCGATGTCGCGGTCCGAGCGTTGTCCGGGTTCCTTGGCCTGGTCCTTATCGCCTTGAGTTACGTGGCCGGGCTGCGATTCGGCGCCGACGATCGGGAACGACGGTGGTCAGCGTGGGCCGCCGTGCTCGTCGTCGCGTCGTCGCCCTACACCATCCGGTATTCGACCGAAACTCGGATGTACATGCTCGCAATGGTCTTGGTGCTCTTTGGGTACTTGGTCGTCCAACGCATGATCGACCACGGTCCGACGGTCGGGCGCTTCGTCGCCGTCGCCCTGACCACAGCAGCACTGCTGTACACGCAGTACTGGTCCTTGTTCCTCCTCGCGGTGGTAGGAACGTTGATGGTGCTCCGGGCGTGGCGAGCACCCGAGCTCGAACGTCGCCAGCCTCGGTTGGTGCTGCTCGGCATGGTCGTCGGCGGGCTTCTCTTTCTCCCGTGGGTCTCCAACTTCCTGTACCAACTCGCGCATACCGGCACGCCGTGGGATACACCCGCCACGCCTCCCACTGCGGCCGCGCTGGGGATCATGGATTTCGTCGGCGGCCAGACCGCCGAAGGCTGGTCGCTCATTCCGGTCGCGTTTGTGTTGGCGTTGCTTGCTCTGGCCGGGCGGGCCGTCGGGCGGTGCGAGATTTCGGTCGACCTGCGAACCGTCTCGCGAGTGCGGTGGGAGTGGCTCGTCGGTTCCGCCACGCTGATGCTCGGCCTGGTGGCCTCGTTCCTTGGTGGCACCGCTTTCCAGGCTCGATACGCCGCGGTGATGTATCCGCTCTTTGCACTCGCGGTCGCCGCCGGAATCCTGGTGATTGGTGATCATCGGCTTCGCGTAGCGATTCTTGCGTTCATCGTGGTCATGGGGTTCATTGGAGGAGCTCGCAACGCTCATACCAATCGGACCCAAGCGTCTCAGATCATGGATGTCGTGAATGCGGAGGCGAGGCCCGGCGACGTCGTGGTCTTCTGCCCGGACCAGCTCGGTCCTGACGGACATCGGTTGATCGACCCGTCGTCCGGGCTGAAGGAAGTGGTCTACCCCACGTTCGCCGGGCCCAAGTTGGTTGATTGGGTCGACTATGCGGATCGCAACGCTCGAGCTAAGCCGAAACAGTTCGCGGCTCGGGTGCTGCAAGCGGCGGCCGGCCACACCGTGTGGGTGGTCTGGGCGCCG
>JANMJD010000114.1:0-1734 GCA_031371195.1 Actinomycetes bacterium | reverse complement strand
GTAGATGTTCTCTCCGCCCCGGATCACCATGTCCTTGATGCGCCCGACGATGTTGGCGTAGCCGTCATCCCGGATCACCGCGAGGTCGCCGGTGTGCATCCAGCCGTCTCGGTCGATCGCCTCTGCGGTCTTGTCCTCCTGCTGCCAGTAGCCGAGCATCACGGAGTATCCCCGCGTACACAGCTCGCCCGGCTCGTTGCGCGGAAGCGTCTCGCCGGTCACCGGGTCGATCACTTTGATCTCGACGTGCGGGTGGACGCGGCCGATCGTCGAGGTACGACGTTCGAGATCGTCGTCGACACGCGTCTGCGTCGAGACCGGCGACGTCTCCGTCATGCCGTAGGCGATTCCGACCTCCGCCATGTGCATGTCGGACACGCAATGCTTCATCACCTCCACGGGACACGGTGATCCCGCCATCAACCCGGTGCGCAGAGACGACAGGTCGAACGACGAGAACTCGGGATGGTTCTGCATGGCGATGAACATCGTCGGGACGCCGTAGACCGCCGTACACCGTTCGTCACTGATCGCCTGCAGTGTCTGTCCGGGATCGAACGCGGGAGCCGGGATCACCATGGTCGCGCCGTGGCTCGTGCATCCGAGGTTGCCCATCACCATCCCGAAGCAGTGGTAGAACGGCACGGGTATCGCCAGCCGGTCCTCGTGGGTGAAGTTGATGAGCTCGGTGGTGAAGTAGCCGTTGTTGAGGATGTTGCGATGGCTCAGCGTGGCGCCTTTGGGACGGCCGGTCGTGCCGGACGTGTACTGGATGTTGATCGGGTCGGTCGGCTGCAGCGTCATCATCCGGTCAGCGACCGCCGATGGCTCGACCGTTTCGCCGGCTGCGGTCAAGGTGTCCCAGTCGCCGGTGCCGAGGTAGACCACCTCACGCAGCGTCGGACAGTCGCCGCGTACCTCGTCGATCATGCCGCGGTAGTCGCTCGTCTTGAACTCCGTTGCCGAGAGGAGCAGGGACAGCCCGGACTGGTTGACCGCATACGCCAGCTCATGCGTCCGGTACGCCGGGTTGATGTTGACGAGGATTGCGCCGATCTTGGCGGTGCCGTACTGGGCGATCGTCCACTCCGCGCAGTTCGGTGACCAGATGCTGACTCGGTCACCCACCTCGATCCCGGTGGCGATCAGCCCACGCGCGAACGCGTTCACGTCCCGGTCGAGCTCGGCGTAGGTCCAACGGCGACCGGTGGCCACGTCAACCAGAGCCTCCCGGGCGCCGTAGGTGGCCACCGTGCGTTCGAAGTTGGCGCCGATCGTCTCCTCGAGGAGGGGTACGTCGGTGGGTCCGGCGGTGTACGAGAGCGCTTCGTCAGCCATAGCGGCAGCCTAGGACGGTTGACCCGGCCCCGGCCATCCCGAGCCTCGGGTGCTTGCCTGGTAGCGAGAACGGGCTGACGTCAATCCTCTGATACGTCAAGGAGGCCCAGGGAAATGGCGACATGGTGGATGGCGATGAGGCCGACGTACATGACGGCCAAGATCAGCACTGAGGCGATGACGGTTCCCAGCACCGTGCGTCCAAGCACGACGGCATACCAGATCGGCTCCTGCCACGGGGCTACGTTCGGACCTGACGCGCTCATCGCAACATGTTACGCGGGTGAAAGGCACCCAGCCGCACGATTGGTCAGCCCTCGTCTGCCCGGAACACACCCCTCGGCTCGTCTGGAGCCCAGTCGCCTGGACAGGTGGCCGCAAACGATGACCGTGGAG
>JANMJD010000103.1:0-28428 GCA_031371195.1 Actinomycetes bacterium | reverse complement strand
GTCCGGATACGCCAGATCCAAGATGTCGCCCGTCGCCACGGTCACCCGATCGCCAACACCGGCGGCCTGCACGTTTGCTCGGGCCCGCTCCAACATCAACGGGGCGATATCGACCGCAGTGACCGTCGCCCCGAACCGGTGCCGATCGGCGAACTCCGCAAACTGCGCTCACTGTCGAAAGACACCGAGATCGTCGCCTACTGCCGTGGCCCGTACTGCGCGTACGCCGACGAAGCGGTGCGCCTGCTGCGTCGCCGCGGGTTCAACGCCAAACGATTGGAAGACGGATACCCCGAATGGAAACGAGCCGGCCTGCCCACCGCAGCCGGGACAGGAGGATCACCATGACCACCGAACTACTTGTCGATGTGGACACGCTCCGCACCCAAGTCCGCGAGAAGTACCGAGACGTGGCGCTCGACCCACACGGCCAGCACCACTTCCACACCGGCCGACCGCTGGCCGCCCGCCTCGGCTACGACACTGTCACGGTCGAAGCGCTGTCCGATCGGGCCGTCGAATCGTTCGCCGGGGTCGGCAACCCGTTCTCGCTCCGCCAGATCCAACCTGGCGAGCGGGTGGTCGATTTCGGGTCGGGTGCTGGGTTCGACTCGTTCGTCGCCGCCGCCCAGACCGGGCCGACCGGGCATGTGATCGGCATCGACATGACCGCCGAGATGCTCACCAAATCCCGCGCCACCGCCGGCGAGCTTGGGTTCGGGCATGTCGAGTTCCGCGAAGGACTCGCCGAGACGATGCCGGTCGAGACCGGATGGGCCGACGTCGTGATCTCCAACGGGGTGATCAACCTGTGCGCCGACAAACAGGCGGTGTTCGCCGAAGTCTTCCGGGTGCTCCGCCCCGGCGGCACCCTCCAGTTCGCCGACATCGCCAATGGCCGCCCCGTGCCGATCGAAGCGATCCGAGACGTGGATCTGTGGACGGTTGAATCGCCGGAGGGCTGCCCCGTGCGGCTGGCACAAAATGCTCGAAGACTCCGGGTTCGACCAGATCACCATAGGACCGCCCGTCGACACGTTCGGCGGCGCGATCGGTGAAGAAAAAGCACACTCGTTCGAGGTGTACGGCTACGCCTTCCTCGCCCGACGGCCCTGACCACCCCGATCGCCGGTGATGCGAGTATTGAAATCTCACCACCAATTGAAAGGAACCTGCAATGTCTGTTGACGACAAGGTCGTGATCGGCCAAACCCACGGCACGAACGACCCCGAAGCCGTCCTGATCGGCTATCTGCTCGGCGTCGAAGCCCTCCGCGCCGGCAAACAAGCCCTGATGTGGCTCACCAAAGACGGTGTCCACCTCGCCACCGCCGGCTACTCCGACGCCATCGAAATCCCCGACGCACCTTCGGTGGCTGCGCTCCACGCCGAGTACATCGAACGCGGTGGCCGGTTCTACGCCTGCCCGGTCTGTGTCAAGAAGCGCGACCTCCAAGACGCCGAATGGGTGCAGGGTGCCGAAGTCAAAGGAGCGCCGTCGCTGTTCGAGTTCACCCAAGGCGGTGCGCTCACCTTCAACTACTGACCACAGCCGACTGCCGCGCGCCTACGCTCGCGGCAGTCGAACGAGCAGTACACCGAATGGAGCGAAATGATGAACAACGACAAAGACACAGCCCGGTTCGGGTTCGTGCTCGACTGCGCCGACCCCGCGCTGCTCGCCGAGTTCTGGGCGGCTGCGCTCGGCTACGTCAACGTCGGATCCGCCGGCGCGTACGTCGCCCTGTACCCGCCCGACCGGAACGGCCCGAAACTGCTCCTCCAACACGTGAGCGAGGCGAAACTCGCCAAGAACCGGATGCACCTCGACATCGAAACACCCGACATCCACGCCGAGGCCGCCCGACTCATCGACCTCGGCGCCCGACGAGTCACCGACACCGCATGCCACGAACAGGGCAGCACCTGGCTCCTGATGATCGACCCCGAAGGCAACGAATTCTGCATCTGCGACAACGGCAAACCGAGCAACGACACCTGACGGGGACGCGACCTGAAGCTCCGGGCCCCCGTCTCGCTTGAGGTCTAACCCTCGATCCACCGTTTCGTGATCGGGTGATGGTGGTCGCGTCCACCAAAAAGGCCTCCTGAGGTGGGAGTCTGTTGATGTTCGAAGTCAGCAGGACGCCGGCTCTAATCAGCAGACTGCCGTGCGTATGTCTCAGGTCGTGAAATCTGATCGTCGGAACGCCGGCGTTGTGCACGATCCGCACGAACGCTTCGTACACCGCATGGGGATGGATGCTCTTGCCGTTGCCGTCCGCGAACACCCACTTCTCTTCGTTCGAAATGCCGACCGCGACGAACTCAGCGTTCTGGAGGGCGCGCCAGCCGGCCAGGACAGCCAGGGTCGTGTCATCCCGCGAGATCGCTCGACGGGAGGTCTTCGTCTTGCCCCGTGTCTCGTGGACCTCGTACCCGACGGCGACGAGGCCACGGTTGAGGTGAAGTCGCCTCTTGGCGAAGTCGATGTCGGGCCACTTCAGACCAAGTAGTTCGTTGCGTCGCATCCCCGTCATCGCCGCCAACCAGCACAGCGGAAACAGCCGGTGACCAGCAGTAGTGCGCATCAGCAGGCGCAACTCGTCCTCGGTGAACGACACGCCAACGGAGCGTTGCAGCGACCGCTGCTTGGGCGCTCGGACGATGACGGCGACGTAGCGGTCACCAACCCGCGCCGCAACGCGTCGGCGAGTGCTCCGCTGATGATGAGATGGATCTCGTAGATCGACTTGGGTGCCAGGGCGCGACCCGCGACGGGATGCAGCAGCCGTTCGTAGTGCGCTTCGATCTGCTGGTAGCGGAGTCGTCGGATGGCGACCTTGCCGAGGGACGGCAGGATGTGGAGTTGCACGTTGCGTTCGTACCCGCGGTAGATGGTGGCCGCGAGATGCAGCTTCTTGCCCGGCAGCCACTGCCCGGTCAGGAAGGCACCGAACGTCAACGCTCGGACTGCGCCGACCTTGTCGGTTTCGGCCGCCGCCAACTTCGCGGCGAGTCGCTCCGCTTCCGCCTCGTCGGTCCCGGCTGGGTGCCACGTTCGTCGCTCTCTGCCGGTGACCGGATTACGGCCCTCGTAGATCACCGCGTAGTAGCGGTCGCCTCGCCGTCGCAGGTATCCCTTCACGTTGTCCTCCTTCAACCAACGGTCTCGACCATCGAGAACCGGGGGAACAATCGGTAGACGACAACAGCCAGCGGATGCGTGACCGCCGGCCCAACCGGAGAAAGCCCTGGTCACCCGTATGGGCTAGGAAGTTTCCGAGTCGGGGGAAGCCATACTCCTTGGCGTAGCGCGATCGGAGCGTTGACGGTAAAGACTTAGCAGGCTTCGCTTCGGCGACGAGTGACGGTCGTTCGAGTTCGAGGTGCGACCTACCAGCCGCCGTCGCAGTGGACGTCCTGGCCGGTGATCAGATCCGCTTGTGGCGAGGACAGGAAGGCAACGAGGTTGGCGACGTCGCCCGGTTCGATGCGGCGCTTCAGACACTGCCGTCCGAGCACCCAGTTGTGGTACTCCTCACGCTTGTCACCGAAATGCCGCCACTCGGCTTCGGACACGATCGCGCCGGGATTCACTCCATTGACGTTGATCCCATGGTGTCCGAGTTCGCGGGCAAGCGACTTGACGAGACCGTACGCAGCACCCTTCGACGCGACATATGGAACGAACCCGTCCCATTCCCCGGTGAGCGTCAGCGATGTGACGAACACGATCTTGCCCTGCCGCCGTTCCTTCATGTGGGTGCTCAACGCCCGAGCGAGCACGAACCCGGCCGACGAGTTGATCCGGATCTCCTCCTCGTAATGCTCGATCGAGAAATCCTCGTGCGGCTTGTTGGTCACGTACGCGGCGTTGTTGACCAGGATGTCGAAGCCTCCGACCTCGTTCGCGAGATCGATCGCCCGAGCCTGCGTCGCTGCCAAGTCGTTGAGATCCTCGCCCACGTACGTCACGCCATGAGCGATCCGGTCCAGCGTGTCCTGGGCGTTCGGTGAGTCAGGTCGATCCCACGCGTAGACCTCTGCACCCTCGGCGGCGAAGCGACCGAGGAGCGCCTGGCCGAGCGTGCCGAGCGCACCCGTGATGAGGACCTTCTTCCCTGCGAACATGGTGATTCACCGTACCAACGCCGCGACTGACCGACTTGCAGCTACAAACAGGAGGGCACCTCAGGCTGGCACGACACTGCACGTGACCAGTCGCCGAGAGCCGACGCTCGCAAGGTTCAGAAGTCGGGTTCCCACGCCTCGGCGTGTTGCATCGCGGTCGTGGTCGCTTCGTTATCGAATTGCTCGGGATCGAACGATCCGCTGCACCACTCGAGCCGCTCGGCATGCTCAGGGTGGTCGGGGTCGGCCAGGATCTCGAGCAGGTCGCCGTAACCCCACGGACCGCCGCAGTCCTCCGGCGGGCAGGTCCGACGCCCGGTCAGACAGCGCGGATACGTCACGTCCGGATCGGCCGGGCCGATCGCTTCGACGAGGACGTCGTGTTGCCAGCCGTCGCCGAAGTCGTAGTCGAAGGTCATCTTCGCGCCTACGTTCGACAGGACCTTGCCGAGGCGAGCCTTGCGCTCATCGACGGTCCGGTGACCGAACGGGCTATCGAAGTCATCAGGAAGCTGATACGTGACGCCAGCGGCGTCGTACGCGTGAAGGTGCCCGCCGAGCCAGCCCATCGCCGCTTCGAGCACGGCCGAGAGTTCGAACAAGGTGAGGTTCGACGGAACCTCGATCCGCCGCCAGATCGGAGGACGGATCCCTCGCAGCGTGATCTTCAATCGATGAACGGACGGCGTCGGCATCGGGGCTCCCTCACTCAGTTGTTCAAGGGGTTGTTCTAGCGCCTCAGATTTGTGACGCGCCGCGTCACAAATCCTCGGAACCTCGAACGTTCCGACGGTGTTCAGGGCAACGCGCGGAAAATCCAGGCGCGTCAGGCCTGGACGATCGGCCACGATGAGACGCGACGTCGACCCTGCCGGGAGGTGCAGAATGGAGATCCAAGTCGACCGCGCCGTGGCTGTCATTCCCTTGGGTGTGCTCGCCGCGCATTCCGACCGGTATGTCTCCACCGACACGATCGCCAACGTCCTGCGCACCTACCGGAAGTTCCTGGAGCTCACCCCCGACGAGAGCGACATTGTCGAACGTCTCAGCCGCGACCTGTTCGACGCAATGAACGCCGATGCCCACACGCTGCTCGAACACGTGTCGTGGGCGATCGGGTGAACCCGGGCGGCGCCCGACTGCTGGGTTCTCTTGGAGCCAGCCGTTGCGGTACTGCCCGCAAAAGAGTGGGTGTTCAGGTGGTGCGTGCCCGCAAAGGGGTAGGGGTATCGCCGCGACCAGGCGTTCGAGGCTCGGTCTCCTCCGAGAAACAACACCGGAGCGATATAGATCGGCAATTTCTGATGTATTGAGATAAATCTGATCTATATGGCCGAGCCAACGGACACACCCAAGTCGTCGACACCGACGATTCGGTGTCGGGAGCTACTCGTGGCCGTGTTGCCCCAGCAGGTCGAGGTCTCGGCGAGTGGACCGGACCGGGTCGTCATCAACGGTACAGAGCTGAGAGTGGCGTGGGCGGGCGAAGGATGGCTCCCGGATGTTCGTCGTGCGCTCGACACCGGCCCGCAGCGCCCCCAGCTCGTTGCCGCACGCCGACTCTCGCCGGGCGCGAGAGCAGAGCTTTCGAATGCCGGTATCGGGTGGATGGATGAGACTGGTGCCGCTGAGATTGCCATCGGTTCGATCGTCGTCGTGCGGCCCGGGCTCGTCGACTCGGCCCGTCACCGTCCGTCTGGGTGGACCGCTGCGACCGAGGCCGTCGCCGAAGCGCTGCTCTGCGACATCTCACCAACAGTCGACGCCGTGACAGCGGCCACCGGCCTGTCGACGGGGAGTTGCGTGACTGCGTTACGCACCCTCACCGACGTCAAACTACTCACCCACGAGGCCAAGCGAGGCAGAGTATCGGGGCGCCGCGTCGTTGACCCCGATCGACTGCTCGACGCCTTTGCGGCCGCCGCTGCTGCAGCCAGAAGGCGGCCACCCTCGCTACGGGTGGGCGTCGCCTGGCGCGACGTTGTCGATGCAACGATCGACGTCGGCAAGACGTGGACCGAGGCGGGGATCGTGTGGGCGGCGGCCGATGCAGTCGCCTTGATGGTAACTGCGCCGCATCTGACGAACCTCAACACCTCCGACGTGTACATCGCCGGCACAGCGCTGACCGACCTCGCCCACGCAGCCCGTACCGCCGAATTGGAGCCGATAGAAGGAGGACGGCTGCAACTGACCTGCTTTCCGACCGCGACGACCAGTCGCCTCGTCGAAGAAGCCGACGGGATGATGGTCGCGCCGTGGCCGCGAGTGTTCGCCGATCTACGGGGCTGGGGAGTCCGCGGCGAAGACCTCGCCGAACACTTGAGGGAGATCCGCCGCCGTGGCCGATGAACAACCAAGAAGTCGTCAAGCCCGCGCCGCTGCCGAGCGGGCATGACCTGGTTCTGTCGCGTCGGTGCAACCACGCTGCAATCCAACGTCGGCGACGAGGCTGTCGATGGCGCCACGTAAGGCTCCGTGACGTTGACCGTGATGGCGCGCCCGTCACCGCTGATGACCATGACGCCGACGGGGCCGACGAACCCCCACGGCCTTCGAGCCCAGAACCCGAAGGCCGTCGAGTTCAGCGCTGCCAGGCTGTTGCGATGGCAGCGACGTGGCGGTGGTCGGTGCCGCAGCAGCCGCCGACGACGTGCAGGCTCGGCAGTTGGTCGCGCAGCGCCACGTAGCGGCGCGCCAGGTCGTCGGGGTCGCCCTCGTCGAGTTCGACCATCTCGTCGAGTTCGGCATGGCTGAGCGCCGATGCATTGGCCCGGATGCCACCGATCCGGTGGGCCCAGGGTGCCGCGGGATCGAGCACGTGGTCGAAATGCGACGGGTGGGCGCAGTTGATCATGTAATGCAGTGGGGAGGCGCCGGTCGCCGCGTCGGTGGCCTCGATCGCCTCGCCGAGCGGCATGCCGGTCGGCAGGCGTCCGTCGGTCTCGAGCGTGAACGACACGACGGCGGGCACGCCGGCTGCGCTGGCGGCGAGCGCGACCCCAGCGGCTTCACCGACGTACCCCATGGTGAGAGCGGTGACGACGTCGACGCCGGCCTCGGCCATCCGGATGACCTGGAAGCTGTGGTAGTCGGCGGCGGCCTCGGGTGTCATGGAGTCTTCGACGCGGTAGCCGTCGCCGCGGGGACCCACCGGGCCGTCGATCAGGAACGGTTGTTTGCCGCTCCAGGTGGAGCGCACGTCGGCGACCACCTGGATACACGCATCGATGTGGGATCCGAGTGTGTCGAGGTCATGACCGAGCACCGCGGCCCAGTCGGGATTTGCCCGCCACGTGGCTGCGTCCAGCACCGGCGCAGCCCCGACTGAGGAACCGATCGCGGCGTAGTGCTGCAGGTATTCGGTGAGCAGGGCCCGACCCGTCTCGGTCGCCGCCAAGGGGTACGCGGCGAACGCCGGGAGGTCGACGCCGCGTTGGAACAGCAGCCAGGTCTCGAGTCCGGCGTCGGTGACGACAGTGGTGCCCTTGGCGGGCCATGGGGTGCGAGTGATGGTGTCCATGTGCTCATGGGAACGCACAGGATGTGCGGATGCTCGTGGATTCCCTGAGGGTTGTCTGAGGATCAGTCCTCTGGCCGCGCATGGCGACGGTCGAGGGCGGCGGCGGCGAGCCGGACTGCGTCGTACAGCCCCAAGGTGGCACCGGTTGCCCACCACTGATCGAAGCGGTCGACGTCGACCGAGTTGCGGAGGCGCTCGATGACCATTGGTAGACGTTTGGCTTGCGCTCCGTAGCTGACTCGACGAGTGTCGTCGTATGTCGCAGCCGCCAGTTGGACTGCGGTCATGATGTCACCGACGTCAGTCAGCGGCTCGACGATTTCGCGGAGCGCGGTCAGGGCATGGACAAGATTTCCGTGGCGCTCGTACCCGTGTAGGCACTCGGCGTACGCGTCGAGTGCCTTGTCTCGCTCGCCGGCGCGTGAGAGTTCAGTCGCCAGCGACATCCTCGCGACGGATGCGACGAAGTAGTTGCCCACGGTGGCCGCCAGCCCCATTGCGGCGACGTAGGCATCGGTCGCTGCTGGGTCTGCGAGCGCGCTCAGCAACTCGCCGCGGGTGTAGCTCAGCCATCCTCGGTCCGAGGGGGAGCAGTGGGCCGCGTTGAAGCGGTCGATCAGCTCGAGACCGAGAAGTGGGTCGCCGAGAAAGGCCTCGGCGAGAGCGTGGTCGACGACGCCGGTTGCATCGAGGTGTGGATCCCCGAGTGCGGCGGCGAGCCCGCGAAGCTCGCGAGTCGCGCTGACCGTCCCTGGGTAGTCGCCCGAGTAGATCGCCACGTCGGCGATGATCTCCCACGCCGTGGCCTGGACGCGTCGATCCTGCGACGTCAACGCCATCTGGGCGTGCGCCGTCGCCTGGTCGAGGTCGCCCCGGTTCGCTGCCGCCCCGGCCACCAGCGCGTGTGCTCCTGGCGCTGGCACCTGCAGATCGCGGGCGAGCATGGCGCCGGCCCATTGCTCCGGCTCGTTCCAGAACGAGGAGTAGGTGAAGAGGTGCAGCGAGGTGTACAGGGCATCGGCGGCGACTGGGTCGTGGGCCTGCGCCCAACGTTGTGCCGCGCGGAGCTCGGGGACGATGCCTTCGAGACGGCGACGGCCTGCGTGTTCGTCGATGGATCGGATGCGATGGTCGCTGTCGGTAGCGATCGAGGAGAAGTGGCATGCGTGACGAGCGCGCAGTTCGCCGGCTCGGCCCGACGACTCGAAACTGCCGGTCACTGCCGATCGAACTGTCTGCAGCATCCGGTACTGCGCCGACGTGGCGGTCAGATCTGCTGCCAGCAGCGAACGTTCAGCGAGATCGGCGAGCTGCACTCCGGTCGCAGACCCGGTGTCGAGCACGACCGCAGCATCCTCGACGGCGACAGAGCCGGCGAACACGCAACAGTCCTCGAACACCTGTCGTTGCTCGTCGGGCAGGAGCCCGACCGACCAGTTCACCAGCGAGTCCAGGTTCCGGTGGCGGTGCCCGCTCGAACGATGCGACACCTGCAGAACGGGCGCCCCGGCATCGAGCGAGTCGACGATGTCGTCGAACGTCATCGAGCCCAAGCGGGCGGCTGCCATCTCGATCGTCAAAGGAAGTCGATCGAGCTTGGCCAGCATCGCGTCGAGTCGCTCGCGGTCGACGCCGTCGATGTCCCATCCGCGTCGCGCCGAGCCAGCTCGCTGGGCGAACAGGACGAGCGCCGCGGCGGGGTCGAGCGGCGCTACCTCGTGGATCCACTCGCCGCCGACCCCCAACCGCGAGCGGCTCGTGGCGAGGATCCGAACAACCCGATCCGGCACCGACAGCAGCCGTTCGATCAGTTCGGCAGCGCTGTCGACGACGTGCTCGCAGTTGTCGAACACGACCAGTGCCTCGAGCCGGGCGATCGCCGACACGGCGGTCCCTGGCCGTGCCGCGTCCAGCGTGACGGAGAGGGCCAGAGCAACCGCCGGCAGGATGTCAGCTCCCGGCTCCAGAGCACTCAAGTCGACGAAGTGGCCACCGTCGACGCCGCCGACCTGTGCGTCGCTGAGGATCGCCCGAGCGAGCGCAGTCTTGCCCGCGCCGCCCGGCCCCAACAGCGTCACGAGTGGCTGTGTGCGGAGCGCCGCCGTCACTCTTGCGTAGTCGGCTTCGCGCCCGGTGAGCGCGACTGGACCGGCCAGCCGGGCCGGGCCGTCACCGGCGAGTCGCGCGACGAAGCGATAGCCGCGGCCGCGGGCGTTGTGAATGGTGTGCTGTGACGCACCGTCGTCGCCGACCGCTCGTCGCGCTTCCTTGATGCGCGTCGTCAGGTTCGCATCAGAGAGAAACCGGTGGCCCCAGACACCATCGAGCAGATCGGTCTTCGCCACCACTCGATCCCGGTGCTCGATCAGGAGCACGAGGAGATCAAACGCCTGCGGTTCGAGGTGCACCGCAACGCCGGCGCGTCGGATCTCACGGCACGCCGGATCGATCTCAACGTCGTTGAACCGGTACATAGCAGGAGTCTTGCAGCTGGCCAGCGAACGGAATCCGGTGTCGTGAGCCGTCGCGCTCGCTCCAGCTCGGACTGTCGCCGCGGCGATGCAACCGCGTTGCAACCCGAACGGCGGCTCACTGCGGTCGCTGGCCGTGCATAACGGTGGCGCGGTCGCGGGCGAACGAGCTGCTCACGGTGACCAGCAGATCATGACGGTCACTGGTGGACACGCCCTTCCAATAACCCGAAGGTCGCAGGTTCAAAATCCTGCCCCCGCCAACACCTGCCCCGCCAACACTGCCCCCGCCACTACAGAAGCCCTGGTAGATCGCTTTATCGACCAGGGCTTCGCTCGTTGTGGCCGTCAACGGCCAGCCGCGAACCCGGCGGACGCTTGTCAACGGATTTGTCGACGACAACCCGCCTGTCGCTGCCTCCTACTCGTCGGCGATAGCGGCGGTGGCAGTAGAGATTGTCTCGGAGTACCAGCCAAGGCGAGTGTTGATCTCGGGGTTGTTGACACCGGCGGCGAGGACTTGCAACAGGACGTCGCCCGCCTTCGGCATCGCGCGACCGGTCGTCCACATTTTGACGTCATGACGGTCAGTCGACCAGGGCGTCGCCACGCAGTCCGGCGCGCTCGAGGTGGATCGGCAGCACGCGACCGTAGAGCTGGGCGGTGCGCTCGGGGCTGCCGACCATTCCCGGCTCCTCCACGTAGCTGAAGATCGCGACGTAGCGCGCTCGCGACCCGGCGAGCGGCGTCACGCGGTGCAGCGAGTAGCGACCCTTGAAGATCTGCAGATCACCGGGCTCGAGATGCAACGTCCGGATCAGGTCGGTGTCGCCGTCGAGCACGGCCTCGACACCCGCATAGTTCTCGTCGAGCGGGGTACGCAAGTACGGGCTGTACTCGAAGTGACCGCCTACTTCGGCGTTCTGGAGGGCCAGGGTGACGGTGTAGTTGTTGGTGTCGAAGTGCCACGGAAAGCCGTTGCCCGCTTCGGCCGTGTTGACGATGACGTCAGCCAGTGGATCGGCGTACCGGTAGAACTGATCCTCGTCGAGCGCGGCTTGGACGAACGGGGCGAACGCGGGCCACTCGTAGATCCCGCGCAGGATGCTGCCCGGACCGAAATTATCGGCCGGCACGAACGCATTGGATCGGTCATAGAAGCGGCGCAACGGGTGGCGTTCCGGCAGATCGGGCCGATCCTGGGTGAAGTAGGGATTCGTGCGGTTGAAACTGCGGTGCCCGTTCACCGCGACTCGGTCGCATTCCTCGACCAGCTCGGCGATGCGTTCGGACCGGACAAAGCCCTTCAACACCGCACAACCGTCGCTCGCGATGGCCCCCCGCAACCGGTCGATCACGGCATTACGCGCCGGGCCGGCCGCGGCGATGGGGTACCGGTCGACGTCGACGAAGTCGCAGGGCATCACGCTCACGGTGTCTCTCCCCCTCGTGCCACCGAACAGTTCGGTCGCACGTGCGACGCTAGCCCCGACCTCTGCCGTGGGTGTTGCCCGGTTGTCACGGAAACTCGGACACTTTGCCGTGTCCCGATCTCCGTCTCGGCCAGACTGACGGGATGTCAATGGCCAGCCCTTACGACGGCCCGCCGTCGGGCGGGACCGGGGTGGATGAGCGTTTCGAAGGCTCGGGCGGCGGCGGCTTGCATGCCGGGCATGATGCTCTGGTACGTGTCCATCGTGAACGCCGTTGTGGCGTGGCCGAGTCGGTCGCTGAACACTTTTGACCGGCACTGTTTGATCAGCAATGTCGCGTGCGTATGGCCACGCTGGCGCTGCAGGCGGGCGTGCACCCGAAGATCGTGCAGGACCAGCTCGGCCATGCCGACGTCCACATTACGCTCGACACCTACTCGCGCGTCACCGCCGCCCACACCGCGGCGCTCGCCGCGCAGCCAACCGCATCCGCACCGTGCTCGCTGCTGACCTTCGATCCAGCACCCGAACGACTCAGCCCCGGCGACCACCCCGGCCGCCGGGCCTGAGCCCCGTTCAACCTGTCAATCACTTAGATGACTCGAGCGGGCGACGGGATCGACATGGCACGGTCGATCGACCAGCCGGTTCCCTCCTTCCAGGCATCGTCGTAGTCCTCGTCGCCGAGGGCACGGCGGGCGTCGACCAGCACCGCATCGATGACGGGGCGGCGGACCGGCCGCTGCGGCAGGCCGTTGACGGCACGCCAGGTATCAGCGGCGGCCAGCACGTGCACGGCGATCCCCACGTCGTTCATCGCACAGGCCAGATCTTCGACGGCCGTGGGAACGAGGAAGTACGGCCCGATCTCGGATGCGAGGCGCAGCCCGTCGAGCAGGGTGCGGCGACCGTCGTCCATCCGGCGAGCGGCGAGATGCACGTTGCCGATGGTCACCAGTACCTCAGCCTCGCCATTGGGTTCGTAGCGAGCGCGGAACAGCGTGAGTGCGTCCGACGCGAGTTGCAGTGCGACCGAGTGGTCGCTGCGCATCAGCGCGGCGACCGCGAGGTTATTCAGCGCGTAGCCCGTAACCCACGGCTGGTCGAGCTGACGGCCGATGATGAGGGCGCGGGCCGAGTGGGCCTCCAGCTCAGCGGCGTCGCCGGTATCGCGGGCGTTGTCGGCCAGCCCGAGCAAGGCGAGCCCCTCGCCCGAACCATCGCCACGCTCCCTATAGACCTCGATGGCGCGGCGAGATATCTCGACGGATCGGGTGAAGTCGCCCAGCTCGCGGGTGACCATGGCGAGCCGGAACAGCACAGCGGCCATCCCAGCACGATCGTCGTTTCGGTCGGCGGCGGCGGTGCTCTCCTCGAGCAGCACCAAGGCGGCACGATAGTCGCCGCGCGACCTGGCCATCATCGCTCGTTGCGTCAGCACCCAGGCCACCCGCCCGGCGCGACCGGCCGCCTGATCGACGGCGAGTCCGTCCGACAGGTACTGGTCGGCGCTGCGAAAGTCGCGCAGCAGGTGTGACAGCCATCCGGCGCCGTACAACGCGTTGGCGAGCACTCGCGGATCGACGCCGGCATCGGCGGCGCCGGGAACGAATCGATCGAGCCAACGACGGCCCTCGACCAAGTGCGACCGGATCTCCCAATAGCGCCACAGCGCGCTGGCGAGGTGCAGGCCGAGGTGCTGGTCGTCGTGGTCGTCGGCCCAGGCCAACGCAGCGCGGAGATTGTCGATGGAGTCGTCGAGCCGTGCCAACCAGTGCGGCTGTTGCGGCCCGGCTCGGCGTGAGGTCGCGTGCTCCGCCAACGACGTGTAGTAGATCGCATGCCGCTGACGCAGCTCGGGCTCGGCACCACTCGCCGCGAGCCGCTCGCCGGAGAGCTGCCGGAGCAACTCGTGCATCGCGTAGCGGCCAACTCCGACGTTGCGGACGAATGATCGCTGGACGAGCGCCATCAGCGTGGTCATCCCGACCTTGGCGACGTCGCGACCGGCGTCGCGGTCGAAGGTCCCGCGGAATACCGACATCCGCATCAGCGCCTGCTGTTCTGCCTCGTCGAGCAACCGCCAGCTGTAATCGAACACCGCTCGCGGGCTGCGCTGCCGGTCCGGGACGTCGAGCGAGCGAGTCGCCAGGAAGTCAAGATCGGCCTCGATCTCTGCCGCGATCTCGCCGGGGGTGAAATGCCCGACCCACTGGGCGGCGAGTTCGATCGCCAAGGGCATACCGTCGAGCAGATGGCACAGCCGAGCGACCGAACCGTCGGCGAGGCCAGCGTTCCACCCTGGCGCGTGCTGTTTGGCTCGTTCGACGAACAGTTGCACGCTGGCGTAGTCGCCCTCGTCGGCTGCCTCCCCGGGGGCGGGTGGGACAGCGAGCCCGTCGAGTCGGATCAGCGACTCGCCGCGCACCCCCAATGGCTCGCGCGACGTCGCCAGGATGTGAACGCGCGGGCCAGCCTCGAGCACGGCTCTGGCCGCCGAGGCGACCTCGGTGAGGTGCTCGCAATTGTCGAGCACGACGAGCACCCAGCGATCGACAAGGGCGGCGACGAGCTCGGTGAGAGGGTCGAGACGGCCCCGCAGGGGCACCCCGATACTCGCGGCAATCACCGAGGCGATCGTTCGCCGTTGCGTCGGCGCGTCATCGGCCGGCTGCACGCCGACCAGCTCGACGACGCGGACGTCGTCGGCGAATGTCGGCAGTAGGCGCCATGCGATGTCGAGCGACAGGCGCGTCTTGCCCGAGCCGCCTGGGCCGACGATCGTGACCAGGCGAGTGCCGCTCGACAGCAGGCTCGTCGCCGTCGCCACCTCGTCGGCACGCCCGATGAGGGAGCTGATCGGGGCGGGCAGATGATGACGCACTGCCGATTCGTGTCGCTCGGAGGACTCGTCCAGCTGGGCCGCCACCGGAGCTTGGGCGGTCGGCAGTACCGACTGAGGAGCCACGATCCGTGGGGTCGTGTCGATGTCGTGGTGGAGGATTCTGAATTCGAGTTCGGCGAGTGTGGGTGATGGTTCGAGGCCGATGTCGGCGAGTCGTACGCGCAGGGCGTGGACGGCTTGGAGGGCTTCGGGGTGGCGCTGTTCGAGGTAGAGGCCGGTCATGAGGTGAGCGGCGGTCGCTTCGCGGTAGGGGTGTTCGGCGAGGAGTCGTTGGAGTTCGGCGATGGCGTGGGGGCGCTGGTCGGAGTGGATTTCGTAGCCGAGTCGTTCCTCGACGGCGCCGACTCGTAATGTTTCGATGCGTTCCGCTTCGCGTTCGAGTTCGTCGATGACGAGGCCGAGGTAGGCGCGTCCGCGCCAGAGTTGTTCGGCTGCGCGCAGGTGGGTGAGCGCCGTGGCGTGGTCGTGGTGACGGTGTGCGGCTGCGGTGGCGAGGTGGTCGTCGACGGCGAGGACGTCGACGGTGGTGCGGTCGGCGGTGAGGCGGTAGCCGTCGGCGGTGCCGGTGATGTCGAGTGAGCAAGTGCGCAGGAGCTGGCGCAGATTGGAGACGTAGACCTGGATGGTGCGTCGGGGTTGGGCTGGGAGTGGGTCGTGGCGCCAGATCGCGTCGGCGAGCCGGTCAGCGTCGATGGCCCGGCCGTAGTTGGCGACCAGCAATGCGAGTACGGCGCGTCGTTTGGCGCCGCCGAGCGGAACGGGTGCGTCGTCGGGACCGAGCTGCATCGATCCGAGTACGCGAAGTTCGATCGCCATCAGCCTCAAGAATCGGAGTCGGACCGGCGCTCCGACGGCGCCCTGGTGGGTGTGCAGAATACCCCGGCATGGCACAAGGAGAAGAACGGTCGATCACCGACCGTGCCCGGAGGGCGTGACGGCTTCGTGAATCATCGCGTTAAGACGCTCGCCCGCGCCAGGCCGCGGCGAGTTCACCTGTGCGATCCGCACGATCACCATCCAGTGCTGGGGGATCGAACGCCTACGGCCACGCCACGCCACCGGCCAGCGAGCGTGATGGCCCGGCCGTCGAGCGGTGTCGCCGTGGACGATGAAACGTTTCTCAAACAGTCCTGAAACAGCCGATCGATACAACGATGCACGACGAGCCGGCCCGGCACGCGATGGAGAGGACCAGGATCGATGAACATGTTTCGCAAGCAACAGCCGACAACCCGAAGGGGCCGGTTGCTCAGCACCCTGATCGCCGCGGTGGCCATCTTGGGGGGATCCTTCGTCCAGTTCGCCGAGCCGGCAGATGCGCAGCAGGCGAGTTTCGTGTACGTCGACGCCGGTCTGCAACAGACGTGCGCGATCAAAGCAACGACGGCTGTCGTCTACTGCTGGGGAGCCAACAATTACGGCCAATCCACCCCGCCCTGGGGTTGGACGTTCAAGCAGATCGCCACCGGCGATGAAATGACCTGCGGTCTCGGTGGCGACGGTGTGGTGACCTGCTGGGGGGCGCCGCACTACGGCCTTTACTCACCGTCGCGGCAGCAGTGGAGGGTTCCTGGAACGTTCAAACACATCGACATCGCACCGGATGGGTTCACCGGGTGTGGAATCCAGGTATCCGGTTCGCTCAAATGTTGGGACGGCGCGTACGGGGGAACAGCCACCGCCAACGACGTCGGCACCAATACGCCGTCGGGCACCTTCATCAGCGTGGCAGCGAACGATACGTTCTCGTGTGGCGTTCGCAGCGACAACACCGCCGTCTGCTGGGGCGCCGGCGACCGGGGCCAACCGCTGCCCAACACTGCCGGTACGTTCCTCCAGGTCAGCATGGCGGGGGCGTCCACGTGCTTCCTGAGGACGAACCGCGACATCACGTGCCAGGGCGACAACCGGTGGGGGCAGGCCCCGGCGCTCGTCGCCGGACCGTTCAGCTCGGTCAGTGTCGGCGGGGCCCACGCATGCGGCCTCAAGACCACCGGCGCCATCGTCTGTTGGGGCGTGCAGCCGTACAAACCCGGAACTGCCCAGCAGGTGCTCCCACCGAACTTCGGTCAGACCGTGGTGCCTGCGGGAACGTGGAAGCAAGTCAGTGCAGGGGAGCTTCACACGTGCGGGATTCGCTCCGACAACATGCTTGTGTGCTGGGGCGACAACACCTACGGCCGGCTGGCGTAACCGCCGCCGATCGATCACTCCTGAATCCAATTAGGCGGGCCCGCAGGTCGGCGTTCAGCACGGTGAGCCATCCGGTGCGCAATCCTGGCGCACCGAGGGCCTTGGATACCGACGCGCCGGTCACGATGCGTGGATGTAACCCCGCGACGCTGTCGAGTTGTGAGTGCGCGCCGTAGGTGGCTTCCCGGTAGGTCTCGTCGACGAAAAGGATCGCCTGTGGGGATCGTGCTTCCATCACGCCGACGAGCCTTCGATGATGTTCAGTGCCGTCTGTACTCCGCTGGGGTTCTGCGGCGAGGCGATGCTGACGAGTTTGATGTTCGGCGTGAGAGCGTCGGCGATCTGGTCCAGATCGAGTTGATAGCCATTGTCGAATGAGAGTTTGACCTCGCGGACGTTGACGCCCGCACCGACCATGCAGTCGCGGCTGGGTGGAAAGCACGGTGATACGAGGATGACTTCGTCTCCGGGCCGGCACACCTCGAAAGTGAGCAGGAAGAGTCCGAGCGCGGTGCCTTGTGTCGTAATCACCTGCTCGACGGGCAATCGGCAGGTCTTCGCCACCTCCTCGCGAAGTTCGATCGATCCGGCCGAGGTGCCACAGCCGAGTTTCAGCGAGCGGAGGCGATCCAGCGGGCCGGCAAGGTCGAGCAGCTCGCCGAGGGTCAGGTCTTGTGACGTACTTTCGGCAAGGTTGAACGAGCGGTTGATGTCGAGCGGCGTGATGATCTCGTTGTACGGGAACCGCCCGCGCCACATCGAGGGATCAGACGTGCGGGCGGGGACGCTCAGGTCCACGTTATGGGTTTCGCTTGCGGCATTTCAGTTCTCCCTTGGATTCGTTGGACCTTGAGCAACCTGCCCCGCCCCGTGGATGGGCGACTATGGTTCCGACGATGACGAGTTCACTGCGGCTTGAGGTGGCACATGCGGTGCTGTACGTGCACGACGTCGAGCAGATGGTCGCGTTCTACCGCGACACGCTTGGTTTCGAGGTGACCGATCGCGGGCCGCTTCGCACCGAGGAGATCGTGTTTCTCTCGCAGACCGCGAACGCGCATCATCAACTGGCGTTGGTGACGGGACGCCCGAGCCCGGCAGCCTCGGACAACCTGCATCACCTGGCGTTCCGATCCGGCGGCACGCTTGATGATCTGCGGGAGTTGAAAGGCACACTCGAATCCGACCACCGGGTCACCCAGATCATGCCGCTGACCCACGGCAATGCCTGGTCGGTCTACTTCCGCGATCCGGAGTTCAACGGCGTGGAGGTGTTCATCGATACCCCCTGGCACGTGCGCCAACCGCAGGGGGAGCCACTTGACCTCGCTCGTTCCGACCAGGAAATTGTCGAGTGGACTCGCGCGCACTATACGAACGAGCCTGAATTCGGGCCGATGGACGAGTTCTTTCTACGCCGCGCGGAAGATCTCGATCGGCGGGGGCTCCATCCCGATCGGTAGGTCGACTCGGGCTCAGGGGGGCCTGACCGCGAGGTGCGGCGACCCGGAAGGTTGCGTCGACCTTGGCCAACAGCCGACCTGTGTCGTCGAAGACGTCGGTCGTCGTGACGATCAATCGTCGGCCGGCACACCATTGTGACGGTTACCTCGGCCGGGTCACCGGAAAGTGGTTCGAGGCCGAGCGTCAAGGCCATGTCCTCGCCGGCGACGAGCACAGCGTTCCAGTGACTCAGGAATTCACCGCTCGGGCCGGCACCATCGCTCGTGCTCTTCGTCATCGTGGGCTCCCTCCATGCGGATTCCACCATGCGCCACGCGCCTCGGCGGCTGCGTCGCTCATGTGCAATTCGTAGGTGTAGCTCGCCAGCGTTCACGGCGAACCCAGCTCAGCGGCACTGCAGGTCGCTGTCGTGGAATTCCCGACGTTGCGATGGCCGATCAGCCGACGCCGACCGCTCAGATGCGGCGCACCGTCCAGGTCGATGGCTCGTCGATGCCGCCGAGATCGATCCGCAGCCGGACCTGCTCGCCGGCGCGCACGTCGCAGTCGAGACGAAACACCCGATTACCCCAACTGGTCATCGGTCCGAGCGGCGACGTCGACAAGACCGTGTCGTCGTCGAACCAAGCCTCGAACCACACGCAGGCGCCGTCGACAACCATGTCGTCGGGTGCGACACGGTCAACGATGTGAGCGGTCGCGATCGCGTTGGACGACGCGATCGTGTGCAGATCGAACTCGACAATCGGTTGTACCTGACCGAAAGCAGTAGCCACTGAGCCGGGCCGCGCCCCATAGACGTCGTCACGGCTGGAGGCGAAGCGCTCGGCAATCGCCGATCCCTCGATCGAGCGGAGGTCGATCCCGTCGGGCAACTCGATATTCCACAACCGCCGTACTCGCATAGAGGCGTGCAGCGACACCGGTTCGACGAAGAGTTTGAAACGGGCCGGCAGGATCCGACCCCCAGGCCGCAGGACTCGGTCGCGGATATCGAGCACGTTTTCGATCATGTTCTCGTTGAACAGTTCGTCGCCCATCTGCTCGTGGAGCACGACATCGATCGGCTCGGGAGGCGTGAACTCGCGGCTGTTGCCCTGCACGAACTCGACATTGGTGAACCCGTTCCGCGCGGCGATCTCCCGGGCGAGTTCGATCACGTCGGAATGCTCGATGGCATAGACCTTCTTGGCACCGGCACGACTCGCCATGAAGGCGAGCAGACCTGTCCCGGTACCGACGTCCAGCACGACATCCCCCGGATGCACATGACGCCGAATGGCCGTGTGGTAGGCGTTGACCCGAACCGAGTCGCTCAACATCTCCTCATGAGCACCGAGTCCGCTGAAGTTCGACTGGTTGGTGAGGTCGTAGGCGATGCTCATCAGACGCTCACTCGACGCCACCCTCGTCGCCGCGAACTCCATGGCCGAGCGAACCGCCCTCGTCGTGGCCCGCTTTGCCCGGCTACTCATGCGAGCAGGCTACGGCCTGCGACGGAGTCACCGTCGGGCACCCCGTCGAGGCGGGCCTTCGCCACTGTGGTGGGCAAACGCCCATCACGCCGCGGCGATCGCGACCGGGATACCGGTGGTCGCGAACACCACCACCGACATCGCCGAACCCGACGACACCACCGGCGGGAGCGATGCCGATGACCTGCTCTGCCAGAACGGCGAACACGACGAAGCCCGCCAAGAGTTCCTCCGGGCAGCTGAACTCACCCGCAACATTCGCGAACGCCGTGTGATGCTCGAACGGGCGACGCATGCACGATGCACAGCTGACGAGGTTGTGCATCGCTTCCACAGGACGCTGCGACGACCGGCGCCCACCACTGGGAGGACTCGCGGGCGGCCGCGATCACCGGATCGCTTCGGGCTCGCGCCAGCGCGACGGCCGGGCCGAAGCGTTCGCCAGTGGTGGCCCGTGTTCGCCAGGACGGGACGCGACCAAGGCGCGACTGCGGCGCAACGGGTACCTTGCTCATCTCGGGGGACCGCTCGGCCGGGCCGGGTGCACGCAACCACTGCACGAGTGGAACCCGACGCCGCGCCCGCGCAGCAACCGAGCCTCAGAGGAGACACATGACCACCCAGACTTCGCCCCAATCGCTCCAGGATCTCCTGGACTCCGTTCCCAGCCTGGTGGACCATCTGTACGGCAACCGCAAGGGATCGGTGCTCAAGGACGCCGTGTTGCGCCAGCCCACCCAGTTCGTTGCGCCGGAATTCACGAACTGGCGCGAGGAGCAGATGGCGTGCCGCACGAGCATCGCCTTCTATGACCAGTCATTCCACATGACGACCACGTTCATCAGGGGCAAGGACGCCGTGCCCCTGATGAATCATCTGTGCGCCAACAGCTTCGCGACGTTCGGGGTCGACCGGTCCCGCCACACCGTGATGTGCAGCCCCGAGGGCTATTTGATCGGCGACGGAATCCTGTACTGCCTCGCCCCCGACGAGCTGGCGCTGGTCGGTCGCCAGGCCGGCCACAACTGGGTTCGGTTCAATGCCCAGGCCGGCGGCTGGGACGTCGAGCTTGAGGAGGACGAGTTCATGGCCGACAACCCCAACGGACGCCGCACCTTCTACCGGTACCAGGTCGAGGGACCGCACGCGCCGGCGCTCATGGAGCAGCTCACGGGCGCGCCGATGCCCAAGGTACCGAAGCTGCACCTCATGCATGTCAACATCGCCGGACACGCCGTCACCGCCATGCAACACACGATGGCCGGCAACCCGGGCTGGGAGTTGTTCGGGCCGTGGGACGACGGTCCAGCGGTGAAGGAGGCGATCCTGGCCGCAGGTGAGGCCTATGACATGAAGCGCGTCGGCTCGGTCGCCTACTTCACGACCGCCATGGAGCTTGGCTGGGTCTCGCGACCGATGCCGGCGATCTTCACCTCTCCCGAGATGCGCGCGTTCCGCGAATGGCTGCCGCCGACGGCGCCCGAAGCGACCTGGGGACTCGGCGGTAGCTACAACGCACCCAACATCGAGGACTACTACTTCACCCCGTGGGAGCTCGGATACGGCAACGTCGTCAAGCTCGACAAGGGCGACTTCGTCGGCAGCGATGCCCTCAAGCAGTCGGTCAACAACGAGCACCGCCAGAAGGTGTCGCTCGTGTGGAACCCACAAGACGTGGCCAAGCTCATCGAGGGATACATGCATCCCGACGAGCTCCCCCCGATGTACCTCGAGTTCCCTCGGTCGAACTACGCGACATGGTTGTACGACGCCGTCCACGACAGCGAGGGAAATCACATCGGCATCTCGACGTACCCGACGTTCCTGTGGACCGAGCGGTCGATGTGCACGCTCGGCATCCTCGACGCCAAGTACGCCACCCCTGGTACGGAAGTGACCTTCGTGTGGGGAGAACCCGAATCCCGCAAGAGCAAATACCTCGAACCCCACCGCCAGATCACGGTCCGCGCCACGGTCGCCGTGGCCCCCATCGGCAAGAAGTAGCATGGTTCGGCGGCGTCATCCGTGAGAGAGCGCGTCGCGTGGTTCGTTATACATTCGTATTGACATATATATGCGGTGCTGTATAGTCGTTCCATGCCCGTTGCGCTCGCCGTGCTTGAAGCGATTGCCGAACCGACGCGTCGGCGGATCCTTGACGCGGTGCGGGATCAGGAGTGCTCCGTGAACGATCTGGTCACCCAGGTCGGGATGCACCAGCCTGGCGTTTCGCGTCATCTCAAGGTGCTGCGTGATGCCGGTTTGGTCCACGTTCGTCGTGACGCCCAGCGGCGGATGTACCGGTTACGGGTCGAACCATTGGTCGAACTCGACGCGTGGCTGGAGCCGTATCGAGCGCATTGGGCCGGACGGCTCGACGCACTTGAACGTCACCTTGAGCGCGCCTCGACACCAGACTCCACCAACCCGAAGGAACGCCCATGACACGCTCTACCGGCCGTTACGACGGCACCATCGAACGCACCCCCGATGGCGGGGTGATCCGGTTCGAACGTCATCTCACCCATCCGATTCGCGACGTGTGGGATGCGATCACCAACCCGGCCCGGCTGGCCGACTGGTGGTTGCCGTTCGACGCCGAGATCACCGTCGATCTTCGCGAGGGCGGACTGATGGTGATGGTTGGAACCGGTGATGAGCCGATGACCATCACGTGCACCTTTCTGCGAGTCGAGCCACCAATGCTGCTCGAACACACCCACGTCGAACCTGGTTCGTTCATGCGCTGGGAGCTGGAATCCGTGTCGACCGGGTGTGTGTTGCGGCTGAGCCACTTCGTGACCGACGCAGATGCGGCAATCGGCAATTGCTATGTCGTTGGGTTGCATGCATCGCTTGCCCGGCTCGAACCATGCCTCGCCGGAACGCCGGTGCCATGGGATTGGGATGGTTTCGCCGAGGCGCAATCCCAGTACGCCGCGCTCGGCGTCGCCCCGATGCCGGGTGTCGAATGAGTCGACCCACAAGCCCAACCACCGTGTCCGCAGGAGCCTTCGAATGAATCAACACAGTCAGAAACTGGTCGTGCGATGCATGTTCGTCTCGATCGACGGGTTCGCTGCCGGGCTCAACCAGCGGCTGGACCGACCGTTCGGTGACCGCACCGACGGTTTCCACGATTGGTTCTTCGCCACGCGGACCGGGGCGCGGATGATGGGCATCGACGGCGGCGAGGAAGGGATCGACGACATCCACCTCGCCAACGCCGATGCCAACATCGGTGCGACGATCATGGGACGCAACATGTTCGGACCGTCACGAGGTCGATGGACCGACGACGGCTGGACCGGTTGGTGGGGCCCGAACCCGCCGTACCACAACGACGTGTTCGTCCACACCCAGTATCCCCGCGAGTCCATCGTCATGGAAGGCGGCACCACCTTCCACTTCACCAGCGACACCATCGAACGGACGCTCGAACGGGCATTCGAAGCCGCCGAGGGCCGAGACGTGCGGCTCTCGGGCGGCCCGAGCACGGTCCGCCAGTATTTGCGTGCGGGTCTCGTCGACGACTTACACCTCGTCGTCGTCCCCATGATGATCGGCGCCGGCGAACGATTGCTCGACGACCCGGAAACCGCCGACCGATACCGGTGCGTCGAGCATGTGGCGTCCCCTGCGGTGACCCACTACCGGTTCTCTCGGGCACCCGTCATCCTTGACTAGAGTCAAAGATGTACAGGTGATGGTTCGGTGCTGCATCGGTCCAATCGGGCCCTTTACACAGCGCATCGGGCCGCTTGACAAGCCGGCCGAGCGCCTGTTGCGGGCTGCAACACTCGTCTTCGAGGTGGTCGATCCCTGCTCACCGGACGCTCGGCAGGCGGTTGTCGAATACTTCGAGGAGCTGGCCGCCCGCTTCACGAACGGATTCGAACCCGCAGACGCGATTGACTTCGACGCGTTTGCGTTCGGTTCACCGGACGAAGCGTTTGTACTGTCGGAGGCCATCGCGATGTACGAAACGACCGGCTATCGCTCGATCGATCGGTACAACGACAACCCCTACGCCCAGCATTGGTTCGAGAAGGAGTTGTCGCCGTAAGTCGAGCCCGCAGGGCGATCACCACCCCGCGTCATCGAACGCGGGAGCAGCGGCCCGACGCCTTCTGCCGGGCAGGTAGCCTTGGCTCACGTCCGGGGCGTTTCGTGCGGAGCAGAGGAGTGTGAACCGATGTCCGACCCAGTGGACTTCGAAACCGTATCGACCATCGGTCTGGAGTCGTCGCCTGTCGCGACCGCTCTCGCCGGCCTGCGGGCGAACGAGGCCCGCTACTTCAAGAACAAGTACGACCACGTCTTCGCCGTCGATCCGGTGAGCGAAGCCCAGGACGCCATCGAGTGGGTGCACCGAATCCTGGACGAACGCGACATCGTCATCTCGTCTCGCCCGCTTCAGGCGACGGCCTTTCAAGTCGAGAACCTCAGGATCGCCTACGTGTTCTACGAGAGCGGTCTGTCGATCAACGTGATGTACGACGGCGAGAACCCCAAGAAACGCGCCGTCGGATTCAAGCTCTCCGAGGGCATGGAGGTGCCCGCCGAATTGGCCTCCCGGTTCAAGTTCGCGAGGCAGAAGTCCAAGCTCGCCGGAACCATCCGTGGCTCGTTCTTCGTGATCAAGGGCGAATACTGAGCCGAGTTCGGACGGAAACCGCGATCCGGTGGCTGAGAATCTCCCCGCGAATCGCCTTACCGGGCAGGCCATGGCTGCTCTCTCGGCTCAGCACAGCGAACGGTCATACTGATGGTCATGACCACTGGCTCGCATCGGCAGGACGCTGATCACGGTTCCCGCCCTCATCCCACCGAGCCGGCGACGGCTGCTCCCGTTTCGGATCACGACGATGTGATGGACGGCTGGCGGCGGTTCGGGATCCGAGTCCTACCGTCGATGTCGGCACGAGTGCACGTCGACAATCCACCCCCGTTCATCGCAGCGATCGTCGACGAACGAGGCGCCGAGTTGGACCGCCCGTTCCTCGGTGTGACCACCGACGGCGTCCCGATCGGCGGACTATGCACGATGGACGGACCGAAGGTGAGCACCGCACCGATCGTCGATGCCGCCCGTGCCTTCATCCAGGCGATTACGCCGGCGCAGCGGGAGCGAACCGGCTTTGCACTCGACGCCACCGAGTGGCGGATGTGGATCAACGTTCACATGAACCACTTCCGCCACGGGCTGATGCTCGAAGACCTGGCCCAGGACACTCGGGAGCTGGCGCTCGACATTCTCCGGGCGACGCTGTCCGCCCGCGGTTTTCATCAGGCCCGATCGATCATGCGGATCAACCAACTGCTCGCCGAGCTCACCGGCGACTTCGAGGCATTCGGTGAATGGCCGTACTTCATGTCCATCTTCGGCACCCCAGGCGGGGACGGCCCGTGGGGATGGCAGATCGACGGGCATCATCTGTGCATCAACGCCGTGGTGTTCGACGGCCGGATCGTGATGACGCCATCGTTCATGGGTTCTGAACCTCGCAGCGTGCACAGCGGGCCGATGGCCGGGCTCTCCCTGTTCGGTCCGGAGGAGGCCTTCGGCCTCGACCTGATCCGCTCGCTCGACCCCATTCAGCGCGCTCAGGCCGTGATTTACCCCTCGATCCACCCCGACGACATTCCGTCGAACCTGCAGAACCTCTTCGACGGCCGGATGCAGGCTGGTGCGTTCCACGACAACCTGATTGCCCCCTACCGGGGGGTGTCGGCGAGTCAGATGACCGATGCCCAACGACAGGTGCTCCTCGAACTCGCGGGCACGTACGTCGGCTGGTCGGCCGACGGGCACGCCGGGGTGAAGATGACCGAGGTTCGCAACCATCTCGACAACACCTGGTTCTCGTGGTACGGCGGCACCGACGACGATTCGCCGTTCTACTACCGGGTGCACAGTCCCGTGATCCTCATCGAGTTCGACCACCACCCCGGCATCGGCTTCGACAACGACGTCCCGACCCGCCACCACGTCCACACCGTCGTTCGCACCCCCAACGGCGGCGACTACGGGGCCGACCTGCTCCGCCAACACCACGAAGCCTTCGATCACGCTCACGGCGTCCACCACCCTCGCTGACCTGTCGGTCGCGACACATCGTCGCATCTGCGTCGTGGCCGGTCGTTCTACATGGTCCTATCGTTCTACATGTTCCTGAGGTCAGGACGGATGTATGTAGAATAACGGGTGCACCGGGGCCGCAAGGCCCTCACCGTTCGAAGGGATGAGCCGAGATGACGGTTGAGCAGCCGATCGACTTCGGAGTGGATCCGGCCGCGTATCGACATTGGCGGGTCCGGTGCGACAGCCCGGTGGCAACCGTGACGATGGCGGTCACGCCGACCGCCGGCCTGCGTGACGGGTATGAGTTGAAGCTGAACTCGTACGATCTGAGTGTCGATATCGAGTTGTACGACGTGGTTCAACGGTTGCGGTTCGAGCACCCCGAGGTGAAGGCGGTCGTGGTCACCGGCGGGATCGACAAGGTGTTCTGCGCCGGGGCGAACATCCAGATGCTGGCGACGTCGACGCATGGTCACAAGGTGAACTTCTGCAAGTTCACCAACGAGACCCGCAACGGCATCGAGGACGCCTCGGCGAACTCGGGTCAGACGTGGATTGCCGCCGTCAACGGTACGGCTGCCGGTGGCGGCTACGAGTTGGCGTTGGCGTGCGATCAGATCCTGTTGATCGATGATCGGTCTTCTGCCGTATCGCTGCCCGAGGTGCCGCTGCTGGCCGTTCTTCCTGGTACCGGCGGGTTGACGCGTGTGGTCGACAAGCGGTTCGTACGTCGTGATCTTGCCGATGTGTTCGCCACCCGCACCGAGGGGATCCGAGGTCAGCAGGCCCTCGACTGGAATCTGGTCGACGCGATTGCACCGCGGAGTGCGTGGGAGGAGCTGGTCCGGTCACGGGCTGCAACCGCCGTCGAGCAGTCCGATCGACCGGACGCGGCGAGCGGGGTGGCATTGCCGCGGCTCGGCGCGTCGACGTCGATCCATGAGAGCGGATTGCGGTCGACTTGGGTCGATGTTGCCGTCGACCGCGAACTCGGGAGCGCGACGATCACGGTGAGCGGTCCGGTTGGTCCGCAACCCACGACCGGAGCCGCACTCGCCGCGGCAGGCGCTCAGTCGTGGTTGTTGGGCGCGGTACTGGAACTGGATCACGCGATCCTGCACATGAGATTCAACGAGCCGACGATCGGCACGTGGATATTTGCCACGACCGGTGACCCTGCGGCCCTCGTGGAGTCGGAGGGTCTGCTGGCTGGCGAGCCCGACCATTGGCTCGTTCGCGAGGTGCGCCTGCTGTGGGCACGCACGCTCAAGCGGCTCGACGTCTCGGCCCGCACCCTGATCTCGTTCATCGAACCGGGCAGCTGCTTCGCCGGGGTGCTCGCCGAACTGGTCCTCGCGGCCGATCGCTCCGTGATGCTCGACGGTGCCCGCGAAGGCGACGACCGACCGGACGCCTCCATTCGGCTGACCGCGGCGAACGATGGGCTGTTCCCGATGGGCAACGGCCTGTCGCGCCTGCAGACGCGATTCTGGGGTCGCGATGATGCTTTGGGTGTCGCTCGTGCGCAGATCGACTGCGATCTGTTCGCGGCCGACGCAATGAAGGCCGAGCTGATCACGTTCGCGCCGGACGAGCTGGATTGGGAGGACGATGTGCGGGTGATGCTCGAGGAACGCAACAGCTTCTCTCCCGACGCTCTCACGGGGCTGGAAGCGAACCTGCGTTTCGTCGGGCCCGAGACGTTGGAGACGAAAATCTTTGCCCGGTTGTCGGCCTGGCAGAACTGGATCTTCCAACGACCCAACGCCGTCGGGCCGGACGGTGCGCTGCGCCGTTTCGGTACCGGCTCACGTCCGAACTACGACCAAGCGAGAGTCTGACTGCCATGGCCCTTGTCGATATCGACGCAAAAATTCCGAACAACGTGGACCTCGCCGGCGATCGCCGGCTGCAACGAGCGTTGGAGTCATGGCAACCGAAGTTCATCGAGTGGTGGAAGCAACTCGGCCCGGTCGCCTTCAAGGACAACCCCGTCTACCTGCGCACGGCGATCTCGGTCGGTCAGGAGGGCTGGGCGAACTTCGGTCACGTCTCGATGCCGGACTACCGTTGGGGGGTATTCCTCGCCGAGCCCGAGGCCGACCGCAAGATCGCCTTCGGGGATCAGTTGGGCCAACCGGTCTGGCAGGAAGTGCCCGGCGAATACCGATCCGAACTACGGCGGCTGCTCGTCGTGCAGGGCGACACCGAGCCGGCATCGGTCGAACAGCAGCGGGCGTTGTGCCTGACAGCGCCATCGCTCTACGACTTGCGGAATCTGTTCCAGGTCAATGTCGAGGAGGGCCGTCATCTCTGGGCGATGGTGTACCTGCTGCACCGCTACTTCGGCAAGGACGGCCGCGACGAGGCCGACGAGATGCTCGAGCGACATTCGGGCGACACCGACAAGCCGCGCATCCTCGGGGCATTCAACGAGCCGACACCCGACTGGTTGTCATTTTACATGTTCACCTACTTCACCGACCGCGACGGAAAATTCCAGCTCGCCTCGCTACGCGAGTCGGCGTTCGACCCGTTGTCGCGTACCTGCGACTTCATGCTCAAAGAGGAGGCGCACCACATGTTCGTCGGCGCCACCGGCGTCGCCCGGGTCGTCGACCGAACGGTCGAGTTGATGAAGCAGCACAACACCGACGACATCCGCCCGTACGGCGGGGTCGACGTCGCCACGCTGCAGCGCTACCGCAACTTCCACTACGCCGTGTCGCACGACCTGTTAGGGGC
>JANMJD010000088.1:0-3147 GCA_031371195.1 Actinomycetes bacterium | reverse complement strand
CACCGCACGCGAGACGCGCTGACCAGCCAGGCGCCCGTTCCGAGTGCGACGCCACGGCCCGGTTCGTAGATCTCGGCGAGGGCTGCGCTGACCGCGTCGAACGCCAGTCGACCGCCGATGCGCAGCGCGTGGCGCAGGTTGGTGAACGCCGTCACGGGATCGTCGAAGAACATCACACCGAATCGGCTGACGATCGCGTCGAATCCCTCTGCTGCGAATTGATGATGAGCGGCATCGTCGGCGACGAACTCGACGTTGGCCACACCGCCCACACGGGCACGCTCTCGTCCGACGTCGAGCATCGCGTCGGACACGTCAACCCCGACCGCGGCGGCCGACAGTCGCGCCACGCCGATCGTGGTCGCACCGCAACCGCAGCCGACATCGAGCACCACCTCGTTGGCCGCGAGTTGTAGTCGGTCGAACAACAGATCAGTGAACGGTGCCAGTTGGCCGTCGTAGCGATCGGCTTCGGTCACCCAGTGCTGCGCCTCGTCGCCATTCCACTCGTCGACAGATCCGGTCTCACTCATCGCTGGTCACCTCGACCGCGGATGACACCGACTCGCAGGCCATCCACGAGTTCGTCGAGGCCTGCGCCGCCGGGGAGCGCGGCTCGAGCTCGCAACTCCGCGCCGACCTCGTGCACGACCAACGACGCGACCGCCTGCGTCAACTGCATCCTGGCCCGCCGGCCGATCGAGACCAACTCGGCCACGGCAGCGTCGTCTTCGTGCCACAACTCGCCCACCACCAAGTCGGCGAATGCGCTCGCCTGAAAACGTGCGCCGGCAGCCAGACCGGCGGCCATCCGGATCGCCGCGACCGGCGCGGCGCCAGCGTGTATCGCATCACCCACGAGCGTCAGGAGCGACGGTGCCCTGACGAGCCAGTCGTCGCCGTCGGCGTGGATCAACCCGGCCTCACGGGCCACCGAACGAATCTGCCGGTCGGCCAGAGCGGGAACAGCGTTGATGAGTGCGCTCGTCGAGTACGCCACAGCGCCCTCATCGATGGCCACAGAGTTCGATCCACCGAGGACGTCATCGAGGGAGCGACCCGAAGCCGAGGCCGCGCACAAGTCGCGAATCGCTGCGAGCGAGTAGCCGCGCTGCTGCAGTCGGGCAATCAGCTCCAGCCGATGTCGATGTGAGTCGTCGTAGCGACCGACACGGCCTTCCTTGCGGGGGGCTTCGATCAACCCGAGCGTGCGGTACTCGCGGACAGTGCGTGTTGGCACCCCGACCAGTGCGGCCAGTTCGTCGATCGACCAGGACTCCAGGAGATCACTGGACATTGCCGGTATTTACCGTTACGGTCATCCACGTGAGTATTGCCGATGAAATCCCCGCCGTCAACCACCCCGCCGAACTCGGCACGGTCCTCGACCACCTCCGCCGGCAGTTCCACTCCCCCGAACTCGTCCTCGACGGGCCGCCGATCCGACTCAGAGGCGGGTTCTGGGCCGAGATGTGGACCCTCACCTTCGCACCACCGATCAGCGGTGCTCTGCCGGCTCGAGTCGTGCTCCGCCTCGCCCCAGACGCCCAACTCGCCGCGTGGGAGACCACGTTCCAGGCCGAGGTCGCAGCGCAGGGCTACCCGACACCTGCAATCCGCGGGTCGGACCTGAACCCAAGCGGCGGCAAGCGGGCGTGGTGCGTGATGGACCATGCAACCGGGACGCCGCTGCTCGGTGGGCTCAGCGGGCTACGCGCCCTGCGTTCACTCCCCCGCCTCGCCACGCGCCTGCCAGACACCCTGGCCCGCGCCGCCGCCGATCTCCACCGGCTCGACCCCCAACCCATCGAGACAGCACTCGGCGCCGCAACCGAACGAACGATCGGTGTTGACGGGCTCCTCGACCACCACCTCTCCCGCGCCCGCGACCTCGGCGACACAGCGCTGCGGCGCACCCTCGAGCGACTCGCCGGAACCCGCCCCGATCGACAACTGCGCGTGCCATGCCACGGCGACCTCCATCCGTTCAACGTCCTCGACGACGGCGGCCGGACCGTGGTGCTCGATTGGACGGCCGGCCAGGTCGCCCACCCGGCCTACGATCTCGCCTTCACCCACCTGCTCCTCGCCAACCCACCGCTCGACGCCCCTAAGCCGGTGCGGCCGATCATCAACGCCGCGGCCCGCCGAGTCGCCAACCGCTTCATCACCGCCTACCGCCAGATCGGCCCGCACCCGATCGAGATCGACACGCTCGACTGGTACCGCAACCTCCAGGGCTGCCGGATCCTCACGGACCTCGCAACGTGGCGGGCCGAAGGTGAACTCGACGCCCACCGCGGTCACCCATGGCTCGGCATGGAATCGGCATTGCAGCCACTGCTCGGGGCCTGACGTTCGACCGTGACCGCCGGTTGACACGACCATTCCGTTAGTACAGACTTACCGTTCGTGGTCGCTTACCGAGACGAAGACGGATGGGGGGCGCTCGGCGACCCCACCCGACGCTCCATCGTCTTGCGGTTGGCGGAGCGGCCGCAGGCCGTTGGCGAACTGGCCGCCGCGCTGCCGGTCAGCCGGCCCGCCGTCTCACAACATCTCAAGGTGCTGAAAGACGCTGGCCTGGTCGCCGAACACGCCGAGGGGACACGACGGATCTACCAGCTCAACGAAGCAGGACTCTCTGCCCTGCGCGACCAGCTCGACACCTTCTGGAACAGAGCCCTCACCCGCTACCAAGACGTCATCGACGATTCGAACAAGGAGAACCCATGAACCAGCCCGACACCGCAGTCGTCCGCCGTTCGGTCATCGTCGAAGCGCCGATCGAGCGCGCCTTCGCCGTGTTCACCGGACGGTTCGGCGACTTCAAACCACCCGAGCACAACCTCCTCAGCGTCCCAATCGCCGAGACCGTATTCGTACCACACGTCGGCGGTCACATCTACGACCGCGGCACCGATGGCAGCGAGTGCCGTTGGGCCCGAGTCCTGGCGTTCGAGCCGCCGAACCCGGTCGTCGTCAGCTGGGACATCAGCCCGTACTGGCAGATCGAGACCGACCCCGACCACACCAGCGAAGTCGAGATCCGATTTGTCGCCGAGAGCCCACAGCGCACCCGGCTCGACCTCGAGCACCGCAACATCGAACGACACGGACCAGGCTGGGAAGGTGTCCGCAACGGAG
>JANMJD010000060.1:0-11808 GCA_031371195.1 Actinomycetes bacterium | reverse complement strand
CGAATCCTGCCGAGGGCGCCTTGGTAAATCGGCTGTGACCTGTGGAAACGTGCTCGGCCGTTCAAGGCAGTTTGACCGCTGGCGACCTCCATTGGCCCCCTATGACCGCTGTTCGCGGGAGGGCGCGGGAGGATCATCCGTTGGATTCCGGTTCGGCAGCGATCATCCGTTGCATCACCCGTGTTGCTGCCGCGACGACATCGTTCGCCAGCGCAACGCTTCGCCGGGCGTCGTCTCGTGTCGCTTCCTCCGCATCGTCCGGTAACGCCCCTCGATCGCCCACCGCGTGAGTTCGGGAAGGTCGATGGCGTCGAACCGCTGGTTGTCTGCTTCGGGGAGGCGGGCGGCCAACCGGTCGAGGTCATGCAGTTTCGGTGGATCTACGCTCCGCAAAACAAGGAGTGCCTTGATCGCCTTCTCCGGGGCTTGGTGGGCGAACACGCAGCGGCGCGAGGTACACCTCTTCGTCTTCGGCGATCCGTTCCGCCACCTTCAGGTCTTCCTTCGCCCACCGCAGCCACCGATCGGCAATCGAGGAGGCGTCACGCTGCACGTTCGAGCACTCGACCTTCGCGGAGCGCGACGCGTACCACCCCAGGTTCTTCCGCCCGATCGTCAAGTGACGCCTCGTCGACGACGACGATGTCGATCGGCACCGGCACATCGCGGAGCTGCCTCAATACGTGGACTGCGGCGTCGTGCTGACGCTCGATGTGCGGAAGAACGACCAGGAGGTCGATGTCGGAGTCGGGTCCGTCCTCACCTCGTTCAACTGAGCCGAACACCACGACCTTCGTCGCGTCACACCGCTCAAAGACACGAGCAACGACCTCGTCAACCCAGTCGGCGAGGGCGCGCCCGTTGTATCGGGCCGTCCCATCGATGACTTCCAGACGCGATCGACTCATGATGAGAGTCTGTCATCTCCTGATTGCCGATCCGTCGTCATCGGCAGAATCCTGCGCTGCCGTCGTGCTCGCATCAGGCCGTGGGGGAGATCGAAGCCCGGATCTTGGAGTTGGCATTGCGTCGCCAGCGCTACACGGAGCCGTCGGCACCTTCGTTGCAGTCGAATACGCGAGCGAGCGTCTGGCAGACGTTCGAAAGCCAGTTGGCCGGCACGGAGCCGGCTCGGTTCACCAGGTCGGTGATGGGCACCGGCGTGACCTCACGACAACAGAAGGCGGTCGGTTCGTTCAGCGTGCCGGGCTGCAGGAGAACTTCATCAGGCCATCCCCGCAGGTTTGTGGTGCCCGGCACGACCAGCACCTTGCTGAGCCGTCGATTCATGCTGTCGGCCGATAACACCAGCACAGGGCGCAGCTTGGCGCCTGCCGGTGCCCACCAGATCTCGCCGCGCTTCGGCGAGTCCTTGATCATCCGTGGCCATCCAGCTCGGCCCACCCGGCGACGGCCCGAGCACTGAGGTCGACGAACTCGTCGGCCTCATCGGGAAGCGCACGAGACCAGGCGTCATCCCAAGTTTGGCGATCCCATTCGATGAGCTGACGCCGCAGTGCGATACGTATCGCATCGGACCGGTTGGCGGCGAAACCCCGCGCGATGACCTCATCGACGCGAGCCATGTCGCGGTCGTCGAGCTTGACGTTCACTGGCGACATCTCAAGAGTATAGCCACCTGGAAACCAGAACGCTATACGAATGGTAAAGCGCACACCCACGAGTCGGCGGTTGACGGTGGCGAGCGAAAGGTGCGCATCTCGATCGGCGTTCAAGTGACTGGCGACGTCGACGTACGCTGCCGGGGTGACCAGCTTCCAGCCGCAACTATGGATCGAGCGTGCAAGCGACGCCGTTGCGTTCTACGACGGGCATTCGGCGCGAAGGTGCTCCACCGAGTCGGGGATGGCGACGACATCGTCGTTCAACTCGCCGTTGATGATGCCGCGTTCTGGGTGTCGCGAGCCGATCCAACGATGAAGCGCTTCAGCCCGGACGAACATGGAGGCGCTACCGGCCGAACTCTGCTGCTCGTCGACGATCCCGAAACCATCGTGGCGGCGGCCATCGAGGCCGGCGCTCTGAACGTCTCGCCGGTTCAGGATGAACATGGCTGGCGGCTTGGGAGAATCGTGGACCCGTTCGGCCATGAATGGGAGATCGGTCACCCGTTGGGTGAATGGCCACCTGGGTAACCCGAACTTCGCGAACAGGGAACCGCCCTCGTCGAGCCGCACGGGTGTGCGACTGGCGAGGGCGGTCGTGGAATCCCTTGGGTACATCAGTCGTAGTTGTTGATCATGCGAACGCTGAGGACAGCCATCACGAGCGCTGTGACGCCGACGACGAGGAAGCCGCGGCCGATCGCCGCCCAGTCGAAGCCGTTGAGAATCAGCGAGCGTGCCGCCTCCATCAGGTAGGTGACCGGGTTGAGGCTGGCAGCGATCTCCATGGGCCGGGTGAGGAGGTTGCGTGGAACGAAGCCGGGGGTGAGAAACAACAGCGGGAAGAACACCATGCTGGCGGCCTGCGTAGCTGCCGCGCTGCGAGTTTTCAAGGCTATGAGCTGCATGAAGCCGCTGAAGACCACCGCCCACAAGGCAACCATCACGACCAGCACGGCATACCCACCAAGACCGCTGCGAACGCGCACGCCGAATGCCAAGCCGACCATCATCATCGCAGTCGTCAACACGACACTTTGGACGAGTTCGGCGATGAGGCGTCCCGCGACGATCGAGATGCGCGGGATCGGGGTGGCGCGGAGCTTGTCGAAGTAGCCGCGCTCGATCTCCTCCACGAGGTAGAGCGCGGCCCCACCGAACGATGCAGCCAGCAGCAACGAACTCGGAATCAGGAACGCCATGTATCCCTGACCGCCGAGGAAGCCGGTCTGTTTGGCCGGAAAGATCCGCGCCGCCTGCCCGGTGTTGACGATCAGGAAGAACAGCGGGATGAAGAGAGTGGGAACCCGGGCGTCGGGCGTTCGCAGCGTTTCGCTGAGGGCTCGACGGCCCAAGACCAGTGTTGCGTTCATGACAGCACCTCCTGTACTTCGCCGGCGACCCGTTCTCGGGAGCGGCCGGTGGCGTCGAGAAACACGTCGTCAAGTGTCGGTTCCATATCGAGCGAGCGTCTGGCCCGCAGCTCGGACTTCAGTTCGGTCGGTGTGCCCTCGCGTACGATCCGCCCGGCATCGATGATCGCGATCCGGTCGCAGAGCTGATCGGCCTCCTCTAGATACTGGGTCGTGAGGAACACGGTCGTACCCGCCCGGTTGATGCGCCGCACTTCGTCCCAGACGGTCAGCCGGCTCGCCGGGTCCAGCCCGGTGGTCGGTTCGTCGAGGAACAGCACCTCGGGCTGGTGAACGAGGGCGGTGGCGAGGTCGAGGCGGCGTTTCATGCCACCCGAGTAGCCCTTGGTGCGTCGATCGGCCGCGTCGGTCAGGTCGAGGAGTTCGAGCAGTTCCTGCGCCCGTTCGACAGCGACGGTCTTGGGCATAGCGAACAGCCGACCTTGCAGTACGAGCAGCTCCCGACCGGTTTGGCGGTCGTCGAGTCCGGCTTCCTGCAAGGCGACACCGATCTTTCGGCGGGCCGCCTCCGGGTCGGCCGCGACGTCGACACCAGCCACGAAGGCGGTGCCCGACGTGATCGACATCAGCGTCGTCAGCATGCGGACCGTCGTCGACTTCCCGGCGCCGTTCGGTCCGAGGAATCCGAACACCTCGCCTGCCGCGACCTGCAGGTCCACGCCGCGGACCGCCTCCACATCGCCACCTTTGGCCCTGAAGTGTTTGACGAGCTGCCGCGCTTCGACCGCGAGCGCCGGGCCTGCAATTGGTGATTCATGCCGATCTGGACGGCGGTCGAGATCTAGGTCAATCGTGATGGCGGTATCCATGATGCTCCTTGGAAAGCGGCGGGACGATCTGTTGGCGCTCATCGTCTCGTGCGTCCGGGCGTGTCGGTAGAGGGAGATGTGGACGACGCGCTGTGACATCGTCACCTATGCGCCCCGTGCCGGCTGTGGAAACATGGCCGCATGTCCGGGTCCTGCGCCCATCGAGCCGAGCCGCGTTGTCAATGGGACGCTGGCCCCGGCGTGGAGCGGGACATCGATACGCTTCGAGCGGCCACGATCGTGTTCGCCGCCGCCCTGCCGGCCGTCGAGGTCTGGTATGTGGCGATCGCTCCCGACGCGCAGTCGTTCACGCTGCTGGCGCTGTTGTCCGCCGCGTTGGTGATCCCGTTGCATCTGCGCCTGGTGTGGCGGGCGCTACATGGCACGCCGTCCCCGAACGCGTCGGTGACATTGGCGGTTCTTGCGCTGGTGATCGTCGGTGCTGGCATCGCCATCGGCGCGCCGTGGGTGAAGATGCTGGCCCTCGTCGGTGGGTCGGGTCTGATCGTGCTACCCCGCCGCGCCGCGGTAGGCGTGCTCATCGGCTCCGTCGCCGCCGCGGCATTGCTGGCCGCGTTGGTCGATCCGACTCGTCACCCGTCGGCGACCGAGCCTGCCGGGACCGCCTACCTCGCGCTCAGCGTCGCCTGGCGGTCGATCGCGGTCTTCGCGCTCGTGTGGCTCGTCGCCAGCTACCGCGGACTGGTGTCGGCCCGCGGCGCCTTGCGCCGTGAGGCCGTTGATCGGGAACGCCAACGCGTCCATTCCGAACTGGCCGTCACCGTTGACGCCACCTTGGGGCGGCTCGTCGCCTTGAGCCACCAGTTCGACACCCTGGGTCCATCCGACGCGGCCGCGATGCTGGTCCGGATCAACCGCGATGCCGACGATGCCCTCGGGCGTACCCGGCAGCTCATCGCCGGATACCGGGCGAGCACCCGGGAGTTCGAGTTGCGCACCGCCATTGGTCTGCTCGCAGCTGCCGGGATCACCGCCGAGTTGCTCGTCGACGGCGCCGATCTGACCGCGCCGGCCGACGCGACGTTTCGAACGCAGTTGCGCACGGCGGTGCAGCAGGCCATCGATGACGAGAGCGCCGTCGCGGTCGCCTTGCGGGTCCGATCCGACCATGGCTCAACCGTGGTCGAGCTCTGGGCACCTACGACGCGCAACCACGCCCATGCGACCTGATCCGCCAGGCACGGCCGACCGGTCACACGCGCCGGCGGTGCTCGTCGTCATCCACGTGGTGACCTGGACGATCGCCGTCCTCGAGGCGGGTACGGGGTTCGGATTCGGCAGTCCACACCCGGTCGCGGGCACAGCTGTAGTGGTCGTCGTCGGGCTGCTCCACCTTCGTCATGCGTTCGCCGCCGTCGACGACCGCCGACCCCGGCACTGGCCGATCACGCTCGCGGCGATGGTATTGCTGCTCTGCGGGCTTCCGCTGCTGTACCGGATGCAGATCGCCAACGCTGTCTTCTTCGTCGGTGCCTCGGCGGCATTGTTGCTGCCGCGGCGCGGATTGATGGTGTGGATAACGGTACCGATTCTCTACTCCGTCGGGGACGCCTTTCGGCGGGGGGACCTCGCCGGCGAGGTGCTCGCCGTCCAGGTTTGGTATCCGTGGTACTCGGTCACCGTGTTATCGCTCGGCATGCTCGGTCTCTACGCGACTGCGAGAGTTGCCGGCGTCCTCAATCAGTTCCGCCAGACTCGGGCCGAGACCGAGGCCATCTCCATCGGCACCGAACGGCTCCGTCTCTCCCGTGATCTGCACGACACGCTCGGCCAGAGCCTCACCGCCATCGCTCTGAAGGCCGAGGTTGCACGGCGGCTCTATCCGACCGACGCGACCGCCGCCGCGCTACAGGTTCGCGAACTCGCCGAGATCGCCGAGCGGACCCGCGCTGATCTTGGTGCGATCACCGCCGGATACCGGCCGGTGACGTTCGCGGTCGAACTCGACGGCGCACTGCGTCTGCTCCGACTCGCCGGGATCGACACGACCGCAGCAGTCCACGATCGTGGTATGGACGCACCGGTCGACGACCTCCTCGCCTGGGCCGTGCGCGAGGGGACGGCGAACGTGCTGCGCCACAGCCGGGCAACCCGATGCGCTATCGCCCTCGACGGTGACCAAGCGTCCACCGACTTCGTGATGAACAACGACCGCGCCGAGGTCGACGGCGAACAGGGCGGTAGCGGACTCAACGGCCTGGCCGAACGCGCCGACGCCGTCGGAGCGACGATCGACTCCGGTGTGACCTCCAACGGTTGGTTCCGCCTGGCCATCAACGTCCCGAACGCGGCGGCCGCGACGCGACCACCGGCGGCGCAGCGAGTGTCGAGATGATCCGCGTGCTCGTTGCCGAAGACCAACACATGGTCCGCGGCGCACTCGTCGCCTTGCTTTCCCTCGAACCCGATATCGAGGTCGTGGCCGAACTCGACCGCGGCGACAATGTGGTGGCCACAGTCGAGGCGCTACGTCCCGACGTTGCCGTCCTCGACATCGACATGCCCGGACTCGACGGGCTCACCGTCGCAGCTCAACTGCGGGAACGGGTGCCGAGCTGCCAAACACTCGTGCTCACCGGACTCAGCCAACCCGGCTACCTCCTGCGCGCCCTCGAATCCCACGTGCGCGGATTTCTCCTCAAGGCCGCTCCGGCCACGAGCCTGGCCCATGCCGTGCGCCGCGTCGCCGCAGGTGAACGGGTACTCGACCCCGAACTTGTCGCCGCCGCACTCGACACCGGTGCCAGCCCGCTCACCGCGCGTGAGACCGAGGTGCTCGCCGCGGCTCGCTCCGGGCAGTCCACCGAGGACCTCGGCGCAGCGCTGCACCTGTCACCGGTCACCGTGAGGAACTACCTCTCGAACGCGATCACCAAACTGAACGCCCGCAGCCGCATCGAGGCGATCAGACTCGCCGAAGACGCCGGATGGCTCTCGCCCCTGTCCTCATCGACCGAACCTCCCCGCTGACTTTCAGCGGTGATGGTCGATGGGTTGACCTCAACGCGGAGCGGGTACGGGAGACTCGTGACGCCGACGAGTCGTGGTCCTCGATCCATTGCGCGCTACGCATTGGCTGCGCTTCTGGTCACCGCAGGGATCAGCCACCTTTCGTTTGCTCGAACCTCGTTCCGGGCCCAGGTTCCCGGATGGGTTCCTGGTGACGTGAACACCGTTGTATTGCTGTCCGGCGTCGTCGAGATCGGTCTGGGTACCGCCTTGGCCGCGGTGCGTTCGAAGCGGATGGGTTGGCTCGTCGGCGGGTTCTTCGTCGCGGTGTTCCCGGGAAACATTTCGCAGTACGTCAACCACACGAACGCCTTCGGACTCGACACCGACGTCCGCCGAGCAGTGCGGCTGATTTTCCAGCCGGCTCTCGTTGCGTGGGCGATCTGGTCGACTGCCGACGATGGGCTGCGCCGTTGACTGGCTTGGGCAATGTGACGGTGCTCCGGTGGGGTCTTGTCGTCGATCGTCACCTTCACCGCCGGCTCTTGCCGCTCTGACTAGTCTCCCGGGGCAAACCGCGATCTATCTCGTCGGCTTGTGAGGAGACATCGTCGATGCGACGCCACGCCAATTTCCATATCCCGTCGGCCAGTTGGCACCACCATCCGGCGGTTCGCACGGGGGATCGGCTCACACTCGGTGAGCGGTCGGCCGACAAACTGCGCAACGGGATGGGTTCATGGGGATTCGTCTTCAGCGCTCTCATCTTCCTCACCGGCTGGATGCTCGGCAACCGCAACGTCGGGTTCGACAAGTATCCGTTCATCCTGCTCAATCTGATCCTGTCCTGCCTGGCGGCGATGCAGGGCGCAATCCTGCTGATCGCCGCCAAGCGGGAGGATCAGATCAGCAGCGATCTCGCCCGTCATGACTACGAGACCAACATCGAGGCCGACCAGATCGTCAAGGAGATCCGGGAGCTGGCCCGTGAGATCCACTTCCACACCGTGCCGGGTGCGGCGGCGACGCCGGCCACCGTCGGCGATGGAAATGCCGGACCGGAGCCCGGCGTCTGAGTCGGGAGCGCACGCACGTCGGCCCGGATCATCCGGCCGGATGAGTAGACGAACCGCGCTATTCGCGCGGCAGGCGACAACGAAGATCGGTAGCGTTGCCGGGCTGTGACCTCTGACAAAACTCTCCGTCTCGGTGTGCTCGGCTGCGGCAATGTCGGCGGCGCCCTGGTGCAGCTCATCGCCCAGCAGGCCGACACCATCGCCGATCGCACCGGAATTCGCCTCGAAGTCACCCGCGTGGCCGTGCGCAACATGGCCCGTTATCAGGATCTCGATCTCCCCGACGGCGTCCTCACCCGCGACGCCCACGCCCTGGCCGAGGACCCCGAGATCGATCTGGTGGTCGAGGTGATCGGCGGCATCGAGCCGGCCCGCGAGCTGATCCGCACGGCTCTGCTCCACGGGAAACCAGTGGTCACGGCCAACAAGGAACTGCTCGCCAACGTCGGCGCCGAGCTGTACACCGCCGCCGACGAGGCCGGTGTCGACCTGCTGTTCGAGGCCGCCGTGGCCGGCGGTATCCCCTTGATCCGGGCGTTGCGCGAGTCGTTGCGCGGCGAGCCGATCCGCCGGGTGCTCGGCATCGTCAACGGCACGACCAACTACATCCTGTCGAAGATGACCGAGGAGGGCGCCGACTACGGTGACGCCCTGTCCGACGCCCAGCTGCTCGGCTATGCCGAGCGCGACCCGACGGCCGATGTCGAGGGGTTCGACGCCGGGGCCAAGGCGGCGATCATCGCCACCATCGCCTTCGGTTCGAAGGTCGTCGCCGGTGATGTGTATCACGAGGGCATCAGCCGGATCACCCAAGCCGATATCGCCGTGGCCCGCCGACTCGGCTACGTCGTCAAACTGCTGGCGATCTGCGAGCGCGAGTCCGACAGCGGTGACATTGCCGTGCGGGTCCACCCGGCGATGGTTCCGGTGGCCCATCCGCTGGCGGCGGTGTCGGGCAGCTACAACGCAGTGTTCGTCGAGGGTGAGGCCGTCGGAAATCTGATGTTCTACGGCCGAGGCGCGGGGGGCATGCCGACCGCCAGCGCCGTGCTCGGAGACGTGATCGATGCGGCGATCAACCTGCGCAACGGTACGCACGGCTCGTTGGGCACGCTCGCCAAGGCCCGTACGAAGGCGATCGATCAGACGTCGGCCGAGTATCTGCTGAGCCTCGACGTCGCCGATCGGCCGGGGGTTCTCCATGCGGTGACGGGGGTATTCGCCCGTCACGAGGTCTCGATTCGTGCGGCCGAGCAGGAGGGCATCGGCGATGACGCCCGGTTGGTGTTCATCACCCACGAGGCTCAGGAAGCCAACATCCAAGCGACGGTCCGCGAGCTCGCCGCCCTCGACGTGGTCAAGCAGGTCGGCAGCCTGCTGCGGGTCATCGGAAGCTGAGGATTCTGAAATGCGCTATATCTCCACTCGCGGTCGGGCCCCTGAGCTGGGTTTTTGTGACGTACTTCTCGCCGGGTTGGCCACCGACGGCGGGCTGTACATGCCGTCCGCCTGGCCGACGCTGCCCGTGAAGGTCGCCGGCGCGACCTACGCGGAGCGGGCTGCTCAGGTGATGGCGCCGTTTGTCGGCGACGAGATCCCGGGTGACGTTTTTCTGACGATGTGCCGCGACGCATACGCCACGTTCGCCCATCCGGCAGTGGTCCCATTGGCGCAGATCGACGAGGATCTGTGGGTCGAGGAGCTGTTCCACGGCCCGACCCTGGCGTTCAAGGACGTCGCCCTGCAGCTCGTCGGGCGGATGTTCGACTACGTGTTGGCGCAGCGAAACGAGCGGGTGACGATCGTCGGTGCGACCAGCGGCGACACCGGTTCGGCGGCGATCGATGGGGTGCAGGACTGTTCCAACGTCGACATCGTCATTCTCTATCCGCACGGTCGGGTGAGCGAGGTGCAGCGCCGCCAGATGACCACGGTCGACTCGCCCAACGTGCGCGCCGTCGCCGTCGAGGGCACATTCGACGACTGCCAGGACCTGGTCAAGGCGATGTTCAACGATGCCCCGTTCCGCGACAGGATGCGGTTGTCGGCGGTCAATTCGATCAACTGGGCCCGAGTGATGGCCCAGGTCGTCTACTACGTGACCGCCTGCGACGCACTTCAGGGACCGCTGAACTTCAGCGTGCCGACCGGCAACTTCGGCAACGTGCTCGCCGGTTGGATCGCCCGCACGATGGGCGCGCCGATCGACCGGCTGATCGTCGGGTCGAACACGAACGACATCCTGACCAGGTTCTTCGAGACCCGGTCGATGGTCGCCCACGACGTGGTGCCGACACTCAGCCCGTCGATGGACATCCAGGTCTCATCGAATTTCGAACGGCTGCTGTTCGAGATGAACGATCGCGACGGTGGCATGGTCACCGAGCAGCTGTCCCACTTCCGGGCGACGGGCCGGCTCGATGTCGAGGCCGACCAGTACGAACAGTGGATCGCCCCGGTCTTTCGGGCCGGGCGTTACGACGATGCGGCTGTACTGACGACGGTCGCCTCACTCCACGCCGAGACCGGCATGCTCATCGAGCCCCACACTGCGGTCGGCGTCGCCGCGGCCCGAGCCCACGCGACCCCCGGCGTCCCGACGGTTGCGTTGGCCACTGCCCACCCGGCCAAGTTTCCCGACGCCGTCGAGCGGGCCACCGGGGTTCGTCCGCCGTTGCCGGCGCATCTTGCGGACCTGCTCGTGCGGCCCGAGCGGACCTACCTGCTGCCCAACGATCTCACCGCCGTCGAGCGGTTCGTCGAGGACGCCGTCGCCCGCTGAGGTCGCCGACCCAACGTGCTACAATGACGCACATGAGCGCGGTCGGTCTTCGGGCCTTGCAACAGAACGCCTCGGCCGTTGTTGCACGCGTGGTCGCCGGTGAAACGGTCGAGATCACCGATCGGGGCCGCCCGGTCGCCCGAATCGTTCCGCTTCGGCCCACCTCGAAGATCCACGAGCTCATCGACGAAGGGCGCGTTCGGCTGGCAAGCCGCAGCATCCTCGATGTCATGGATCCGGTGAGATTGCCATCCGGATCGGTGTCGTTGAGCGAAACGCTTGCCGACTTGCGATCCGACGAGCGGTGAACTGCTACGTCGATACTGCGGCGATCGTCAAGCTGCTGGCCATGGAAGCCGAGACCCCGGCGTTGGTCGACTGGCTGGGTGAGCATCGGCCGCGACTATGGTCGAGCGACCTGCTCAGGACCGAGGTTGCTCGGGCCGTGCGCCGAAGCGCTCCCGATTTGATCGGTAAGGCGCGGGAACTGCTCAGCGGCGTCGACCTGATCACTCCGACGACGGCGACGTTCACCAGGGCCGGTGAACTGGAACCACCGACCCTACGTTCACTTCATGCGTTGCATCTGGCCACTGCGCTTGAGCTGGGGGATTCCCTCGACGCGTTGCTCACATACGACCTTCGCCTGGCACATGCGGCGCATGGGTTCGGCATTCCGGTGGTGTCTCCGGGCTGAGGTCGAGATTGGTGGTGTAGCTTGCGCGAATGGGTGCTCCGGTGACCGATCCGCCGAGTCCGCCGCGTGGTCAGGTCTTTCGGCTCGAGCCGCTCGGGCCGGAGCACAACCAGCGGGACCATGCGGCGTGGATGGGCAGCATCGAACACATCCACACGCTGCCGGGCTTCCGTGAGGGTGACATCGATGCGACGGGCTGGCCGTATGAGATGTCGTTGGACGACAATCTCGCCGACCTGGTGATGCACCGCCGCGAGTTCAACGAGCGCATCGCCTACGTGTACTCGGTGCTGGACCCGGCGACCGACGATGTGATCGGCTGCGTGTACATCGACCCCGACGACAAGGGCGACGCCGAGATGAAGATGATCTGCTGGACCCGGGCCAGCCACGCCCACCTCTACGAAGATCTGAAC
>JANMJD010000019.1:0-17737 GCA_031371195.1 Actinomycetes bacterium | reverse complement strand
CGCTGGTGCGGGCCAGATCGCTGTCCAGGATGGGCCGGGTCTGCTGGCCGATCCGCAGATCCGGGAACACGCGTTCGGACAGCGTGGTCAGCGCCGCGCGCTTCTCGTCCGCGTCCGTCAGCACGCGGGCCGTTCCAAAGGCGACGACCGAGCGGTACTGCTCGTCGACCACATATGTCATCACTCGTGTGGTGATCTCACGCTCGAGCAGCCGCTGCACGCTCGGGTCGGACAGCACCGTCGTCGTCGTGCGGGTGATCGCTTCGGTGTCGAGCACATGGCGCTGCACCCACGACAGGGCGAAGCCGAGAGCGACGATGGCCGTACCAATGACGACAAGCGATATCGACAAGATCCGACGCACGATGTTCATCGGCCATCACCGCCGTCGCCGTGCTCGCCGGCGACATCGACGGTCACGACATCGACGGTGACGACATCGACGGCGAACAGATCGCGCCGATCAAGGTCGTCGATACGGCGTTGTGCCAACGACCACAGGGCCTCAGAGCCGGCGCTGATCGGCCGGTTGCGCGCCAACACCCGCTCCTTCGAGATCCCGTGCTCCATCCACGGCCCGCCTCCTCGATGGTGGTTCAGCAGCACCGGTTGCAACCGGTCGAGGGCGTGGGCGAACCGGGACTCGGCCGACAGACCCGCCTCGAATTCATCCCAGATCTCACGTAACGCCAAGTCCTGCACCGGAGGAAGCAGGCCGAAGAGGCGATCGGCCGCGGCCAGCTCGCGCTCTGCCTTGGTCTCGTACCCCGCCTCGTCGTACGCAAAGGTGTCGCCCGCATCGATCTCCACCAGATCGTGCAGCAGCGCCATCCGAATGACCTTGGCCACATCGATCGGCTCGTCGGCATGCTCGGCGAGGACCACGGCAAACAGCGCGAGGTGCCACGAGTGCTCGGCCGTGTTCTCCCGGCGGCTGCCATCGGTGACTCGCGTCATCCGCAGGACCTGTTTGAGTCGGTCGGCCTCGAGCAGAAAATCGATCTGCCGCTCGAGTCGATCGGCAGCGTCGGCGGGGCCGGGGTTGGTGGTCGGCTCTGTAGTCACGTTCGATCAGCCCTTCTTCAACAGGCTGGCCAACGCCCAGATGCAGATGACCAGCCCGATGGCCGCCATCCCGAGGCTGCGTCTGACCGGCGCCTGGGCGAGTTCGCCCTCGCGTTCGGTCGGTCGCGGGCGGACGACGGCGAGAAGGTTTCCGACGAACAACGCGCCGCCCAACGACAGGAGCAGCAGCACGAGCAGGTTGTCACCGAAGAGCACGCTGATGGATCGTAGAGCGCTTCGGGGTGTACGACCCGTTCAGCACGTGGAACACTGGAGGGTCATGGGCTTCCACCACGTAGCACTTGCCACTCGCGACACTTCGGCCACCCACGATTTCTATACCCGGGTGATGGGGTTCGAACTGGTCAAGGTCGTCACGGCACCGACGCCGGGGGACCACGGCGGATGGTCGAAGCACTTCTTCTACTCGACCGGGCAGACCCACGATGCCGGGATGATTGCGTTCTGGGAGATCCACGACACCCAGATCGGCACCGAGTTTCCCGTCGACATCAATCAGGCGGCCGGGTTGCCGTGGTGGGTGAACCACATCGCCTTCGACGCTCCGACCCGGGCCGATCTCGATGGGCATCGGCAGCGGTGGCAGGACTGCGGATTCCACGTCCTCGAGGTGGACCACGAGTTCTGCGTCTCGATCTACATCCGCGATCCGAGCGGCAACATGGTCGAGTTCTGCCATTCTGTACGCGACTTCGCCCCGGCCGAGATCGCCCACGCCCAGGAGTTGCTCGTCGACGCCAACCCGGCGCTGGAGAAGGACTTCTCGGCCAAGGTGTGGGAGCCGACCTCGACCGGAGTGCCGGCCTGACGAGCTATAGGCCGCGAGCCGCGTTTTCGAAGCGGGTATAGGCGCCGAGGAATACGAGGCGGCGCGTACCGATCGGGCCGCTTCGATGCTTGGCGACGACGATCTCGGCCGAGCCACGGTCGGGTGAGTCGGGGTTGTACACCTCGTCGCGGTAGACGAACATGACGACGTCGGCGTCCTGCTCGATGGCCCCCGACTCACGCAGATCGGCAAGCATCGGGCGCTTGTCGGCGCGTGATTCAAGGTTTCGGGACAACTGCGACAGAGCCATCACCGGTACCTGCAGTTCGCGGGCCAGGATCTTGAGGTTTCGGCTGATCTCGGAGATCTCCAACTGGCGATTCTCGGCCCCGGTCCCCGACATCAGTTGCAGGTAGTCGACCAGGATCAGCGCCAGGCCGCCATAACGGGCCTTCAACCGCCGGGCCTTCGCTCGGATCTCCATCACCGTGACGTTGGGGTTCTCGTCGATGAACAAGGGGACTTCCAGGCGGCCGAGAGCGTTGCCGATCTTCGTCCAGTCGGACTGGTCGAGGCGGCCGGTGCGCAGTTTCTGCGAGTCGACGCGGGCTTCGGACGCCAGGATTCGTTGGGCGAGTTCCTTGTGGCCCATCTCCAACGAGAAGAACAGGACGGGGAAGTTGGTTCCCACCTCGGCCTGGTTCTTGGCGACGTTGGCGGCGATGCTCAGCGCCAAGGCGGTCTTGCCCATACTCGGGCGGGCGCCGACGACGATCAACTGCGACGGGTGCAGCCCGGTGAGCAACTCGTCGAGATCGGTGAATCCCGTGGCCACCCCGGTGACCGTGTCGCCTCTGGTGTAGATGTCTTCCAGATCGTCCATCACGTCGCGCAGGACGACATTCAGTTGGGCCGTGGAGTCGGTGACCCGCTGTTCAGCGACCTCGAAGACTTTGGTCTCGGCTTGATCGAGCGCCTTGGACACGTCGTCGGGCTCGGCGTAGGCCAACTCGGCGATGTCGGAAGCGACGCCGATGAGACGCCGGAGCATGGCGGTGTCCTGCACGATGCGGGCATAGCGGCCCGCATTGGAGATGGCCGGGGTGGCGGCCTGCAGTTCGAGCAGGCCCGACTGACCACCGATCTCGTCGAGTAGGCCGGAACGGCGGAGTTCGTCGGCAACGGTGACCGCGTCGATCGGCTGGCCACCGATCGCCAGGGCGCGCATCGCCTCGAAGATGTGCTGATGTCCGGGCTTGTAGAACTCGGCCGGGGCGAGGTTCATCTCCATTGCCGTCTCGAAGGCATCGCGAGACAACAGGAAGGCGCCGAGCAAGGACTCCTCGGCATTGATGTTGTGTGGTGGAACCCGCTGTTGGGGTCGAATTCGCCGAACTTCGGATGCCGCCTCAGCCATGCCGACTACCTTGCCTCAAAGTGCCTGTGGGTAACCAGACCTTCGAAGCTGTGGAGAATACTGTGGAAACCGGGCTGATTCTGTGGATAGAACCATCCGAACGCACGAACGGTGTACGGACGCCACCCTGGGTGAGTGACGCCCGCACAACTCAACGTCCGTTACTCGCAACCTCGACGGTGACCGGGAACACGACGTCAGCGTGCAGCCGAATTGTGGCGGAATGTGTTCCCGTCGTCTTGATGACGTCGGCGTTGATCTTCCGCTTGTCGATGACGATGCCGGTCTGCGCGGCGATCGCATCGGCGATGTCGGCAGTCGTCACCGAGCCGTACAGGCGGTTCTCGCTGCCGGTGCGGGCACCGATGGCGATGACCTTGGTGACGAGGGTCGTGGCGACCGTCTGAGCGGCGCCGCGGTCCTGCGCGTCGCGCAGATCGCGTGCCCGACGCATTGCGGCGGCCTGACGGGTTGCGCCGTCGGACGCCTTGATGGCCAACGAGCCGGGGAAGAGGAAGTTCCGGGCGTACCCGTCCTTCACTTCGCAGATGTCACCGCGTTTGCCGAGTCCGGCGATGTCGGAGCGCAGGATCACGCGCATGTTCACTCCTCACCATCGGCATCGGGCGGCACGATGACTTCTTCATCGACACCCAACTCGGCTTCGGCGGCGGCGACGGCCTGGGCCGCCGGCGACGGGCGGGCGGCCCGTTGCGTGGACACTCGCTTCGTGTACGGCATGATCGCCATCTCGCGGGCATTCTTGATCGCCGTGGCGATCTCCCGTTGCTGCTGGGTGCTGTTGCCGCTGACCCGACGCGAGCGGATCTTAGACCGGTCGGACAGGAACCGCTGGAGCAGGTTCACGTCCTTGTAATCGACGTATTCGACCTTCTCCTGGACAAGGATCGAGGTCTTCTTCTTGATCGGACGCTTCTTGTCGTCCTTGGCGGTACGCCCCCGAACGGGCGGCTTCTTGCCGGGCATTGGTATGTACTCCTGTGAAATCGACTGTCTGGTTACTCAACGAAACGTCGGGCCGAGGGGGCCCGGAAGGGTCAGAACGGCTCCTCGTCGCCGTAGGCGTAGTCGCCACCACCACCGCCGCCGCCGCTGGAGGCACCGGCACCACGATTGGCGCCACCACCACCGCTACCGGAGGCCGGGCGGTCGTACCCGCCGCCGCTGCCGCCACCTTCGGTGGTGCGGGCGGTGCGTTCGACCTGGGCGGTCGCCCACCGAAGGCTGGGGCCGACTTCGTCAGCGACGACTTCGACCACGTTGCGCTGTTCGCCATCTTTGTTCTCGTACTGGCGCTGCTCGAGGCGACCGTTGACGATCACCCGGGAGCCTTTGCCCAAGGACTGCGCGGCGTTCTCGCCGAGCTGGCCCCAGGCCACGACATTGAAGAACGAGGTCTGTTCCTGCCATTCGCCGTTCACTTGGTAGCGACGGGAAACGGCCAGACCGAACGAAGCCACGGCTCGTCCACCGGTGGTGAAACGAAGCTCGGGATCGCGGGTGAGATTGCCAACCAGCGTGACGGAGTTGTCAGCCATGGGATGTACCTCCTTGGGTGGGTACGGATCGATGCGGCCTAGGCCGCAGCGTCGGCCATGCCGCGACGAGCGGCCTCGGCATCGGGCAGACGCAGGAGCTTGTGGCGGACGATGTCGTCAGCGATACGGAGCGAACGCTCGAATTCATCAAGGGCCCCACCAGGGGCGAAGAGGTTGAAGACCACATAGTAGCCCTCGTCCTTCTTGTTGATCGGATAGGCGTAGCGACGACGGCCCCACCAATCGGGATTGCCATGCACCTTGCCGCCGGCGGCGGCGATCTGCTTGGTGAGGGTCTTCACCCACTCCTGGGCAATCGGATCGTCGAGGTCACCACTGATGATGACCATGAGTTCATAGGCTCGCATACGAGCAAACACTCCCTTCGGACCCGGCCTTCAACCGGGGCCCCTGGGTGGGGCAGGGTGGATATGACCGGGCGAGTGTATCGGCCACCTGCTCGGATGCCCGAATAACACCTGTGTAACTCGTGGTGTCCCGGGTCATGGATCCATCGTGCCCGAGGGGTGTGCCAGAGTTTCACGCCGTTCACGACGATCATCAGACATCGATCATGTGTCTGATCCCGCTCACGAACCATCGAAACGGAACCGAGCGTCAGCCCTCGTCGAAGACCGCGCCCATGTTCGCCCAGGCATCCTTCCTCGAGGACTTGAGGAACATCGCAGTCCCGGTGCCGGCAACGAGCAGGACCAAGTTCACCCACGGAATCGCCTGCAGCAGCATGCGAGCTCCCCCGGTAGGCGGCAGATACTTGAACGAGTAGTAGAGGCTGCCGAACACCGCGATGGCCCCGGTAATCGCTGCGAGAACGCCCGCTGTGGTGAGACGCCGATTCGCGTCGGCCTGACCCTTGCGCACGCCGGCCAGGCCGACCAGGAAGTACGACAACATGACCGCCGGCGTCGCCAGCGTGGCCAGATATGAGAACGTGAACAATCCGCCACGGAACGCCGTTGGTGCACCAGCCGAGCCCTGCACCTCGACCCAACCGAGTTCGGTCGACGATGAGGTGATCAAAAGCAGGCCCCAGATCAGCACTGCGTACAGCACGAGGCTGATGAAGATCGCATTCCACGGCGTCTTCCACTTGCTGTGGGTCTTGCCCAATGCTGAGGGCAACACTCGCTCCCGACCCATGGCGAACAAGAAGCGGCTCGCCGCGTTGTGCACGCCGAGTCCACAGAACAGCGACGAGATCGCAGCGGCGAGAATCACCCACTGGAAGAGTCCGGTCTTGATGAACGCAGCCGGAACCGCCAACCCGGCAAAGCTCTTCGGCCAGTCGGCCGCGGACTCTCGCACGCCGAATCCGATGGAGGTCGCATATGTGATCAGGATGTAGAACGCACCGCCGACCAGTACCGACCCCATGACGGCCTTGGGAATGTTGCGCTTCGGGTTCTCCGTCTCCTCGGCCAAAACTGCGCCGGCCTCAAACCCCGTGAAGGAAAGCATGCCAAAAGCGAAACCCAAGAGGATCCCGCTCCAGGGCACCCCGGCTGCGCCGGGCCAGAAGGCGCCGAAGTCGATCGACTTTCCCGGTTGGGCGGTGGCGATGGCATTCCCAGCATCGTCGGTGGTCAACAACGACGCTGCGGGTGTCCCCCTGCCGATGACCCAGAGGGCGACAATCACCATGATCAGCACGCTGAATGCGGTGAGAACGAGCTGCGCCCGCGTGGAGATCCTGATGTCGAAGAGGCTCATCGCGGCAACGAAGACCAGACCGATGATGAAGAAGATCCACCAATTCGGATAGGACGAGTCACCACCTCGCAGGCTCTGGATGAGCAGCGACATGAAGAAGCCGAAGCCGGCCAGCACCGCGCCGGCGAGGATGATGAAGGCGATGGAATACATCCAGCCGAGCACGAACCCAGCGGTTTTGGACAGGCCGGCCGAGGTGTAGGTGTACAGCGAACCGGCCGAGGGCATCGTCTTACCGAACTCCGACACCACCGAGCCGACGGCGAGCGCTCCGAACATGGCCAGCACGTAGGCCAGCGGCGTCGCTCCTCCGGCCTTGGTTGCGGCCAGGTAGGTCAGGAATGCTCCGGACATGCCGGGCGCGATGACAGTCACCGATTGGGCGATCACGTCGAGGAGTGAGAGGCGTCGCCGAAGTTGGCTCGCCGTAGCGGTATCTGTCATATGACCCCCAAGGTGTTTGTCCCCATTCGGTGTTCCGTATACGGAGTACCGACTGAACGGAACACTACGCCTATCCGTCGATCGAGTTCAATGTGCTCGTTTGGTCCCAAACGAGCGCGCCGGGTCGCAGCGAGCGTCAGCCCTCGGCGGCGCGCCGGGCCCGAGGTTTGCGACCGCCGATGGGGACCATCCGCAGGAGGTGATGCCAGCGACAGCTGCGACAGCACTCCACGATGTACGCCGACAGGTCATCTGCTCGCTGGTTCAGCTTGGTCAACTCCGCCTTCGTCGAGATGACGCGGCCGTGTGATGGCAGGCGCGAGCCGAAGACATAGGTGACCAGCACCAGCTTGTCGTCCTCGCAGATCGGGCAGGTCACCCCGGTGACGTCGCCGAAATTCACCGCCGCCCGCACCAATTCGGGGTGGGCGTCGCAGACCTGGTCCTGGCGCAGCCGACCCCGCCGGAATTCGTTGATCATTGCACGCCGGGCAAAGCGATGGTCCACCACGCCCCCGCCTGAGCCCATGGCTCCGCGCAGTGATCCGGCATCGAACGTCATCGACCGGCCACGCTATCCCACCGTCCGGACAACGCGAACGGCGGACGCTCGGGCCTGCCGTAGGTATCGAACGTGCCTCGGCGGGGGCGACGGGTGTAGATCCCGCATTCGTCGTTCGACACCGACGAGACTGGGGACCGTGGCAGTGCACGTTTCCTACGGTCCCCGGGTTCCTCACGACGGTGAATTGCGGCTCTGTGGCGATGTCACCGGCAAGCGCGTCATCGAGTTGGGACTGTCGCCCGACGTCAACGCGCTGGCTTTGGCCCGCATGGGGGCACGGGCGATCGCCGTCGAGCCCTCGATCGACAAGGTCGCCGCCGGACGGCGAGCGGCCGAGACCGAGGGCGTGCGCATCGAGTTCCACCAGGGGGACCTCGCCGATCTCGGATTCGCCACGAGTGCCTCGGTCGATCTGGTCATCGCCGTCGGCAGCCTCGACGGCATCGACGATCTGGCGCGCGTGCTACGTCAGGTCCACCGCGTGCTCAAGCCCGAATCGGCATTCGTCGTCACGCTCACCCATCCGATCGCCACGATGCTCGACGGGGCGGAGGTGACGTTCCGTCGACCGTACGGCCAGGCCCCGAGCCGCACGTTGAGCGACCTGTTCATGTCGTTCCAACGGGCCAACTTCCGCGTCGACGTGGTCCAGGAGTTGTACCCGGTCGGCCAGCTCAATGCCATGGTGCCGGCGATTCTGCTGATGCGCGCCCGCAAATCCGGCGTCTGAGCGACGCCCGTCGCGCTCCGGAGCGGTATCCCGACCGAGTCACGGTCACTCGGGCCGGTTCGACGCCCACCAGGCGTCGAGGCGACGGAGCACCTCGTCGTCGCCGAGCACACCTTCCTCGAGCCGCAACTCCAGCAGGAATCCCATCGCCTTGCCGACCATCGGCCCAGGGGCCAGCCCGAGATGTTCCATCACCGCGCGTCCGTCGAGCTCCGGACGCATCGCCTTGAGTTCCCCCTCGGCGGCGAGCTCGACGATGCGCCGCTCCAGTTCGTCCATCCGCGCCGCCAACTCGGCGGCCTTGCGTTCGTTACGAGTGGTGCAGTCGCACCTCGTGAGCACGTTCAACTCTGCTAGGTGGTCGCCGGCGTCGCGCACGTAACGCCGGACTGCGGAGTCGGTCCACCCCATCTTGTAGGTGTGGAATCGCAGATGCAGGTCGACCAATTCGGTGACCGCGGCAACATCGTCGTTCGAATAGCGCAGCGCCTGCATGCGTTCACGGGTCATCCGGGCGCCGACGACGTCGTGGTGGTGGAAGGTGACGCCCTTGCCCTTGCGATAGCCGCGGGTCTTGGGTTTGCCGACGTCATGGAACAGCGCCGCCAGCCGGGTGAGGCGGAAATCGAAATCGGGCTTGGCGTCGGGCCGCACGTTCTCGACCACGGCGATGGTGTGGGCCAAGACGTCCTTGTGGCGGTGGATCGGGTCCTGTTCGAGCTTCATCTGGGGCAGCTCGGGGAGGAAGTCGTCGGCCAGGCCGGTGTCGACGCAGAACCACAAACCGGCCGACGGACGGTCGAGCACCATCATTTTGTCGAGCTCGTCGCGGACGCGTTCGGCGGAAACGATCTCGAGGCGCGAGTGCATCTCGCGTACGGCCGCGATCAACTCGGGTGTCGGCTCGAACCCGTGGGCGGCGATGAACCGGGCGGCGCGCAGCATCCGCAGCGGATCGTCGGAGAAGCTGATCTCGGGGGCGAGCGGCGTCCGCAGGATGCGGGCCATCAGATCGGCGGCACCGCCGAACGGGTCGACCAATGTCGGGTTCTCGCTGGTCAACTCCAACGCCATGGAGTTGACGGTGAAGTCACGACGCGAGAGATCGGCGTCGATCGCATCGGCGAAGCTGACGTCGGGCTTGCGTGAATCCTCGTGGTAGGCCTCGGCGCGATGGGTGGTGATCTCGTAGATCCGCTCGCCCTTCCTCGCCCCGATCGTGCCGAAGCGCTCCCCCTGCGTCCAGATGGCGTCGGCCCATCCTTTGAGGAGCTTCTTGATCTCCGGCGGGCGGGCGTCGGTGGTGGCGTCGAAGTCCGACACGTCGGACTTGCCCATCAACAGGTCGCGCACCGTCCCACCAACCAGGTACAACCGGAACCCAACCGCGCCGAACCGCTCGGCCAACGGGGCAAGCTCGTCGAGGATCGGGGCGAAGCGGGTGGGAATCACCCGACCAGGCTAACCAGCGAGATCCTCGGAGCCCGCTGACAAATGCAGCGAGGGCCGTTGACGGAATTCGGGACTGACCACACGACTCGAAGATGACGATCGTCGGCCCGGTTACGGCAAAGGATGTCGACGTAGACATTCCACGCGTTGCGCCCGGCCTGGTCAACGTAGCCAGTCCGCCGATTCCGTCGCGCCCACGTCAGATTGATTCACGGATTGCACAACGAGGCGCGCTGAGTCCGACGGACGAGAAAATTCGCGCCGAGAACACCCGAGCAGACGAGAGGCCGGCGGGCCGGATTGGCCCAGGGGCGGGGCCAAACGGGTTACAGCATGCGGCCGGCGAAGGCCCCGGTGTGTTCCCCATGGTCCATGAACACCTCACCGTTGACGATGGTGTAGTCGTAGCCGCTCGAACCCTGCACATAACGACCGGCGCCGTTGGGGAAGTCGTGCACGTACTCGGGCTGCGGCAACGACAGGCCCTCGAAGTCGATGACGTTGATGTCGGCGCGCATCCCCGGGCGAATGATGCCCCGGTCCTCGAGGCCGAACAGGCCCGCCGTGTCCGAAGTCAACCGGCGGATGCCCTCCTCCAGCGACCAACGCTGCATTTCGCGCACCCAATAGGTCAGGAAGAACGTCGGCTGTGAGGCGTCCATGATCTGACCCACGTGGGCACCGGCATCGGCGAGGCCGAGGGTGATCAGCGGATCGTCGAGCATCTCCTCCACGGCATCGAGGCGCTGGTTGAGAAACGGAAAGCTCGAAACGAGATGCCCGTCGGTCTCGAGCAGTAATTCGATGTACGCCGCGGCCGGCGAGATGCCTCGGACATCGGCGATGGCGGCGAGCGAATCCTCGGGACGGCAGTCGTAGCGCGCCGGACCGTTCGGCGGCAGCACGAACAACTCGTGCAGGTCGATCCCCGGGCGGTAGTCGTCGGCCTCGTCGATCAGGCGCTGACGCATCGACGGGTCACGTAGGGCCACCATCTTGCGACCATTGATCATCGAGCGAAGTTCGCGCCACGACGCACACCGATCGAACGGCGAACGGCTTTCCAACCCGAACAGGACGCCGACACCGCGCGCCGTGGTCTGCGGGCGGAGCAGTCCGCCTGCGGCGTTCTCCTCCTTGGCGAACTCGACGACTCGGCGATACAGATCGGCGCGGCGATTGGACTGGGCCAGACCGAACGTCACCGGGCGACCCGAACGACGCGACACCTCACCCATCCATGCCACCTCCGCCCGAGTCTTGGCCAGATCGTCACCGTCGCGTTCACCGAGACGGGACGCCGACTCGAAGACCCCACGGCCGTGACGACCGAGCACGTCGGCGAAGGCGTACAACTCGTCGGTCGACGCCCAGGTGCCCGGAACGGGCCGACCGTCGGGAACGGTGTGCAGCAGGGTGCGGGAGGTCGAGAATCCGAGCGCGCCATTGGTCATCGCCTCGTCGACGAGATCGGCCATTGCCGCGATGTCGGCGGCCGACGCCGGCGACTCGTCGAGCGCCCGGTCGCCCATCACGTATTGACGCACGGCGCAGTGACCGACCATGCCGCCGACGTTGAAGCCCTTGGGCAGGCGCGACATCGTGCGCAGGTACTCGCCGTAGCTCACCCAATCCCAGGGGAGACCCTCGAGGATCGCCTGGCGGGGAATGTCCTCGACACTCTCCATCAACTCGGCGAGATACTCTCGGTCCTCCGGTTTGCACGGCGCGAACGTCACTCCGCAGTTGCCCATCACGACACTGGTGATCCCGTGCCAGCATGACGACGTGCCGATCGGGTCCCAGGCGAGTTGGGCGTCGAGGTGGGTGTGGATGTCGACGAAGCCCGGGGTGACGATCCGGTCCGTGGCGTCGATCTCCCGGCGGCCACTCAATGCAAGATGCTCGTCGACGGCGACGATCAGATCACGGTCGATCGCCATGTCGGCACGGACCGCGGCGGCACCGGTGCCGTCGACCAGCAATCCGTTGCGGATCACCAGTTCAACACTCACAGCGCACCTCCAACCACACCCGTCAGTCTCCAACGGAAGTGATCTGGTCTAGCAGGGTGATGTGACGAACGTCGGCTACCAACGCCACGCGTCACCAACTTGCAACGGAATCGTCGAAAAAGACAACAATCCGTGACCGTACGAACACTCATTCGGGTCAGGCGTCGCGCCGGACCGGGCGACTCGGCATGCTGATGAACGCGTTGTACGCCGGATCTTGCGGTTCGGGTGGGGACGGACGCTCCACTCGGTCTCACAGGACAGCTGAGCTCGGGCGCGCCGCCGGCACCCGGAGGCGCACGGACCGGGTACCGCGCCTTGCCTACCGCCAACTGTTCTCCCACGCACGGTCCCGCATCGGACCCTCACCGAGGTCGGTTCTCGCACCGTCTTTGGCGATCATCGCGCGCCGCGAGGCCGCTTCCGGCGCGCACGTGAGGCCGTACAGAGTTAGCCTACGTATCGTGGCCGGCGACCTCGTCTTCGCGTTTCGCGTGATGCGCCTGCCGCTGCTCGATGCCGACGGTGCCACCATCGGTCGGTTGGAGGACATCGTCGTGGTGCCCGGTCGCAGCGGTGACGCGCCGAGAGTGATCGGCTTTGTCGCGTCCAGTCAACGGCGGCGCATCTTCGTCAACGTCGGGCGGGTCGACCTCGACAATGCCGGCGCGCGGATGCGCTCGTGGGATGTCGACGTCAATCCGTTCAAGGCGAAAAGCGGCGAAGTGTTGATCGGCAAGGATCTGATCGACCGCAGGCTCGGCGACGAGACGGTCAGCGACATCGCCTTGCGGCCGGTGATGACGGCGCGCTCCACGGTGTCCTTCGAGGTGGCCAAGGTCCGCCTGGCGCACCGCACGACATTGCGTCGTCGGCCGTCGTATCGAACGGTCGATTGGGATGAGAAGGTCGTCGCCCCCCTCTTTGCGTCGAACGAGATGGCCGCCGAGGCGGCGCGTCTGCGCGACATGCACCCGTCCGACGTGGCCTCGGCCGTGCGCGCCCTTCCGCTCGACAAGCGGCGGCAGTTGGCCGAGATGCTCGATGACGAGCGGCTCGCCGACCTGCTCGAGGAGTTACCCGAGGCCGACCAGTTGCGACTGATCGAAGGTCTCGATCTCGAACGGCTGTTGAGCGTGCTCGACGAGATGGAGTACGACGACCTCGCCGACCTGCTCGGTGAGATGTCGGGCGACCAGCGGACCCGGATCCTCGAGGCGATGGAGCCCGAGGAGGCCGACGTGCTACGCCAATTGCTGTCGCATGCCGAGGGCACGGCCGGTGGATTGATGACCCCCGAGATCATCATCCTCGGGCCGACGGCAACCGTCGCCGACGCGCTCGCCGAGATCCGCCAAGCCGACTGGATGGTGTCGATCGCCGCCCAGGTGTTCGTGTGCCAACCCCCCTACAAGGCTCCGACGGGGATGTATCTCGGTATCGCCTACTTCCAACGGCTGTTGCGCGAGCAGCCGTCGATGCAACTCGGTCGCTGCATCGTGCCGGAGAAGGCCATCCTGCCGACGCTGCCCGACCGCGAGGTGGCCGAGCGGCTGGCGACATACAACCTACTGGCCGTGCCGGTGTGCGACGCGGCCGGTCACCTGCTCGGTGCCGTCACCGTCGACGACGTGCTCGACCGCACTTTGCCGACCGGCTGGCGCCAGCGGCGCCGTCAGGTGAGCCCGTCATGAAGCGCCGCGAGGATCTCACCACGCCGCGCAAACGGCGCCGCATCGGCATCCACTACGACCCCGACGCCTTCGGTGCCTTCTCCGAGGCGATCGCCCGGTTCATCGGCACCGCCCGTTTCCTGGTTTTCCAAACCGTATTCATCGCACTGTGGGTGATGTGGAACAAGGTCGCGCCCGGCTCCTGGCGATTCGACATCTATCCGTTCCAGTTCCTGACGCTCGTGCTCTCGCTGCAGGCGGCGTATGCCGCGCCGTTGATCCTGCTCGCCCAGAACCGCCAGGAGGAGCGCGACCGCCAAGGACTTCATCAGGACCGGACGTTCAACGCCCGAACCCAGGCCGATACCGAGTTCCTCGCCCGCGAACTGGCCAGCGTGCGGCTGTCGTTGTCCGACATGGTCACCACCGAGGATCTGCGCGATCACATGGCAGAACTGCGGGAGCTGGTCGAGCAGCTCAGCCGGCCGGCGGAGCAGCCTCCGGCGCGGGCTGCCCGAAACCGGCGAGCCGGCTGACCTGGGCGACCGTCGCAGCGGCGTACTCGGTCGGGCGGGCCAGCGTGCAGAGATGATCGCCGACTAGTTCGGTGATCCGCCCGTCGAGCGACGCGGCCAATGCGCGCTGCTTCTTGGGGAACACCAGGCGGTCCTTGGTGGTCAGCAGCACCTCGGTGGGCACCCGCAACGACGAAGCAAGACGGCGGGCGTCGTAGTGGGCGAGACACTTTCCCGCCTCCACGATGCCGTGCGGATCACCCCGACCGATCTCTCCGACGAGCCACTCGGCCCATCTCGTCATCTCAGGCTGGTGCGTGATCAGCCGGTTCAGGGCGAGTCGCAGCGCGGTCGGGTACCAGCGAGACCGCAGACTCGGGCCGAGCAGGCCGATGGCCTTCCATCTCAGCCGTTCCCAGCGCTGGGCGCTCCATTCAAGGGCCGTCGCCTGCAGCACGATGCCGCCAACCAGGTCTCTGTGGCGGTGGGTGAGATGGAGCGTGATCGGGCCCCCCATCGAGTAGCCAATGACAATCAACCGGCCGATCCCCAGATGGCGCACAAGCGCAGCTGCGTCGTCGGCTGCGTCCTCCAGGCTGAACCGGGCGCGCATGCCGCGTCCGTGACCGCGGTGGTCGATCGCCACGAGGGAGCAGATGCCGGCGAGTGCCTCATAGGCCGTGAAGAACTGCACATCCGCCGAGGCTGTCCAGCCGTGCAGCAGCAACACCACGGGCGCTGACGGATCGGGATGAACGTGATGCCGATAGAACACTTCACCGCGCCCATCGAGGACCACGGTGTGACCGGCGGGAAGCCACGGAACGTTGGGCATCAGCACCTCTTCCATTCGAGACGGTTCCATTCGAGACGGTTCCATTCGATACGGTGCCGATCGACGACGCCGGCCGATGGGGACGGAGGCTTGTGGACGTTCAATGCGAGGGCCCGACGAACTCGCTGACGACGACGCCGGCGTCGCGCACCCGGTTGAGGAGTTCGTCGTTGGGCAACTCGATCGCGCCGGGGACGATCAGTCCGGTCGCCGTGACGGTTCCGTCCCAGATCGCCGCGGCCATCACCCCGGCGACGGTGCCGGCCACCACGCCGGGTCGTCCCGAGGCACCAAGCACATCGGTGACCCGCTCCGTTCCGCGGCCGCCGCGCACCTCGACCCGCAGCCCACCGACACCGCCGTCGGCATGAGGCGGGCTGAGCATCGGCATACGGGACGTGAACCGATCACGTCGAGTGGCGCTGATCCGGGCACTCGCCCGATCGAGATGGGGGAAGATGCGCACCATCAACTCCGGGTCGGGGGTCTCGGCGCGATAGCAGTCGCGCGGTCCGACCGGATCGGGAAACCAACACAGTTCGCGCCCGCTTCCGGCCGGACGCTCGACCCACTCACCGTCGTGCCAGCCGGTCGCCGTGCCGCGCAGGGCCCGGTGATGTTGCCGAGCGCACCCCGGACCGCCAGTGCCGTGGGCGAAGGTGTGGATTTCGTCGACGTGGTCCATTGCCTCGGCCAGGCGGCGGGCGAGCAGGCCAGAAAGACCGGGCATCATCGCCGCCCCGACCACGAGCGCTCGACCCATTTCGTGGGCGGCGCGGCCAAGTCCGCAGATCGAGCGGGTGTCGGTCGGATCGTCGGTGGTGGTGATGGCGATCCCCCCCCGACTCACCACCTGGTCGGCACGTTCGAACTGGGGCGAGGGCGCGGCGATCACGACGATGTCGGCCGCCAGCGCAGTGGCCTGCGAGACACGCTGTAGCCGATCGTCGAGGGGCCCGAGCTGCGGAACGGAAACAGCGGCGGGATCGAACACCCACAAACTATCGATCCGCTCGGCGAGGAGCACGCGCGCGGCCGCCGAACCGACGACGCCGAAGCCGACGATGGCGACCGATGGGAATGATGTCGAGGCAGGCACCGGCACCGTTACGAGCGCGGCAGTTCGCGCCAACCGCCGTGTTGGGGAGGCATACCGCCGCGGCCTCGAACACGCAGCACACCAGCCACGGCGCCGGCCAGGGACAGCGCGAAAAGAGCTCGCCTCAGCGTTTTCATGTGATTGCGATGGTACCAACGAAGGGCACAACCCGGGCGTGTGGCCCCGATGCCGGCCTGGGGGAGCGGTCGACACCGTCAAAGGCGGTAGATTGGCAGTCTCCTCAGCGTGCCCGAGACGGCTGCTACCGGGGGGTACATCCGGTCACCCAACGAATTGAGGATGCATATGGCTACCCCGACGAAACGGTCCAACTCGAAGAACCAAGCAGCAAGCCTGCCCGACAACCACTCCCCGAGCGAGGCCATCGCCCACGCCATCGTCGTGCAGTACGCCGATCTGACCCCGTCGGTGAATCGCATCCTGTCGGCAGAGCTCGGCGAAGCCGGTCAACTTCACGCGATCACGTTGTTCCGCGACTCCCTCGGTGTCGTCGGCGACCCGAACCGCAATCCGGCGGTCGCCATCGAGGCTGGTCGCCTCGTCAGTCCGGCCGAATAGACCGTTTGCCTTCGAGCCCCGTGTAGAACCTTTCGATCACCGACGTCGGAGGCCGCTCCGCCCGGGCACGGGTCAACGAGGTGTGCCCGGGGGTCGGGCAATCGAGGATCGCCCGCCGATCCGACACCTCGCCGGTCAGTCCGAGCATCTCGGACCAGACGCCGCGACCTTTCCCCTCACGAGCACCACCTGGTGCGCGCTGGTCGAAGATCCGACAGCTGTTGGCAACGAGGCGGTCCGGATAGCCGTCTGCAGCATTCAGTGGATGTCGGTTGGGCATGGCGCAGTTGGTGCTTCCGGGAACAGAGGGATCGGCGGGCTGAACAGGTCCCGACGAAGTGGCCGATGGCGGAGGCCCGCCGTAGGAACCGACTCCGCCACGACCGATCGGACAGATGGCACTTGACCTGTCACCGATCAGTCGATGCCGGGAGACGAGACTGCGGTCAACAACCAAGACGTGCACGAGTTCAACATCTGGGAGAGTTGACTAGCAGTAACGGCCCTCGAACCTGACCCAGGCGGCCAGCGCGACCGGCGCCGACAACCTGCATCGGCCGCTTGCCAGCTGGCATCGACCTCATAGGAGGTTTGGTCGGTGCCTGTGACCAGGTATTTCACGACCGTTTCGGGTGGGGCTAACAAGAATCGAACTTGTGACCTTTGCATTATCAGGACCAATCAACCTGTCCTGAGACTGTCCCCAGAGTGTCCACAGCAATCCTGCTGGCTGGACTTTCCTGACGGCGTGAGTCACTGCGTTGCACAGCGTTGCTCACCTTTATGGGAAATCTTATGGGATGACCCATGCCTGACCTCACCTGCCGGACGGCACCCTCGCCGTCCTCACCTTGTGCCCTGCACCGCCTTGGATCGGCGACCTGATTCCACCCTGTTTACCCTGCCGCCGAGCCTTCGGCGGCTTCCTGCGTTTCACCTTCAAGTCCAGCCTGGCGCGTCTCTGCGGCTGCCTATCGGCCGTACAAACGGAGCGCTTCTGGCTGCGTAGCCCTACCCCAAAAATGCAACCGCCCCGGCTGGAACCGGGGCGATCGTTGAACCTACGGCAGAGCCGCTGGAAGTCAGTTCCCTAAGCGTGCTCCCTGCCGTGGGCTTTGTCAAGTGATGCCCAAAACAAGGAGGACGTTCTCGTGACGTCAGTAGTCACCGTTCCATCCCGGCGAGCGAAGGAGTTCGCAGCAATGATCAGTCGTCATGGTCACCGTGAGGGTGACCACATCGTCATCCCCTACTCCCAACGGGAGATC
>JANMJD010000492.1:0-6108 GCA_031371195.1 Actinomycetes bacterium | reverse complement strand
TAGGGCACCACCATTGTGTCGGCCACTGCCCCGTGAGGGACGCCTGCGGTGCCGGAGAGTCCGAGGGTGGCCACCCCGCTGCCCCCGGCGGCGAGCAGGGCGTCGGCGGCACCGTGGTAGTTGCCGGAGAACTTGACGATCCGGTCGCGACCGGTCACCCCGCGGGCCAGACGGACGGCGGTCATCGTCGCCTCGGTCCCCGAGTTCATCAGCCGGACCTGCTCACAGCTCGGCACCCGCTCCCGGATCGCCTCGGCGAGCTTCATCTCGCGCGGGGTAGGAGCCCCATACGACGTGCCGTCGGCCGCGGCGGACGTGATCGCCGCGATCACCTTCGGGTGGGCGTGGCCGAGGATGATTGCCCCATAGCTCTGAACCAGGTCGAGATACTGGCGACCCTCGACATCGGTGATCGTCGCACCATGGGCACGGGCGACGACGTACGGCGTCCCGCCGACGGCCTTGAACGCCCGAATCGAGGAGTTCACACCCCCCGGGATGGCCGCGGCCGACCGAGCGAACAGCGTCTCGTTCGACGGCACCCCGCGCCCGACACAGACGGTGGGCACACAGCCCGCCCGCTCGCAACCGACGGGATCACAGTAGGGAATGCTCACCTGGTCGACGCTACCCCGGCCCGGTCCGTCCCTTTCCGACCGGTGGGGCGGATCGTCAGCACCAGTGCGGATTTCTGCGCCCGCCGCGATGCCTGGCGGCCGCTTGCGGACCGTTCGGGCACACCTGTCGCGAGTGCTTCCCAAACTCGTCGGTGAGATCGCCCAGCAACAACACGGGGTGGTCGCCTGGTCGCAGGTCGCGGCACGCGGCGTTCCCCGCCATCGGTGGGACTCGGCAGTGCGGGCCGGAGTCCTCATTCGGGTTGCGACAGGTATCGGCCGCTTCGCCGGTGCTCCGCCGACGGACCTTCAGCGCGTCATGACTGCCGTGCTTTCGGCCGGGCCGACGGCGTTCGCATCGCACCGAACCGCCGCCCGCCTGTGGGGCGTCGAAGTCGCTCCCTGGAGGCCGATCGATCTCACCGTGGCCGGACGGGCCTATCTGGCGGCTCGCGACGGTGTCGTCATCCATCGGCCACGCGTGGCGCCGCAGCACCACCGGACCCGGCGGTTCGGCATTCCGACGGCCCATCCCCTGACCGTCCTTCACCAACTCGGCGCCGTCGCTCCTGTCCTGCTTCCGATCGCCTTCGAGCACTTCGTCGTGGCCGGAATCGTCAATCCGGCGACGGTCGAACAGTCCCTCGACCGTCGCTCCACTGCAGGTCAGCCCGGGATTGCGGTGTTGCGCAAGACATTGCGGACATGGTTGTTCGCAGACCGGCCGCCGGACAGTGTTCTCGAAATCCGTGTCGCCGAGCACCTGGCCCAACGAGGCATGACCGGCTGGGAGGCACAGGTTCGCATCGGGTCCTACCGTGTGGACTTCGCTCATCGACCGACCAGGACTGTGCTCGAGGTCGACGGCTGGGCGTATCACGGCTACCGCCACGCGTTCGACGCCGACCGTCAACGCGACGCTGCGCTCGCCTCGAACGGCTGGCTCGTGGTGCGTACCACCTGGCGGCAGATCGTCGACGCACCCGACGCGACGTTTCAGCGGCTGCAGAATGTGCTCACGGTCCGAACCGGCCGGGTGGAGTGAGTATCCCGGACAATTGCTGATATCCACGCCCGCCTTGGAGCCTCACTCGAGTTCGGCGTACCAGCGGGTGAGGTAGGTGAGGATCAGGTCGGCGCCGGCGCGTTTGATGGCCGTGAGGTGCTCCAGGGCGACGCCATCGTGGTCGATCCACCCGTTGGCCGCGGCCGCCTTGATCATCGCGTACTCGCCGCTGACGTGATACGCCGCCACCGGGACGTCCACCCGGGCCCGCACCGCGGCGATCACATCGAGATAGGCGAGGGCCGGCTTGACCATCACGATGTCGGCCCCTTGGGCCAGATCGGCCTCGACCTCGACGAGGGCTTCGCGGGCATTGCGCCAATCCTGTTGGTACCCCTTGCGATCGCCTCCCCCGACGATCCGCACGTCGACGGCGTCGCGGAACGGGCCGTACAGCGCCGACGCGTATTTGGCCGAGTAGGCCACGATCGAGACGTCGGTACGACCGGCATCGTCGAGGGCGCCGCGCAGCGCGCCGACCTGGCCGTCCATCATCCCGCTCGGCGCGACGACGTGGGCGCCGGCCGAGGCTTGAGCGAGGGCGGCGCGGCAATAGATGTCGAGCGTGGCGTCGTTGTCGACATCGCCGGCCGGCGTGAGCACGCCACAGTGGCCGTGGTCGGTGTACTCGTCGACACATAGGTCGGCCATCAGCACCATCCCGTCACCGTGGTCGGCGCGAAGGTCGTGCAAGGCCAACTGCACGATGCCCTCGGGATCGAACGCTCCCGAGCCGACCGCATCCTTATGGGCGGGCACCCCGAACAGGATGACCGCCTTGACCCCGCGAGACCGCAGGATCGCCACCTCGCGGCGCAACGAGGCCCGGGTGTGTTGCATCACACCCGGTAGCGACACGATCGGCTGCGGCTCATCGATGCCCTCGCGGACGAACAACGGGGCGATCAGATCGTCGACCGACAGCCGGGTCTCGGCGACAAGATCGCGCATCGCCGCACTCCGCCGGAGTCGGCGTGGACGGTGGGCCGGGAACTGACCAGTCATGACCACGAGGCTAGGCCGCCGGGGTTATGCCGTGACGTCGAGCGAACGACGGGCCAGAGCGTCGGCCAACCGCGCCAGGGTGATGTCGTGATGGGATTCGACGACCAGGTGAGCCGCCGACAGGTCGTGACCGACGGTCAACGGCCCCGGGCAGGCAACCGTGAGACATCCCGAGGCGACGGCGGCGCGCACCCCCACCGATGAGTCCTCGATGGCCACCGAGGCACGCGGATCGACATCGAGCAGGTCGCACGCCTCGATGAACGGCGCCGGATCGGGCTTTGGTTTCGAGGCGACGTCGACGCCGACGAGATGACGGAAGAACCCCCGCAGACCAAGCGAATCGAGGCGGGTCTCGATCCACCACACCGGGGCATTGGACGCCACCGCCAACGGCACGTCGGCGTCGGCCGCGGCGAGCACCAGCTCGCGGACACCCGGACGGGAGTCGACCCCGGCCAGATGCTCGGCGTTGTAGCGCCGCTGGCGCCGGTAGATCTCGTCATGATCGATGGCCCGGCCGTACTCGGCCTCCATCGTTGCGATCCATGGTTCGTTCGCCGGCAGTCCGATCACGTGTGCCCAACGGGACTCGGGAAACTCGAGACCGTGGTCGGCCCACACCCGCTGGACGGCGAGATACTCGGCGGATTCGGTGTCGATAATCGTTCCGTCAAGATCGAAAACGATTGCCGCGGGTAGCGGTGTGACCAACGCGTCAAGGGGTTGCACGCAGGTTAAGGCTATCGCCGACTACCGTCACTCCCCGTGCCCGCTAGCGCGCAGATGGCTCAGACCAATGTGGTGATCTCCCCCGGGACCGAGGCGACCGTCGCGGTTCGCGTCCGCAACCTGGGAGACGTCACCGAGACGTACGCATTCGTACCCACCGGGATCAGCCAAGGATGGACGACGGTCACCCCGCCGACCATGACCTTGTACCCCGGCGCCGACGAGATCGCCCATGTCACGCTCCGCCCGCCCCGCTCGTACGCGGTCCCGGCCGGGCAGACGCCGCTCATCGTCCGCATCGTGCCCCACGGCAACCCCGACGACGTGGCGACGGCGGAGAGCATGATCACGGTGCTCGAGTACGACGATCGGCGGGTCAGCCTCGCCCAGCCCGTCATGCGGGCCCGGCGACGCCAGGAGTTCGACGTCGTCTTCGACAATCAGGGCAACAGCCGAACGTCATGCCGCCTCACGGTGGTGGACCACACGTCGCGTCTGTCGGGGCGTTTCGACCCCCCGTCGCTCGGCGTCGACCCGGGGATGAACGACACGACCCGGCTCCGGGTGAAGGTGCGGCGACGGCGTTGGCGCCGGGGGCGCACACTGCCGTTCACCGTGATCGCCGCCCAGGATGGCCACGAGTCGACGCACACCACCGGAACGCTGCTGCAGGAACCGATCATCTCCGGGCGCTTCGTCGGTCGCGTCCTCGGCCTGGCGGCGATCGGCGGACTCGGCGCGGTCGGGTGGTTCCACCTCGTCCACCCGGCGATCGAAACGGCGGCCGAACGCGCCGTCGGCCGGGCCGGCGCGAGCGCCGCGGTCGATGCGGTGACGATCGCGTCGACGGCCGCCATCGACCCGAACTCGACAGCACCCGTCAACCCCACCGTGACGGCCCCGACATCATCGGCGGTGGCCCAGCCCGCAAGCTCGCTCGTGCCGTCGTTGACGAACGGCCAACTGCCGGGCGAACCGTTCGACACCCGCCTCGTCGTCGAAGCCCAACTCGGAGGCGACAACTCCCAGTCCTACACCGTCCCGGCGGGCAAGACCCTGTCGGTCACCGATGCCCTGTTGCAGAACCCCAACGGCGACGAAGGCAGAATCTCGCTGCTGCGCAACGGCAAGATCCTGTACGAAGCGTCGTTGAAGAACTTCGCCGATTATCAGATCCCGCTGTACAGCCCCTTCGTCTTCACCGCGGGGCAGACGGTCACCCTGCAGATCACCTCATGCTCGAAGGTGGGTGACGCGGCGGGCCAGTTCTGTTCGGTCGCCGCGACCCTGATCGGCAAGCTCTCCTGAGGCCTCTGCCGCCTCGAAGGTGCCCTGGCGTGCCGGGTGGAGTGGCACCCGGACCCTTACCGCCACGGCCTGGCCGACACGGCGTTACGGACGGCGACGGGGGGTCCGCTGGTTGCCCTGGACGAGGATGATGTCGGACTCGATCGCGTCGTGGCGGTTGGCCGGATCGATCACGACGACTCGTCGTGGACCATTGGCGCTCCCCTGAACGACGGGGAGCCGCACCGAGAAGGCGCCGTTGCGATCGGTCGCCACCGAGAGGGGTTGTTCGCTTCCCGACCAGCCGACGCTCAGCGTTGCGGCAGCAGGGAATCCCAGGCCACCGACGATCACCGATTCACCGGGCTTGACCGTCGACTGCCCGATGGCGATTCCGGGTTCGTACGTCCCCGTGCCGTACACGACGGCGCTGGTGGTCGCCCCGCCCTCGCTGGTCACCGTGATGATCGCGTCGCGCGGCCCGTCGGCCGACGGGCGGAATGCAACCGCCACCTGACAGACCTGGCCGGGTGGGATGACCGTGCCGCCGCAACCGTTGGCTTTGATCGGGAAATCCGAGCTGTTGGCCCCCGAGATACCGACGGCGACGATGTGCTCGTCGAACGGGCCGACATTGATCACCGAGACCGACCCGACCGTCTCGCTACGCGTCCCGACGACGGCTGATCCGAGGTTCTGACCGGACGGATCGGCAACCAGCGTCGGCACACCGCCGACTCCGGAGAACAGCGCCGTGACGTTCAACGCGCCGTACCCGGTCTCCTGCAGGCTGATCGCGCTCGATGCCGGGCCGTCGGCCACGGGAGTGAATACGACACGGATCTCGCACGAATCGGCGGCCGGGATGGGCGCACCGGCGAAACAGGTGCCACCCGTGATCGCAAACGCGGGGTCCGTCGAGATGATCTGCTCGGGGATGAACGCGCCCGGCCCGCGGTTGACCACCGTCGTGCGCCATTCCTGCGACGGCAGACCGATGGCGACGGTACCTACGTCGACCGGGGTCACCTCGAGGTGCGGGAAGCGCTCGACGCGCACGATCTGCGAACCGGTCGGCACGTCGCCGCCGACCAGTTGTCGGGCGACGGTTGAGGCGAACAGCACCGACCGGCCGCTGGTCGACAGCCGCGGCGACGACGCCCCGGGCTCGGCCGCGTTGCCGTCGGGACGAACGGTGACCCGCTCGATGGAGCCATCGACGAGGTTGGCGATCAACAGGTCGCCACCGTCGCCCACCGAGGCCGGTGGGGCGAGCGGTACAAGGTTGTCGGCGGCGGTCACAAAGGCCACGGCATGGCCGTCACCGTCGAGAGCGGGCGCCCGACTCGCCCCGTTGCCGATCGCTGATGCGGTGCGCGACGCCATCGCCACGATGCGGTC
>JANMJD010000434.1:0-13677 GCA_031371195.1 Actinomycetes bacterium | reverse complement strand
GTCGAAAGTTCGACCTTGGCCGGGTCGCAGCCCAGTATCCATGTGCTCGAGGCCTGGGGATCGAGGTCGATGACCAGCACCCGGTGTCCGGCAGCCTGGGCGGCAGAGGCGATGCCGAGGGTGACGGTTGTCTTTCCGACGCCACCTTTCTGATTCACGATGGCAACGGTGCGGCCCATTGCTCTATCGTGTCACAGCCCGAGCACGGTATGCCGTGAATCGAGTGACCTCCGCCACCGTTGAATGGTGATAGGTCGTCTGCATCCACCGACAGCGCGTTTCACCCGGTAGACTCGGAGAGTAATGCGTTCACTCTAGGTTCGGAGCCCTACCGTGAAGAAGGGTCGTCATCGCCGCTTCGAAGAAGCGCGCAAACTGAAGCAGTCCGGTCCAGGGGCGTTTGACCTGGGCCTCGGCGGCATTGGTCCTCGGGAGTCGTCGGAAGACGATGAGTACGCCGCGATAGCGGAGAAGTACGGAGTCACATTCGACGACGACGACGATGAGGACGACGACGCCTAGTTAAGCGTCCCCCCGGTTCACTGCGGTGAACCCTCATCGGAAATCCCCCACCATGCCAACTTCAGATCTCAGAAATATTGCCATCGTCGCGCACGTCGATCATGGCAAAACCACGCTCGTTGATACGCTGCTGCGGTCGACAGGCACATTTGCCGCGCACCAGGCGGTGATCGACCGTGTGATGGACTCCGACGATCAGGAGCGCGAGCGCGGCATCACCATTCTGGCCAAGGCCGCCCAGATCGAGTGGCGGGGTGTCACCATCAACCTCGTCGACACCCCCGGTCACGCCGATTTCGGCGGTGAGGTCGAACGGGCCTTGGCGCTCGTCGACGGAGTGATGCTGCTCGTCGATGCGGCCGAAGGACCGCTTCCTCAGACGCGCTACGTGCTGTCGAAGGCGATCGCCGCCGATCTGCCGGCCATCGTGGTGATCAACAAGGTCGACCGGGCCGATGCCCGTGCGGAGGAGGTGTTGGCCGAGATCGAGCAGTTGTTCCTCGATCTCGCGTCGCACGACCACCAATTGTCGTTCCCGGTCATCTCGGCCGTTGCCCGCGACGGCCGCTCGATGAAGGGCGTCGGCATGCCGGCGCCGGATGCCGATCTCGTGCCTCTCCTCGACGCGATCCTCGACACCGTCCCGTCACCCCGCGCCGACCCGTCGGCCCCGTTGCAGGCGCTCGTCACCAACCTCGACGCCTCGGAGTATCTCGGCCGTCTGGCCATCGGCCGGGTCGTGTCGGGCACGCTGCGTCGCGGTGATCAGGTTGCCGTCTGCCAGCGGCCGTCAGAGGGGCCCGATGGGGTCGAGGTGCCCTCGACGATTCGCCGCCGCCTGTCGCAGCTGTATGCGTTCCGTGGCATCGGCCGTCAAGAAGTCGATGAGATCGTCGCCGGCGACCTGTTCATCGTCGCCGGCATTGCCGAGGTCGAAGTCGGCGACACGCTGGCCGACGCAACCAACCCGGTGCCGTTGCCGCGCCTGGTGGTCGACGAGCCGGTGATGCGGATGACGTTCGGGGTCAACACCTCGCCCTTCGCCGGGCGCGATGGCAAATTCCTGACCAGTCGGCACCTCCGCGAGCGCCTCAACAAAGAGGTTCTGGGCAACGTGTCGATCCGTCTGGCCGAAACAGATTCGCCGGAAGTCATCGAAGTCGCCGGTCGTGGGGAATTGCAATTGGCCGTGTTGATCGAGAACATGCGCCGCGAGGGCTACGAGCTCGAGGTGAGCCGACCCGAAGTGATCACCCAGGAGATCGACGGCAAGCTGCACGAGCCGCTCGAAACGGGAACGTGCGACGTCCCCGACGAGTATGTCGGCACCGTCACCCAGGCCCTCGCCCCCCGAAAGGGGCGCGTGATCGACATCCGCCCCGGCGACTCCGGTCGCTCGGTGCTGACGTTCGAGGCGCCGTCGCGTGGTCTGCTCGGCCTGCGGTCGATGCTGCTCACATCCACACGTGGCACAGCGCTGATCCATCAGCGTCACGCCGGTTGGATGCCGTGGGCCGGCGAGCTCCCCGGCCGACTCGGCGGGGCGATGATCGGTGATCGCACCGGCACGGTGACTGCCTATGCCCTCGACAATCTGCAGCTGCGCGGCGAACTCTGTGTCACCCCTGGCGATGAGATCTACGAGGGGATGGTCGTTGGCGAGTGCGCTCGCAACGAGGAGATGGTCGTCAACGCCGTCCGTCCCAAGGAGAAGAACAACATCCGCACGCACAGCCACGACGACGCCGTCAAGCTGGCCGCTCCGCGGATTCACACCCTCGAGACGGCGATCGAGTGGATCACCGACGACGAACTCGTCGAGGTCACTCCGAAGGCGATCCGAATCCGTAAGCGCTATCGCGGCCTCGAGGAACGACGCAAGGCCGGCCGCCCCCGCTGAGGACTTCTCATCGAGCGTGTTGTTCACGCTCGATGGGACTCCCGGCCCGTGGTCATCGCGGTACGGCTGACGATCGTCGGCGCGTTCGCTGTGTATCCTCGGCTGCAGTACGACCTTGGGCGTGACGAGATGGCCACACCGAATTCACCTTTTATGCCACCTGACGGAGCAGGAGATCAGTCGACCGGTACCCGATCGTCGGCCCGGCCGCTTCCGCCTCCGCCGCCAGGTGTGCCTTCGTCGGCCCTCGACGCGACGCTCGGTGCCCTGGTCGCCGAAGGATCGACCGGATTGACCTCGCCCCCCGAGCGGCGGCGGGGCAGCCTGGGCACGGTCCTTGTCGGGGGTGCGCTGATCGTCGCTGCCGGTCTCGGGCTCGGATGGGCGATCGGCCGGGCGACCGGCGAGACGGCGGCCGATTCGGCCGCCTCGTTCGTACCGACGGTCGACAAGGGGTCGGCCGGGTCGTCTGTGGGAGATGGATCGGTGAGCGACGCCCCTCCGAGCGGCAGTGAGACGTCCGACGGTTCGCAACCAGGAGTCGGTCAGCCGTCGACGGAGGAAGGGGACGCGGCCGTCCCCGGATCGGTGGACTCCCCGGCGACTCCCACGACGGCGGGCATCTCCAACACCGCGGTCTCGTCGATCGCGACCACCGTGGTACCGGCGCCGGTCGTTGTGGCGCCGGTTGTCGTGCCATCGCCGCCCGACCCGGCGGCATCCGTCGCTGTCGGTCCCGACGAGGCGACCACGGCGGCGCCGCCCGCTGTCATCATCACCGACCCGGTCGCCGTCCCACCCCCCACGGTTGTCGCCCAGCCCATTCCCGGCGACGACACACAGTTGCCGACGGCTTTCGCCGTGCTCGAGGCTGGGCGGCTGACGATCAGGGGAACTTTCGTCGACCAGGCCGGTCTCGACGAGGCGGTGGCCAAGCTCACGCCGCTGGGCACCGACGGGGTCTCGGTAGAAGCCTCCGTCGACCCGCAGGCCACCGGTTCACGGGCAGTGCCGGTACTCGTCTCCGACGCCGCCCTGTTCCAGGCGGGGAGCGCGGTGATGGAGGACGCGGCCCAACCGGTACTCGACCTGTTCGCCGTGGCCATGGCGGTGACAGCGACATCGCGTCTGATCATCGAGGGCCACACCGACTCCCAGGGCAGCGATGCCTACAACTTCGCCCTGTCACAGCAACGGATCGCCGCCGTGTTCGCCTACCTCACCTCGAAAGGGATCGATCCCGGCCGTCTGGAACTGGCGCCCAAGGGTGAGACCGAGCCCGTCGCCGACAACGCCACCGTCGAGGGGCGGGCGCGCAACCGACGTGTCGAGTTGATCTTCGCCGCGTGAGTCCGGGCTGCGCCGCCGCGGGCGTGCCGGTGGGCGGCCGGGCGGACTACGTTGGCGTTCGTGGCCGCGCCTCCCGGATTGATCGATGAGCTGGCTGCTGCCCTCGGGCGGGACAGGGTTCGGGACTCGGCCACCGAGCTGGGGCTGTACCGCCGCGATGCGTCGAACCTCAGCGGTGCTGCGGGCGTCGTGGTGCTCCCGGCGACGACGGCCGAGGTACAGGCGTGCGTGCGGGCCTGTGTCCATCATGGCGTTCCGTTCGTCGCCCGCGGTGCGGGCACGGGCCTGGCCGGAGGGGCGACACCGCTCGATGGCGCCGTCGTCATCGCGCTGACCAAGATGAACCGGGTGCTCTCGGTCGATGCGGTCAATCGAACGGCATGGGTGGAGCCGGGCGTCCTCAATCTCGATCTCAGCCGACATGTCGGCCACCTGGGCCTCCATTTCGCGCCCGATCCGTCCAGCCAGCAGAGCTGTACGATCGGCGGGAACATCGCCAACAACTCCGGCGGTCCGCATTGTTTGGCCGACGGAGTGACCAGCGCCCACGTCCTGGGGATGGAGGTGGTTCTGGCGGATGGAAAGGTCTGCTCGTTCGGCTCCGATGAGCCCGAGCCGCTCGGCCTCGATCTGCGGGGAGCCTTCGTCGGCGGCGAGGGAATGCTGGGCATCGCCACCAAGATCTGCGTGCGACTCACCCAGACCGCGCCCGGAGTTCGCACGATGCTGCTCGATTTCGATTCGGTCGCCGCGGGAGCCGAATCGGTGAGCGCGATCATCGCCGCCGGCATGGTTCCGGCGGCGCTGGAGATGATGGATCAGTTGTGCACGCAGGCGGTCGAGGAGTACATCCACGCCGGCCTTCCGGTCGACGCGGCAGCGATCCTGCTCGTCGAAGTGGTCGGTCTGCCGCACGGGCTCGAGGCCCAAGTCGAGCGAATCAGCAAGATCTGCCGGGCCCACGGGGCGCGTCATGTGCGTATCGCCGCCGACGAGGAGGAGCGGGCGCTGCTGTGGAAGGGGCGCAAGTCGGCGTTCGGAGCCATTGCCCGGATCAAGCCGAACTACTACCTCCACGACACCGTGGTGCCCCGCCGCCGGTTGCCCGAGGTGCTCGCCGCCGTCTACGAGATCGTCGAGCGGCACGAGTTGATGGTCATGAACGTCTTCCACGCGGGGGATGGCAACCTGCACCCCCTGCTCGTGTTCGACAAGCGTGAGCCGGGCGTGATGGACCGCGTCCACGCCGCCGGCGCCGAAATCGTACGGGTCAGCGTCGCCGCCGGTGGATCGTTGTCGGGCGAGCACGGCATCGGCCTCGAGAAGCGCGACTTCATGCCGATGATGTTCGCCCCGGCCGACCTGGCGGCGCAGGGTGCACTGCGCCGGGCGTTCGACCCGGCCGGCCTGGCCAATCCCGGCAAGGTGCTGCCGAGCCCGGCCAGTTGCGCCGACATCCACAACGTGCCGGAGGGTGCATGGATCTGACCGAGTGGGCCGTCGAGATCGGCGACCGCGACCCGGTGACCATCGCCGGGCACCACACAAGAGGAGGCCCGGTGCCGGGGGTCCGCACCGTTGGCGCTCCGGCGGGTATCGAGTGGTTCGAACCCGCCGAGATGACCGTGTGCTGCGGGGCCGGCACTGCCGTTGCCGAGTTGGCCGCCGCGTTGGCCGACCACGATCAGACGGTTGCCATTCCTCCTGTGGGCACGGTTGGAGGCGCGCTGGCCGTCGGCCGAAGTGGTGTGCGACGCCTCGGTCGTGGGGCGTTGCGCGATTCCCTGTTGCAGGCGCGCTATGTGTCGTCCGCCGGCGAGGTGATCAAGGCCGGCGGCCCAACGGTGAAGAACGTCTCGGGCTTCGATCTGTGCCGGCTACTCGTCGGGTCGCGCGGCACGATCGGCTTCCTCGGCGAGGTGATCCTGCGCACCCGGCCCCGTCCCGAGGTGAGCCGGTGGTTCTCCGGGCCGGCCGATCCGTTCACCATATTGACCGGGGTCTACGGGGCGGCATCCATCCTGTGGGACGGCACCATGACCTGGGTATGTCTGGAGGGTGATGAGCGCGATGTCGCCACCCAGGCCACCCTGTTGGCGCTCGGCGATGCCGAGGGGCCACCGCCGCTCCCGCACCATCGGTGGTCGATGTCGCCGGGTGAGGTCGGCAGCCTGACCGGCGAGTTCGTCGCCGAGGTCGGTGTGGGTGTGGTCCATCGGCACAGCCCGCAGACCGGTCGCGTCGTCGACCCGGCCGTGCGGCTGCTCCATGAGCGACTGAAGCACGAGTTCGACCCCACCGGTCGGTTGAACCCCGGGGTCGATCTGCTCGAGCCCCACGAATCTGTCTCGGAAGCGGCGTCATGACGATCGAACTCAAGCTGGTGGCCGAGGAACTGAACACGTGCGTCGGGTGCGGATTGTGTCTGCCGCACTGCCCGACATTCAGAGTGACCGGCGAAGAGGCTCTGTCGCCGCGCGGCCGGATCGCGGCGATGCGCGATGTCCAGTGGGACGGGGCGGAGGTGGGAGCAGAGTTTGTCGGGTTCATGGAGACATGCGTGCAGTGCCGGGGCTGCGAGCCCGCCTGTCCGAGCGGTGTTCCCTTCGGCCGTTTGATGGAGGGCACCCGCGCTGCGCTGGCCGACGAGCGGCGGATCACCCCGTGGTGGCAACGGTTGGGCTACCGGGTGCTCGGGCATCATCGCCTGCTGCTGGTCGGATCGACGGCCTTGGCGGTGGCTCAGCGGCTCCACCTGGTACCCCGGCGGCTCGGTGTCGGCCGTCTGGCGCTGCGACGCGGTGCACCCGTGCGATCGACGGGAACCGACGCGTGGCTGTTCACCGGTTGCGTGATGGACGCATGGATGCGCGACGTCCACCGGGCGACCAACGAGGTCCTGACCCGTGCGGGTGTGCGAACCCGGGTGCCCGAGCGAGGCGGCGACTGCTGCGGCGCCCTGCACGTGCACGCCGGATTGCACGCCGAGACCGTTCGGCTGGCGAACCGGGTGATGGCGTCGATGCCCGGAGCCGCTCCGATCCTGGTCGACTCGGCCGGCTGCGGAGCGGCGTTGAAGGACTACGGCCACATATTGGACACCCCGGAGGCGAAGGCCTTCGGCGCCCGGGTGTTCGACATCCACGAATGGATCGCCCCGCGTCTGGCCGATGTGGCGTTCAAGCCGCCATCGCAGCAGGTCATCGTGCAGGATCCCTGCCACTTGCGCCACGTCCAGAAGGCGCATCTGGCGGTGCGTACCGCCCTCGGGCGAGCGGTGCACGTGGTCGAACTCGACGACGAGGGTCTGTGCTGCGGGGCGGGCGGTGCCTACAGCGCTCTCGAACCGGAGCTCGCCGGTCGAGTACGCGAACGGAAGGTGGCGGCGATCGATCGGGCGATCGCCGCATCGGGGGCATCGATCGTGGTGAGCGCCAACCCGGGCTGCATGATGCATCTGGCCGCCGCCGGTGTCGACGTCCGCCACCCGATGTCGATCATCGCCGAGGCGCTGGTGTGAGCATCGATCTTCGCCACGATCTGGCCGACCGCCTCGAGGCGATCTCCGAGGAGTTGGCCGACCTGGCCATCGATGAGTTGCGCGCTGCGGTGGCCGAGAAGTCGACCCGCCGCCCCGACGCCGAGAAACGCATCACGCAGGCTCGGCGGGCCGTGGAGAAGGCGACCCACCTGCTCCGCCACGACGATTGCTGATCCGCTCGCGCCACCCGAGCGCTCCGATCGACCCGTGGGTCAGACGAAGCTGTTCAACGCATCGATCATGTTGCGCAGATCCCCGAACCCGTGCTTGGCGAAGATGAACGAGATGCGGGCGAGGCCCACCTGATCGTTCTCCCTCACCTCGATCGACGACGGCCCGGCGCGTTCGATGAGCCCCTTGGTGCACAGATGCCCGAACTGGTCGTTGAGCTGCACCAACTGCTCGTCGGTAGGGGCCCGCTGCATCCGTACGACCAGGTGATCGCCCACGTACCGCAGCGAGTCGTAGTTGGCATAGAAGCCGACCACTTCGGCGACCGCCCGCTCGCATGAATCGGTGACGAGATACAGCTCGGTGTCGGCCGGAGCGACCAGCCCCCGGCTCATCAGGTGGTCCTTGATCATGCGATCGATGGCTTCCCAATATGGATCACCGGGAGTGTCGAGGAACACGATCGGGGTCGGCACCCCCTTGCCGGTCTGGGTGAGCGTGAGCAGTTCGAACGTCTCGTCGAGCGTGCCGAACCCGCCGGGCAGGCAGATGAAACCACGCGACTCCTTGATCAGCATCAGCTTTCGGGTGAAGAAGTACTTCATGCTGACGTATTTGTCGTCGCCGGCGATGACGGGGTTCGCGCCCTGCTCGAAGGGCAGGCGGATCGACACGCCGATCGAATGGTCGCGCCCGGCTCCCTCCATGCCGGCCTGCATGATGCCCGGGCCGGCACCGGTGATGACCATCCAGCCGGCCTGCGCCAGATGTTGGGCGACATCGCGCGCCTGCGCATAGAGGGGATCGTCGGGCTTGGTACGGGCCGAGCCGAAGATCGTCACCTTCGGAATCTCCCGGTACGGCTGGAACATCCGGTATGCATCGCGCATCTCGTGGAGTGCAGCCGAGGCGATCTTCAGATCGAGCGTGTCGGGCTGGTCGGTGAGCAGCCCGATCGCATTGCTGATCAACTCCTCTACGAGCTTGCGATTTCTGGTGGGGGCGAGCCGCCCGAGAATCTCGGCCACCAACGGGTCAACGGCTGTGCTCGCCTCGCTCATGGGGCGTGATGCTACGTCCGGTCGGCCATTGTTGACTGCCCATTGTGGGCCATCGGGACTATCAGCGCATTGATTGCCACAAACAGCGTCATCGAGGGGTCGGCGGTCCGTCCCAACTTCGCACGGTGATCGAGGGTTCCACTTCCCCCCGGTGGGACCCTCGAACACCGCCAAGTCGTGCGGGAACCAACAGTCGGCCTTCGGGCCGACTGGCACGAACGAGGGACCGGTGGGCGGAAGCCGGTTCGTTGGGGAGGGTGGGGCGCTCGGCGGAGAGCGCTCCACCCGCCCCCTCGTCAGATGGTGACCACCGAAATCGGGCGCGACGTCAGGCGCGCAGTTCGGTCGCCCGGGTCTCGAGAGCGGTGATGAGTTCGTCGAAGCTCTTCTGGAAGCTCGACACTCCCTCGCGTTCCAGTTGCTCGGCGACGTCGTCCATGCTGACGCCGACGTTGGAGAGTCCTTGCCAAGTGGCTTCGGCGGCATCGACATCGACGTCGATCGTGCGGGCGAGCGTGCCGTGATCGGCGAACGCCGCCAACGTGTTGTCGGGCAGCGTATTGACCGTGTCGGGGCCGATCAGCTGATCGACGTACAGCGTGTCGGGAAATGCCGGGTTCTTCGTTGAAGTCGATGCCCACAGCGGACGCTGGACGCGCGCCCCACGGGCCGCGAGCGCCTCCCAACGGGCACCGCTGAATGTCTGGCGGAACTGTCGGTAGGCGAGCTTCGCCTGGGCGATGGCCGCCTTGCCCCGCAGGGCAAGGGCGGATGGGGAACCGATCGCGTCGAGCCGCCGGTCGACCTCGGTGTCGACGCGGCTGACGAAGAAGCTGGCCACGCTGCCGACCCGGTCGAGTTGCGCTCCGGGGGTGGCGGCGTACTCCTCGAGGCCGGAGATGTAGGCCTCCATCACATCCGCGTAGCGATCGAGGCCGAAGATCAGCGTCACGTTGATGTTGCGCCCCTCGGCGATCATCCGATGGATCGCCGGAATGCCCTCGGCGGTTCCGGGAATCTTGACCATCAGATTGCGGCGATTCACCCGCTCGTGCAGCTCGCGCGCCGCCGACTCCGTGCCGGCCGAGTCGTGGGCGAGATCGGGGGCGACCTCCACCGAGACGTAGCCGTCGATCCCGGCCGAGGCGTCGTAGACCGGGCGGAACACGTCGAGTGCCCCGCGGATGTCGCGCAACACCATCGCCCAGTAGCCGTCGATAGTCGCGCCGTGGTCGCCGGCCAGCTCGATGAGCTGCTCGTCGTAGTCGGCCGAGCCCTGAATAGCCTTCTGGAAGATGGTCGGGTTCGATGTCAGGCCGCGCACACCGCCGGCGGCGAGGTCGGCCAGTTGGCCCGACGTGATGTACCCGCGCTTGAGATTGTCGAGCCAGGCGCTCTGGCCGTGGTCTTCGTAGAGCCGGATCAGGCGTTCCATCGGATTCTCCTTGATGAGGGGTTCAGCGGGACAGCAGCGATGTGGCGACGGCGACGACGTGGTCGGGGTTGATGCCGAGATTCGTGAGCACGGTACCGCCGGGGGCGCTGGCCCCGAAGCGATCGATACCGATGCAGGCATCGGCCCACGCCGCCCAGCCGAACGTGCTCGCCGCCTCGACCGACACCACGGGCACGCCGGCCGGCAGTACGGCGAGCCGCTCGGCCTGTGTGCGGATGGCGAACCGATCCCACGAGGGCATCGAGACGACCCGGGCGGTGGCTCCCGCCTTGGCGAGTGTGGCCGCCGCGGCGATGCACACGTGGACCTCTGAGCCGGTGCCGACCAGCACGACGTCGGGATCGGGGGTCGAACCGATGATCGCCGCTCCCGGGTCGACGGCCGACCCGTCGGTGCAGACCGGGATGGCCTGGCGGCTGAGGATCAACGCCGTCGGGCCGTGATGAGCGACGATGGTACGCAGGGCGGCGACCGTCTCGTTGGCGTCGGCGGGGCGGATGACCTGCAGCCCGGGGATCGCCCGTAGAGCGGCGAGTTGTTCGACGGGTTGATGGGTCGGGCCGTCCTCGCCGACCCCGACCGAGTCGTGCGAGAACACGAACAACACCCGGGCGCGCGACAGCGCGGCGAGGCGGATCGCCGGCTTCATATAGTCGGAGAAGACGAAGAATGTGCCGCCGGCCGGGAGCACGCCGCCGTGCAACGCCATACCGACCATCGCCCCGCCCATGGCGTGCTCGCGGACGCCGTAGTGGACCTGTCGGCCGGCCGGATTGCTCTTCGACTGGACGCTGGCGCCGTCGAGCTTGACGCCGGTGTTGCCGGTGAGGTCGGCCGATCCGGCAATCAGTCCGGGAAACAGGCTCAGTCCGACGGACAGGGTCTTGGCCAGCGCCTGACGGGTGGCCAGTCCCTTGCCATCGTCGGTGAACTTCGGCAGCAGCTCCGACCACCCGGGAAGCGTGCCGTCGCCCCAGCATGCCTCCCATTCGGCGTGGTCACCCGTCGATCCGGCGGCCCGGCCGTCGGACGCCGAACGGGCCGACTTGCCGCGCTCGGCGGCGAAGCGGCGCAACCCGGCGACGATGTCGGCCGGGGCCCAATACGGCTCGTCGGGGATGCCCATCGCCGCCTTCGTGCGGGTGGCGTCCTCGACGGTGAACGGGTTGCCATGGGCCTCGTAGTCGTCGGTGTGGTCGGGGGAGGGGAAACCGATGTGGCTGCGCAGGATGAGCAGGCTCGGGCGGTCGTCGACGGCCATCGCCCGGCGGATGCCCGCTTCGAGTGAATCGAGGTCGTCAGCGATCTCGCCGAGGTGCTCGACGTGCCAGCCGTACGCCTCGAAGCGCCGGCCCGCGTCGTCGGACAGGGCCAGTTCGGTTTCGCCGTCGATGGTGACGTGGTTGTCGTCGTAGATGCACACGAGGCGGCCGAGACCCAGATGACCGGCCAGCGATGCCGCCTCGTGGCTGACGCCTTCCATCAGGCAGCCGTCACCGGCGATCACAAACGTGTGGTGGTCGATCATCTCGGCCCCGAAGCGGGCGCGCAGGTTGCGCTCGGCCAGTGCCATCCCGACCGAGTTGGCGAATCCCTGGCCGAGCGGCCCGGTGGTCACCTCGATCCCGGTGGTGTGGCCGGCCTCGGGGTGACCGGGGGTCTGCGAGCCCCACTGGCGGAACTGCTTGATGTCGTCGATCTCGAGTCCGTAACCGTTGAGCATCAGCAGCGAGTACTGCAGAATCGACGCGTGACCATTGGACAGGATGAACCGGTCACGATTACGCCACAGCGGCTCGGTCGGGTCGTGGTGCATCACTCGGCTGTAGAGCACATGCGCGACCGGGGCGAGGGCCATTGCCGTGCCCTGATGGCCGCTTTTTGAATAGAGCGGGGCGTCCATGGCCAAGCCGCGGATTATGTTGATCGCGTCACGATCCTGGTCGTTCGTCAAAGCCTCGGGCACGGCGTCCAGGGTATCGGCTCGTCCCCGACCGGGACCGAAAACCGTTCGGTTCGTCGACTGAGGTCACTCGTCGCCGACGCAGCGGGCAATGGTGCGGGCGATGGTGCGGTGGTCAAATGGTGTGGTGGTCAATCGGTGAACAGTGCGACGGACGCCGTGAACCCGTGGAGGGCGTTGTGGCCGGCGACCGGGCCGATCTCACCGGCGCAGAACATGCCGGCGACGCGGGCACCGGGGAGTTGATCCTCGATGATCTCGGCGTCGTGGTGGGGGGAACCGAACATGAACGTGCCGCGACCGTTGCAGGTGAACACCAATGCACCGTGGGCGTCATGTCCGGCGAGCAGCGTTCGCAGGTCCTCGCCCGCCGTTGCGGCGTCGCGGACCTGGAACTGGACGGTGGCGCCGATCGGGACCACCTCGCCGACGGCGACGGCTCCGAGCTTGCGATCGGCGCCGAGCACGCCACGAATCAGGAAGTCGCCCCGCTCGTAGTTGACTTTGCGTTCGTCGGCGACGATCCCGCAATGCAGTCCCTGCCCGGCCAGGGCGCGGTCGTCGGGCTCGAGTCCCTCGATGATCTCCATCAGGCGTTCGAGCGCCGGGCGTCCGGCGAGTTCGAAGATCACGTTGCCCTCGCTGCGGGTGACCGTCCACGGCTGGCCGATCGGGCGACATCCCTGCGAGACGACGGTCGACGGAGCGATCGCCGCGTCGAGCAGCACACCCACGGCGCCGTGGCGCACGACCCGCCCGCCGATGATCAACCGATTGCCGCCCGACGACCGGGCAGCAGACGCCAGCCCGCCCACCGAGGCCAGTTGCGGATGGGTTTCGGCGAGCCCCTTGAGGAACTCGCCGGTCGGGAAGGTGAACGGATCGGGCAGCAGGATCAGCGTCCTGGCCTGGGCCGATGCCGAGGCCGGCAGACCTTCGATCCGCCAACCGTCGGTCTCTTCGACGGCGGCCAGATGGACCGGCGTGATGGCACCGGGCAGCTGTGCCGCCCACACCGCCAGGCCGGGGGCGTCCTCGACGCCGATCGGCCCGGCGAGTACGGCGACGGCGGTCGCACCGACGAAGGCCGCCGGATCGAGCAGGGTTTGGATGGTGGCGGCGATCTGCTCGGCGTCGGTCACGTGATGACCGGTGAGGAAGGCGACGACGAGGTCTGGACGGCCGTCGAGCGATTCGGCGATCTGCCCGACGACCTCGCCGACGGCGTGTGCCGCGTCGGGATGGGTCGACAGGGCGGCGGCGAACGGCATGGCGCTAGGCCGTCGGGGGGAGCAGCGTGAACGGCACGACGAGCCACGGGCCCTGGCCGATGCGGCAATGGGCGAAGATCTGGCCGTAGTCGGTGAAGTCGAGCTCGCCGCGGACCAAGCGGTAGGTGAACTTGCCCGGATCGACCTGGAACGGGCTGACGTTGCGGGCGATCTGCTCGGCATCGTCGTCGAGACCACGGCGGAAGACGACCTCGAGCACACCCTGGCCGGGCTCGTCCGGACGGCAGAAGATCAGGGCAACGAGATGGGGGTCGATGGTCACCGGCACGGGTGATGGCGCGGCCAGCGAGAACATCACGCCGGTCATATCGATCCGCGCCGCCCCACCCGGCGCCTGGCGCATGTTGAAGTTCTCGACAAACAACGCGGACACGATCTGCATGGCACCTGAGGGTAGCCCGGCGTCGCTGCGGCAGCTGCG
>JANMJD010000415.1:0-3468 GCA_031371195.1 Actinomycetes bacterium | reverse complement strand
GTTTGTCGTGGAAAAGGTCGTGGAGCGGGGCCACGGCCTGAGCCGCCAGCAGGACCAGGGTCGTGGCGGCGATGATGACCATTCCCCAGGTAAGGCCGCGCCGATAGCGACAGAATCCCATCTGCGACGCAGGCACGATTCGCCGACCCAGCACGACCAGCCCGGCCGCGATCGCCACGTTCCATGGCACGTACAGCGCAGCGGGCAATACGCGATTCGATATCACGTTGGCGACCACCAGGATCGCCATCACCGCGCCCACCCCCCGACGCCAGCGCCTACGCTCATCAGAGCGATGAATCAGCACCGTCAGCACGATAACGCCCCGGTCCGACGCAACGCCTACATCGACTTCCTGCGAGCCTTCAGCCTGCTGGTCGTTGTTGCCTGGCACTGGGTGTTCACCATCGTGGTCTGGCAGCCCAACGGGCCGCACGCCACCAGCCCGATCGGTTTCACCACCGGGTTGTGGATGATCACGTGGTTGTTACAGGTCATGCCGCTGTTCTTTTTCGTCGGCGGATACTCACATCTGCAGTCGTGGACCCGGGCTCAGGACCGGGGCGAATCGATCGGGCGCTTCGTGTGGAGACGGATTCGACAACTCGGCGTGCCAGCGCTGGCGCTGTTGACGGTGTGGACCGCGGGCGGTATTGCGCTCGGGATCATCTTCGACATCCACTGGATCGCCCGGGCGGTGATCCTGGTCGTCAGTCCGCTGTGGTTCATGATGATCTACGTGGTGCTGATCGCCCTGCTGCCGTGGTTCCTCTGGTTGCACAACCGGTACGACACCATCGTGTTGGTCTGGCTCGCCGCGTTCGCCGGTGCTGTCGACATTCTGCGATTCCGCTACCACCATGAATCACTCGCGGTCATCAACATGATCTTCGTCTGGGGGCTGTGTTTCCAGCTCGGGTTCTTCTATGACCGGATCGTGGCCGCAAGCCGCCGCACCGATTGGACCCTCCTGTGGGCCGGCTTGGCGGGACTCGGTGGGTTCGTGTTCAGCGGCCTGTACCCGGGCTCGATGGTCGGGGTACCGGGTGAGCAGTCGAATATGGCGCCGCCGACGTTGTGCATCGTGGCGCTGGTGATCTTCCAGGCCGGGGTCGTCGAGATCATCCGACCGTGGATGGAACGCCGGTTGGACCGGCCCCGCTGGGTCGGCGTGACGGCGACCATCAACCGCTTCTCGATGCCGTTGTTCCTCTTCCACACCACTGGCATGGCGCTCGAACGGGCGGCACGGTACGCCTTGGCCGGGAACCGCAACGAGGCACGCGAACCGACCTTGCATTGGTGGCTCTATCGGCCGGTCGCTTTCGTCGGACCGCTGCTGTTCACGCTCCCGGTGATCTACCTGTTCGGCCGCCGATGGGTCCGCGAATCCAAACCATCACCAGCCGTCGGCTGACAGTCGTCCGGCCAACTCGCCCAACCGGCATCGCCTTGAGCGAATGCCTCCATCTCGGCAGTGCATCAACTCGACCGCCGCGTTGCCGACCGGCACCGCCCGTGGGGGACCTGTGGCCCTGGCGCCAGGGTACCCGCGCCGGCGATCGTGGGTCGAGTGACGATGGCCAATTCGCTCCAGCATCGATCGCTTATGCGCTACATGACGTTGTCGGTCGCCGCGGCGGTAGTCACCATCGTCCTCAAGTCGGCCGCTGCGTGGAAGACCGGCTCGGTGGGTTTTCTGTCGGATGCGGTCGAGTCGGTCGTGAACCTGATCGCGGCCCTGAACGGGCTGCTTGCGCTGCGGGCTGCGGCTCGACCGCCCGACGATGTCCATCACTTCGGCCACGGCAACGCGGAGTATCTGTCGGCGGCGATCGAAGGCACGATGATCCTGGTCGCCGCGCTGGTCATCATTGCGACGTCGATTCGTCGCCTGATCCATCCGAGCCACATCGAAGGGCTCGGGGTCGGCTTGGCATTGTCGACCGTGGCGGCCGCGGTCAACCTCGTGGTGGGTCTCGTGCTGATCCGGGTTGGTCGCGAGCACCGATCGATGACGTTGCAGGCCGACGGCCAGCATCTGCTCACGGACGTCTGGACCACCGCCGGGGTGCTCATCGGCATGGTGGTCGTGGCGATCTTCCACTGGCAGATGCTCGATCCGCTGATCGCTCTGGTCGTGGGTCTGAACATCATCCGAGTCGGCTACGGATTGCTTCGCCGCTCGGCGAGTGGGTTGCTCGACGCCGCGCTCCCGCTCGATGATGCCGCCAAGGTTGCCGGCGTCATCGACCGTTACGGGCACGAACAACCGGTGGAGTTTCACGCCTTACGGACGCAGGAATCGGGCCGTCAACGGTTCGTCTACGTCGATGTACAGGTACCGGGCGAATGGACCGTGGAGCGAGCCCATGACCTGGTGGAACAGTTCGAAACCGACCTCGCGGCCGTGCTGCCCGGCGTGATCGCCTTCACCCACCTGGAACCGGTGGCGGTAGCGCAGCGATCGCTTGATGAGGGAGCGCCCGACACCGTGCGAGGCGAGCAGTGGTCGTGAGTTGCCGACCCCGATGACGGAGTGGATCACTCCTCCTGGGCCGTCGAGCGGCCGGTCAGAGTTCTCGCGACGTCGCAGCTGACCGGCGACCGATGCGGTCGCGACGGTGTCTTTCGGCCCTATCGCGGTCAGGTCGAGGTGCCCAGTGTGGAATGCATGGTCATCACCAGCGATCTCCAACCCGCCCGTGTCGTCGATGGCGCGGTCGACCCGCAGCCGGTTGCAGCAGCCCGGATGGAGCACGGATCGAAGATCTACGGCGCAGCCGGGACAGAGGTGCGAGCGCTCGACGATGTCACCGTGTCATTCGTGGCGGGCCAGTTCACGGCGATCATGGGTCCATCGGGATCGGGGAAGTCGACGCTGATGCATTGTCTCGCCGGCCTCGATGAGCTGACATCGGGCACCGCGTACATCGGGGCGGACAATGTGACCGAGATGAACGAGCGGGCCCGTACGCGGTTGCGTCGCGAACGAATCGGGTTCATCTTCCAATCGTTCAACCTGATCCCCACGTTGACCGCGATCGAGAACATCGTGCTGCCGGAACGGCTCGCCAAGACCCAGGTCGATCAGTCGTGGCTCGACAAGGTCGTCGCCCAAGTGCACCTGGAGGACCGGTTGAGCCACACCCCGATCGAGTTGTCCGGCGGCCAGCAGCAACGGGTTGCGGTCGCCCGGGCCCTGGTGAGCCGACCTCAGATCATCTTCGCCGACGAACCGACCGGCAACCTTGACTCCAAGGTCGGTGCCGAGATTCTGCAGTTCCTCCGCCGGGCCGTCGATGACTTCGGTCAGACCATCGTGATGGTGTCCCACGACCCGGTGGCCGCGTCGTACGCCGATCGCATCGTGTTTCTCGCCGATGGGCGTGTCGCCGACGAGATGCAGCATCCGACCGCCACCGCGATCCTCGACCATCTGAAACAACTCGCCGAGCCCGGGACCCC
>JANMJD010000401.1:0-18697 GCA_031371195.1 Actinomycetes bacterium | reverse complement strand
GTCTGTGTCGAACCCGAGTCGTCGCAGTGCGTGCGCGCCGCGCTCGCCGCGGGAGCGCCGACGCCGGTCTCGGTGACCGGTCTGGGGTCGGACTCGCTCGGTGCCAAGCAGGTCGGCGCGGTTCCGTGGTCGATCGTTCGTCACTATGTCGACGAGGCGGTGACGATCGAGGCCGAAGCGATGCGCGACGCCCAGCGGGCGTTGTGGAGGGACATGCGGCTCGTGGTCGAGCCCGGCGGTGCAGCCGCCTACGCAGCCGTTTGCTCCGGTGCCTACATCCCGTCGTCCGGCGAGCGCGTCGTAGTCGTGGTCTGCGGCTCCAACTGCGATCCCAACGACGTGCTGTAGATCCATCTCCCGACTCCGGGCGCGCTCCTGTTGGAAACTGGTGTCAATCCATTGGAAGCTAGTATCGAGGGATGTCCACATCGCTGACGATCTCCTTGCCCGATGAGCTGCGCGAGTTCATCGACGCCCAGGTGGCAGATGGGGCGTTCCCATCGACGAGCGCATACCTGCAGCAACTGGTCCGCCGTCAGCGAGCGATGGTGGCGATGCGCGATCGGCTACGCGCCGCTCAGGAAACGCCGTTGCTGACATCGGAGGAATTCTGGCGTCAGGTCGCCGAGCGGCGCGCTGAACGAGCTCCGGAGTGAAGCTGCTGCACTGGCGCGCCAGCGTGGTTGTCGATCTGATGGAGATCGAGTCGTGGTACCCGAGCCACGTGTTCACGCGATTCGAGCGAGCCCTGCACGATGCCGAGGAGTTGGTCGCGAGGAACCCGGGACTGGGAAAGCCGGTCGAAGTCGAGGGAATCGATGGCGTGCGGTTCTGCGTGATCCGCAACTTTCGATACGCGATGTACTACCTCGATCATGACGACTTCGTCGAGGTGCTGGCGATCCTCCATCACGCCAGGGACACCGAAGCCGCTTTGCGAGCCACCGAATGGTGGTGACCGCCCTACGCTAGTCCGTCGTCCAGTTGTCGGCGGATCTGCTGATCGGTGGCACCGAGCGACCGGGCGATCGAGATGTATGAGTTGGCCGCGGTGGCGAGCCGAGCGCGCAACTCCGAGGCGGCGGGTCGGTGTTGGGCCCCGAGTACCAGGGTGCCGTGACGACCGCGGGTTTCGACGAAGCCGGCGTCCTCGAGTTCCCGGTAGGCGCGGGCAACCGTACCCGGCGCCAATCGCAGATCGGAGGCCAGCTGGCGAACCGATGGGAGCCGGGCGCCGCGAGACAGCGAGCCGCCGCCGATCAAGCCGCTGATCTGGGTCTTGAGCTGCTCAAACGGTGGTACGAGCGAGTCCGGGTCGACGGTGACGATCATCCCGTCAGCGTCCGTCTCGTGGCACTCGGTCGCGGCGGGGTACGAACCGCGTCGGGATCCATGCCCAACCCCAGATGACGATGCCGAGCGAGGCGACGATCAGGGTGGTGATCAGCTGAGCCTCGTTGCCCCTGCTGGGCTTGTTGATCAGCAGCGCCAGGTTGATCAGGGACTCGATCACGATCCACCCCGCGGCGATGCGGGTGACGGCGGCGATGCGCACCGCATTGTCGGCCTCGATGATGTCGGGATGAGCGGCCGGCTGCGGCCGACGGACGACGGCCCAGATCCCGCCGATCGATGCGGCGGCGACCAACGCCGCCACGACAGACCCCGTGACGATGCTCTCGCGGGTCGATGTCGCCGGGGTCCGTAGGTCGCCGACGGGTCGCCGCGCGACCCACAGCGTCAGCGCGACAGCGGTGATCGTGAACGTGACGAACAGGGTCACCCGCACGACCGGCTGTACGTACGAGTAGAGGCTGCGGTGAAGCAATGAGGCGGTGCGCGGTCCCGGCCGACGTCGCCGACCGACGGGTGCCTCGGCGAGAATCGCGCCGAGGAACCAGCCTCCGAACAGCACCGCCAGCAGGTTGAAATTGTGGCGACCGGGGAACAGGATCGTCCAACTGATCGTGGCGGCGAGTGCCCCGCTGACGCCATAGAACCGCCAACGCTGTGTCCGCGCCAGGTAGTCGATCACGAGGCCGCCGTTGTCCGACGTGAGCGTGAGGCGGTGTTGAATCGCGAACCAGGCGACACCTCGACGTGAAGTGGGGCGGAAGTTTCGCCAGACGATGAATCCGCAGAACGTGATGAGCAAGGCGACCAGCGGAAGGGCGAGGAACATGGTCAGCCCTGATCGGCACAGTTGACAGGAGTCATTGTTTGTATCATTGTATCGATACATTATGGCTGTCAAGAGCGATGCCGATTTCATCCCCGACGAGTTGTGGGAGTCGTTCCGTCCTACTCGCATATCGCGTTGGCGTCCGGCCGCGTTCGTCGTCGGGTTGCTCGTCGTTCCGCTGGTGTGCGTAGGGTTGGTCCGCGTCGGGATTCCGCGGCCGAACATCGAGATCAACCGATCAGAACGGTACGAGTACCTCAGGGCTACCGATGTCGTACTTGTCGACTGGCAAGCGGTGAACCGGGGCTACTTCGATGTGACCCTCACCGGCCTGGAAGTCGATGGGCTGGCGGCAGGTGATGCCTCGGTCAACCTCCCAGGGCGCAGCCGCATGACAATGCGGTGGAGCTTCGAGCATGCCTCGAACGCGTGCGCTCGGACTTCCGAGGACGTGGTCCGCTACGACTACTGGACCGGTGCCCACGCGATGTCGATGTCGACGGGTTTGTCGATCTGTGAATTCTTGAAGCGGCTGGCGTCGTAACCGAACCCCACCGACGCCTCAGCGGACCGAGTACTCCAGCATGCCCTCGACGCGCCGGACCTCGGCCTCTCCGGCCAGACGGAGGTGTTCGAGGTGGGCGAATGTTTCGGAGTCGGCCATGGTGCCTTGGGAGCGGGGCGAGAACAGATGCTTGGAGAACTCCATCACCGTGGCCGGATGGCCGATCTCGGCTGACTTCGTCCGCAGGATGTCGAGGCGTTCGTAGTGGTGGCGTTTGATCGCCTCGGCGCGTCCGGCCAGGTCGGCGAACGGATTGCCGTGTGCCGGCAGGACAACCTTGGTGCGGTCGCCGTACGCCCCGATCTTGTCGAGCGAGCCGAAGAACTCGGCCAGCGGGTCGGCGGCGCGGATCAGCCCCGAGATATGCGGGGTGATCGTCGGCAGCACGTGGTCGCCCGACAACATCACTCCCTCGGCCGGATCGAACAGGCACAAATGGTCCTCGGTGTGTCCCGGTGTGTGCACGGCCACCCAGTCGCGGCGGGCGAATCGAACCGTCTGGGCGTCGTCGAGGTGCACCGTCGGGCGGGGCAGGTTCATCAGCCTGGGGAACTTGCGGACCAGACCGATTCTCGCCCGGCGCTGCCACGGAACGTTCATTCCCTCGCCGCCCCATGGACTCGGATCCCACGGCATACGCCGCTGGCGTGGATTGCCCTCGGCGTCGAGCAGCGGCCCCGCCGCTGATTCGAGGTCGACGTCCGGGGGCTCCGTCGGATCCCACAACACCCGGAACCGGCGATGGGTGACGATGTCGGCGCCGGAGTCGGCCCGCAGTCGGGCGGCGCCACCGAAGTGATCCGGATGGCTATGAGTCACGATCACGCTGTGCACCCGCTTGAGGGGGACCCCGGCCTGCTTCAGTCGCTCCTTGAGCGCCCGATAGGACTCCTTGCCCGGCAGACCCGGGTCGACCAGGGCGAACCCCCGCTCGTCCTCGAGGATGTAACAGTTGACATGGCCGAGTCCGGGAATCGAGATCGGCAACTGGCTCCGCAGAATTCCCGGGGCCACTTCGGTGATCTCCGAGGAGGCCGGTTCCTGCTCCTGGCGCCGTGGCTTGGCGGCGGGCGCATCGGGAACCGCGTGATCCCCATGGTCATGGGAATGGTCGTGCCCGCTACTCATGGGTCCACCGTAACGGGCGGTCCGGGCTGGCGGACAGCCCGGCGGGCCTCCCCGGCGAACGGCGCCGGTTCACGCCTTGGCGACGGCCTTGGCGACGGCCTTGGCGATGAAAGCCCGCTCGCGGTAGTAGCGCAATTCCGCCACGCTCTCGCGGATGTCGCCGAGTGCCCGGTGACTACCGGCCTTGTGCGGCCGCTTGGAGATGAGCTCGGGATTCCACCGCTTGATCAGCTCCTTCACCGTGGAGACGTCGACGGAGCGATAGTGGAGCCAGTTCTCGATGTCGGGCAGATATGCGGCGAGGAAGCGGCGGTCCATGCCGATCGAGTTGCCGCACAACGGCACCGATCGGGGCTTGGGGACGTGGGCCTTGATGAAGTCGAGGGTGGCCTGGCCCGCCTCCTCGAGTGTTGTCGTCGACGCCTGGATCAGCGGCAGCAGGCCAGACCGGGTGTGCATGTCGCGCACGAAGTCGTCCATCACCGCGAGAGTCGCCTCATCCTGGTGGACCACGAGTTGGGGACCTTCGGCGATGATCTGCAAATCATCGTCGGTGACCAGCGTGGCGATTTCGACGATCACGTCACGCGCCGGGTCGAGTCCAGTCATCTCAAGATCCATCCACACGAGCACGACCCACGACACTACGTGGTCCGACGGCCGCAAACCTGGCGTTCGTGAGGTTCACGTCGTTGACGGGGGACGTCGTATGGTGACGGCGATGGACGATTCCGGCCCGCTGACGATCGACATCGTGCGCCTGGATGGTGACCTGCCGCTCCCCGCGACGGCCCGGGACGACGACGCCGGCATCGATCTCGTTGCCCGCGAGCGAGTCGTGTTGAGTGCTGCGGGAGGTCGTGGGGTCGTGCCGACGGGCATCGCCATTGTCATTCCGGTCGGTCACGGCGGATTCCTTCTGCCGCGCAGCGGGCTGGCCTTGCGCCACGGAGTCACCCTGGTCAACGCCCCGGGATTGATCGACCCGGGCTACCGCGACGAGGTGAAGGTCGCCCTGGTCAACACCGATCCGCAGGCCGACTATGTGGTCGAACGGGGTGACCGAATCGCCCAACTCGTCGTCCTGCCCGTACCGCGGATCGTCTGGAACGAGGTGGTCGACCTCGGGGGTGAGAACCGCGGCGGCGGATTCGGGCACACCGGCCGCTGACCGGCCGGGCTATCGCCAGGCGAACACCGGCTGCTCCAGGTGGTCGACGCGGGCGTTGATCAGCCCGTCGAGACACACCCAACGGAACTGCAGGAGGACCGCTCCGGTGGGAGCGTGGATCAGGCTGCCGCCCAGGGGAATCTGGACGACCGGGCGATCGCCCTCGGGGATCTCGACGAATCGGGGCGAATCGGCCCGATGCAGCTCGTGGAGCCCGACCCGGTAGACGTTGGCCACCTCGGCTGGGTGGGGATGCAGCTCAACCATGCCCGAGGCCCAGATCACCACCGGCGTGATGACGAAACCCGAGCGACTCGGGTAGTCGTCGAGGCAGCCGAGCACGGAGTCGGCGGCCAACTCCACGCCGAGTTCCTCGGAGAGCTCCCGCAAGGCGGCCTGCTCGGGTGATTCGTCCGGGTCGATCCGTCCTCCGGGCAGCGCCCACTGACGGGCGTGCGCGTTCAACCGCGAGGCTCGGCGGCACAGGAGGAACGCCGCTCCGCCCGAGACTCGGGACATCCGGTCGTCGAGGCTGTGCGTCTCACCGGGCACGTTGGCGAACGGTTCGACATCTACGTCGGCCGGATCGTCGGGGTCGACACCAGCCAGGCTGTCGACGATGACGATGCCGACTGCCGCATGGCGGCGCCCGGCGAGTTCAACCGTGGTGCGGGCGTGGGCGGCCAGGTTGGCGGCGATCTGCTCACGGCGTGCCGCATCGTGGATGATCATCGGTCGAGTCTGCCCACACGCGCCCGTCGGGCTGGCATTCGGGTGCGGCATCGGCCCGGTGGATGTGGCCGGTTTCCTCGGATGCCCGATGGGCGGCCAGGCTGGCGAGCATGCGTGAGTTGCTGACGGCGTTCGCCGCGGTGTTCCTGGCGGAGCTTCCCGACAAGACGATGGTGGCCACCCTGTTGATGACGGCCCGCACCCGGCGTCCGCTGCCGGTATGGATCGGGGTGAGCCTGGCCTTCGGCTGCCACGTGGTGTTGGCGGTGGTCGCCGGTTCGCTGCTGTCCCGCCTGCCCCACCGTGCCGTCGCCGCAGTGGCCGGAACACTGTTCGCCATCGGTGGCATCGGACTGTTGCGGCCCGGCGCCACTCACCATGCCGACGAGGAGATCGGTGGGCCGGAGCGGCTCGGTCTGTGGAAGGTGATCGCCATGAGCGCCGGTGCAGTGCTCGTCGCCGAACTCGGCGATCTCACGCAGCTGGCCACGGCCGGTCTGGCGGCCAAGGCCCGCCAGCCGTGGATGGTCGGAATCGGCGCCTTCGCCGGGCTCACCTCCGTTGCCGCTCTGGCGGCCGGGGTGGGTGAGGCCCTCGCCCGCGTGGTCCCCCTCGGGGTGATCCGCCGGGTCGGTGGTTGTGTGTTTCTGCTGCTCAGCACGCTTGCGTTTGTAGAAGTCGTGACAAACGCGTGATGTGTTCACCGCTCGAAGTAGCCGATTGGGACCAATTCTCACCAAGAGGGTAGGCCGGTCGGTAATCCCATCACGGACGGGCTAACGTCACCGCCCGACGGTCGATCGCCCGACCGGTCGGCGGGCGCAAGTGGCGAGCGGGGGTGATGTATGGCCCAACCAGTGGAAATGCTCGAGCAACTCCTCGCTCGCGCCGATATGTCATCGCCGAAGTCGATCGCCGCGGCCACGTTCCCGGTCGACAAGCGGGGCTTCGAGCCTGCCGCGGTGCGCGCCTACCTGGAACAGGTCGCCTCCGAGGTCGCCCGACTGCAGGTCGACAACGAGGCGCTGCACCGCGAGATCGACGAACTCCGCCGTCAGTTGGCCAGCGCCGACGGTTCCAACGTCGTCGAGTTGCTCAACGAGAAGTCGACGGTGCTGCTCCAGGCGGCCAGCGAGGCCGCTGCGGGAATCCGCCGGAAAGCCGAGACTGCGGCGCGCGACATGACCCACGAAGCCCTCGCTCACGCCGAGTCGGTGCGGGCCAAGGGCGAGATCGAAGCGCAAACGATGCGTGAAACGGCTCAGCGCGACTCCGAGGCGATGCGCGGTGCCGCACAGAACGAACGTATGGCGCTGTTGACCACCGCCGAGACCGAGCTGAAGTCCGCTCGTGACGAGGCGGAGCGCACGCTCAAGAGCGCCCGGGTCGAAGCCGACCGGGTGGTCACCGCGGCTCGCGCCGAGGCGGCTCGCCTGGCCCAGGAGTCGACCACCGAGGCCGAACGGGTGACCCGGGCGTCGCGAGGCGAGGCCAGGAGGGTGATCCTCGAGGCGCGCACCGAGTCCCAGCGGTTGGTGGCCGCGGCCCAGCAAAAGGCCGAGGAGCGGTTGCAAGCCGCCGTTCGCAAGCGGGCTCAAGTCGTCGAGGAACTCGACGGGCTTCGCTCCGACGCCTACGCCGAGGTCGACTCCTTGGACACGGCACGCCGCCAACTGGTCGCCAACCTCAAGGCGGCTCGCAAAGATCTCGATGCCGTGCTCAAATCGACCGCACCTCGGGGCAACTGAGGTCACACCAGGCCGAGGTAGCTGGCATGGCGAACCAGTCCGTCGTTGGTCCACTCGGCGATCTCGATCTCGGCGGTCAGCTCGGGTCGGATCCAGGTGGCCGAACGGGTGTATTCCCGCGGCACCGCGCCGGCGAACGGACTTTCGGGAACGGCCAACGAGTGCATCGTGGCGCTGAGCGACTCCAATGTGGCGGCGTTGAACCCCGTCCCTACTCCTCCACCGAACTGCAGACCCCCGTCGGGCCGACGCGTACCGACGAGCAGTGCGCCGAACGTGCCGGTGCGATTGCCGGTGCCTGAGGTGAAGCCGCCGATCACGACCCGGGTCCGGATGCGGTTCTTCACCTTGCGCCACGCCGGGGACCGCTTCCCCGGCTGATACGTACTGCCCAGCCGCTTGGCCATGACCCCTTCGAGCCCGCCGGCCGCCGTGGCGGCCAATAGGGCCGCCCCGTCGCCGATGCGGTGTTCGGGCACCGACCAGTTCGATCCGGATTCGAGGCTTTGGGCGAGGAGCGCCCGCCGGTTCTCGTAGGGCAAGCCGATGGTGTCGTGCCCGGCGAGGTGCAGCAGGTCGAACACGAAGAACATCACCTGGCGCTCATGGCGTTGGATCAGCTCGAAACGCGGCCGGCCATCGTCATCGAGCACGACCAACTCGCCATCGAGCACGGCATCCGGAACGGCCAATGCGCCCGGTAGCGGGGCCAGTTCGGGGTAACGGTCGGTGACGTCGAGGCCCTTGGTGCTCTGCAGCCGAAGCGTTCCGCCGGTGACGAAGGCGAGCGTCCGGTAGCCGTCCCATTTGACCTCATAGGCCCAGTTCGCGTCGTCGGACGGCGCCGGCAGTGTGCCCAGGTTGGCCTTCATCGGCACGGTGGGGAAGCGGATCATGACGGCGAGGCGGCGTCGGGTACCCGGCTGGAGAGCGCGCCTGCGGCCTCGAGCCGGTCGAGTTCGGTGTCGTCGAGATCGAGGACTCGGGCGAGCACGGCCCGGTTGTCCTCTCCCCGGTATCTCGGCTCGCCGTACACGCCGGTGACGGCGTCGCTGAAATGCCACGGCGAATTGGGGATGCGCACCGTCCCTCCGGCACGGTCGGCCACCTCGACGACGGCGTGACGTTCGGTCGACCATGCACTGTCGGCCACCTCGCGTACCGTGCGGATGACGCCCATCGCCAGGCCCTCGCCCTCGAGCGACGTCTCCAACGCCTCGGCGGTCGGAAAGCGGGCCGCGCCGACCTGCAGTTCGGCGATCAGCTCGGCCAGGCGCCGCTTGCGTCGAGGGATCGTGGCGAATCGGCCGTCGTCGATGAGCTCGGGGCGGCCGACGCCCCGGCAGAACCGCTCGAACGTGCCCCGTTCTGCCGGATGACCCGAGATCGCCGTTTGGCGGCCCTCGGCGGTGGTGAACACCGGGTAGCCGCTCGGCTCGAAGCTGATGACCAGATTCTCGCGGTCGAGACCGTCGATCAGATGAGCGTGGGCGTGCTCGTTGGCACTGAGCAGCGACTCGGTCATCGAGACGTCGATCAGCTGGCCGCGGCCGGATCGTTCCCGTTGGAACAGCGCGGCGACGATCGCATTCGATGCGTAGAGCGCGCAGTAGGTGTCGCCGTGGCTCATCTCCGAGCAGGCGGTGACTGTGCCGGCCCCCCGGTTCTCAGCCCACAGGAAACCGCTCTCGGCGCCGATGACGGTGGCATAGGCCCGGCGGGCGGCCCACGGCCCGGTCAACCCATAGCCGGTGATGGCGCAGTAGATCAGTCGCGGGTTTTCGACGGACAGCGTCTCGTAGCCGACACCCAACCGGTCCATCACCCCGGGCCGGAAGTTCTCGAGTACCACGTCGGAGCGGGCGGCGAGTCGGCGCAGGATCATCGCCCCGTCGGGGTGGGCCAGGTCGACGCTGAGACTCTCCTTCCCGCAGTTCTGTTGGGTGAAGTAGGTGGCGATCGAGTTGACGCGGGGGTGCGAGTAGCGGGTGAGGTCGCCCTCGGGGGACTCGATCTTGATCACCTCGGCGCCCAGATGGGCCAGGGTGCGGCCACAGTGCGGCCCGGCCAGTACCCGGGACAGATCGAGCACACGCACTCCGGCGAGGGGACCGAGCTGCCTCGGGTCGCCGCCGGGCTCGGTTCGCACTGTCGCATCACTCACGTCTGCCATGATGCCCGACCGCGCCGCCCACCGGGCGACCCTGGGGGTGGTCATCGCCCCAGGCGGTACCGTCGCGTCGATGGGGAATCTGCCGAACTACGACGAGTTGCCGCGACGTGCCGGATACCAGGCCAGCTGGGTTGTGTGGGGGCCCGAGGGAACCGATCATTTCGGCTGCCTCAATCTGCTGACGGCCGAGCGGGCCGTCGAGGCCGCCGGTCTGGTGCGGCGCGGTGCCGCGTTCCCGATGAACTGGGATGCCAGCCTGCCCACCCCTCCGTTGTTCGGCCGCTCGAGCTTCACCCATGAGGTCACCGGCGACGCCCGCTCCCGGGGCCACGACGACGTGCTCCACGGTTGGAACACCCAGTCCTCGTCGCAGTGGGACGGCTTCCGCCACATTCGCAACCTCGACGCCCTCGAAGCGGGACTGGGCACCGGCCACTACGGCGGCGTGCCCGACGAGGACCATGGCATGCACCACTGGGCGCAACGGGGACTGGTCGGTCGGGCGGTGCTGGCCGACATCGGTCGCTGGCGCACTTCGATCGGGCGTCCGCTGCACTGCGGCGAGTCCGACGTCATCGAACCGGAGGAGATCGGAGCATGCCTCGCCGCCCAGGGCACGACGCTGCGGGAGGGCGACGTGCTGTTGATCCGCACCGGTTGGATCTCGTGGTACCTCGAGCAGCCGGCCTCGGTGCGCGAGCACATCAGCGACCGTTCACGCATGACCGCAGTGGGACTGCGCGGCAGCGAGCGGACCGCCGAGGTGTTGTGGAATCTGCACATCGCCGCCATCGGGATGGACAACCCGGCGATCGAGGTGTGGCCGCCACCCTCGGCCGAACACCCGCAGGACGACCGCTCGCGGATGTTCATCCACTTCCTGCTGCTGCCGATGCTCGGCCTGCCGCTGGGCGAGCTGTGGAACCTCGACCCGCTCGCCACCGACTGTGCCGCCGACGGCCGCTACGAAGGGATGTTCACCTCGGCCCCGCTGAACATGCCGGCCGGCGTGGCCTCACCACCCAACGCCATCGTGATCAAGTGACGGCATCGGCGGGCGCATGCTCACGTCACGTCACGTCATGTCACGTTGCAGCTCAGTGCACCCGGGGTGAGCCACCTCGCCACCTCGGCGATCGCTGCGGCGTTCTCGGGCACGGTCAGCTGGTCGGTGATGTCGGTGACGGCCTGCGGCGACAGCGACCAGCCGAGCGGAGCCTGCACCCCGGGGTGGGCGAACAGCGACAGCCGGGCGAAGCGATCGGTGACCAGGGCACCGTTGGCATCGACCACCTGGACATCGGGGCCGAGCTCGCGGGAGAACTCATTGGCGGCCTGCTCGATCCAGCCGGCGTCACGGCTCCCGAAGACGCTCAATGCCCCCGACAGCGGGGCGAGCAGTTGGCCGAGCTTGCCCGGCTCCCCGGCGGCGTTGCGGTTGCGGTGACCGTTGTCGATCTCGATGAACACCGGCACGATGCAGGTATCCCTGGTCTGGTTGAACCGCTCGACGAGCGGCGCGATCTGTGACCAGGTCTCGATCAGCGCACTCGCCCCGGTGTTGTCGCGATAGCCCCCGTCGGCGATGGCGAGCGGTGGTAGATCGGCCTTCGGGCAGGTCTGGCCGCGGTCATGCGCGCTGCGTAGATCTCCCGTTGGTGACACGAACGGAAAGCGGGCGGACAGGAACGCCGCGGTCGACAGCCTCAGGTCCTCGTCGGCGCACAGGTAGTCGGTGATATCACGGTTGACGGCCAGGGTGGTTCGATTCGGTGGCGTCTCGTCGAGTCGTTGACGTCGGCAGTCCCGCTCGGCGGCCGTCAACATCGAACTGTCGTCGGCCGGGTCGCTGCCGTCGAGGCGCGAGATGTTGACCCGGCATGAGTCGCGGACGTTGGTGCCGTTGAACAGCAGCAACGGCCCGGTCCACTGGCTCGCTCCGGCACCCAGAACCGGCTGAACGGCCGGGTTCGCCGGCGTGGCGCCGGTGGTCGAGCCGGTTGTCGCTTCACCGGCCCACCGTCGTTCCCACGATCGTTCGATGACCTCGGCGCGATCCATGTCGGGGGAGAGATGGAGGAATGCGTTGGGCGCCTCGACGAAGAGTTGCCAGGCAAGTGACGGCGACAGCAGATCGCCGCCCAGGCGGCGGGCGACCCACTGATCGGCCTGACCGGTCGAGCCCAACTGGGCGACGGTCGAGGCGATCCCGACGGTGCCGCCCGAGGCCCCGCTGAGCGCGAACACGTGCTCCCAGTTGCTCGGCAAGGTCAACGTATCGTCGCACGCCGGGGTGTCGATGCGGGCCAGCAGGCAGTCGAGCGAGATGGCGGTGAAGCTGGCGGCCCGGATGCCACCACCGGCCGCGGCGACGAACACCATCGGTACCGCCGGCTTGCGCCCGGCAACCAGTGCGGGCGCTGCGGTCGGGTCGGTGGGTTGCTCGATGTCGCCGACTGCGTGTGATGCCCATGCGGTGAAGGCGCCTTCGGCCGTCAGGGTTCGCTCGCCGACGGGCGCCGGACCCTCCACGGTGCGTACCTCGTGGTAGTCGCTGGCCAGCAGCGACGCGGCGAATCCCCAGACCAGAACGGTCGACACGATGGGGACTCGACGGATACCGATGAGCCGCAGCGCCCCGGGCACCGGCCAGCGTTCGGTGAAGTACGACAGGCCGCCGATGGCCAGGGTGAGTCCGGTGAGGAAGGCGGGCAGCAGGCCGTGGACGCCGAGGAACCGGCCGATCGACCAGGGATGGAACCACGTCCAGACGGCGATCAGCGTGATCAGGCCGAACGACCCGAGCAGCCACGCTCGGAAGGCAGGGTCGAATCGCGTCGGGTCGCCGCCGACGGCGAAGAACGTAGGTTGGCGAGAGGCCACGTACAACACGCTGCCGATGGCGAGAATGAGCGCACACACCGGGACGAGCAACACCGAGCCGCCGGGGCTGATCGCCTCGGGGATCGCGGCGCGCAGCACGGCACGACCGAGCACGACATAGGGCAGGAAGCCGAGCAGCGAGGGCAGAAAGGGGGACGCAGCGGGTTGCGCCCAGACAAGCTCGGCCGGCTCGGAACCGGGGATCGTCGAGGCATCCGGTGGAGCTGCCGGCAGGGCGGTCGGCAGGGCGGTCGGCGAGGCAGCCGCGACGGTGGCGGCGCTGACGATCGGGATCTTGGCGGTGATGTCCCGATTGCCGGCGGCGGTCTCGGCGATGGACTCGGCGGTGGACTCGGCGATCGTTGGATCGCGGGGAACGACGACCAGCAGCAGGGCGTTCAACACGGCTACGACGCCGAGGATCAGACCGAGCATGCCGATCCCGCCGCCCCAGTGGCGCACCCGTTCCAGGCCGAATCCGACGACGGCGAGCGCCGCTGCGGCGACGGCGATGCGAGCCGTCGCCCGCCATTCCGACTGGGGCGGACCGGGAGGTTGTTCGGAACGTCCGACCCGACGGCCGATGACGAAGACCGTCGCCGAGAACCAGAAGACCGCCAGTACGGCGACGACCGTCAGTCGCAACGAGTGGCTCCACAGCCGGATCGCATCGACGGCCTGCTCACCCGGTGCTCCGGCGTTGAGGATCACGGCGTGCAGGGCGATGACGGCGATGAGGACGCGATACGGCGAGCCGGTGGCGAAGAACCGATGGCCGGATCGGGCCAGGCGGGCAACCGCAAGCAGCCCGATGATCAAAGGAACGACGATCGCCAACAGGGTCATACGACGGGCGATCGAACTGCCCTGCAATACACGCGCCAGCAGCCGAGCGCCGCTCGACAGCGTTGCCGGTGTCCCGAACGACGTGGATCGCAACAGCAACCAATCGAGCAGTTGATCGAGCAGGCCGAGGACCAGGTACACCGGTACGAGGTAGCCGGCCCATCGCAGGATCCCCCGCCGTAGATACCCCACCTCGGCCGCGTCGTCGACGAGGCGATTGAACACCCAGCCGACCAGGGCGAGCAGCAGCCCGCTGACGATGAGCGTGTAGCCGCACTCGGTCAGGGTGTGGAGCCGAGCCAGTGCCCGCCCGTCGACCCTGCCTCGCAGGAACCGGACGAACTCGGTCGACCCGCGGTCCCACGAGGCCAGTGCCTGCGCCGCGGCCTTCGGTCCATCGTGCAATCGGTTGGTGCCGTACGGCGGTTCGTTGGCGGGATGGAGCGCACCGAGTGCATGATCGAGGGTCGTTCGAGCGGTGTGCAGCGTCACAGCTCCCGCCAACCCACCGGCGAACCACCACTGCCGACGAGGCCCCTGGAGCACCCGTAGCATGCGTGGCGCGGCCGCCGAACGTTGTCTGAACAGTGTCTGCATTGCCGTGCCCACGGCGATCATCATCGCAGCTCCACGTCCCGCCCTGTTCGCCCGGCGCGGCCGGTCGACCGTAGGCTCAAGTGGCGTCGACCGTAGGCTCAAGTGGCATGGTGCAGGTCCGTCCACCTCGACAGACATGGCGTCGACTGCACTACGCGTGGATCGTGTTCGCGGCGACCTTCGTGATCCTGCTCGCGGCGGCGGGGATGCGTGCGGTGCCCGGCGTGCTCATCGATCCGCTGCACGAGGAGTTCCGCTGGAGCCGGGCCGACGTGGGGTTGGCCGTCTCGGTCAATGTGCTGTTGTTCGGTCTGATGGGTCCGTTCGCCGCGGCGTTGATGAACCGGTTCGGTCTACGACGGGTGATCAGCTGTGCCCTGACTTCGATCGCCCTCGGGCTCGGGCTCTCGTCGCAGATGACCCAGCGGTGGCAGCTGATCCTGTTCTACGGCGTGTTCGTCGGTCTCGGATCGGGCTGCATGGCGACGGTGTTGGCCGCCTCGGTGGCCAACCGGTGGTTCGTCGCCCGCCGGGGCCTGGTCATGGGCATTCTGACCGCGGGAACGGCCAGCGGGCAGATCGTGTTCCTGCAGGTGCTCACCCGGCTCGGCGATCGGCACGGGTGGCGCTGGGTGTCGTACACGTCGGCATTGGCAGCCCTCGCCGCGGTACCGCTCGCTGCATTCGTGTTGCGTGACCGGCCCGAGGACGTCGGCCTTCGAGCGTATGGCGCGCCCGAGGGACACTCGACCCCCCAGGCGATGGAGAACCCGATCCGTGTCGCCTTCATCGGCCTGCGCGATGTGTCGCGGCTCGGTGGGTTCTGGCTGCTCTTCGGCGGTTTTCTCGTCTGCGGGGTGTCGACGAACGGGCTGTTGGCGACCCATTTCATCCCGGCTGCCGGCGATCACGGCATCCATCGGGCGACGGCCGCCGGGCTGTTGTCGATGGTCGGCGTGTTCGACATCGCCGGCACGGTGCTGTCGGGTTGGCTGTCGGACCGGATGGATCCTCGGATCCTGCTCGCCGTCTACTACGGCACGCGCGGGATCGCCCTGGTGTTCCTCGACGCGGCGCTCGGTGCCGGCGGGCTGCCGCTGTGGGTGTTCATGATCTTCTACGGCCTGGACTGGGTGGCGACCGTGCCGCCGACGGTACGGCTGTGCATCGACGTCTGCGGCGTCGATCGCGGCACCGTGGCCTACGGCTGGGTGTACGCCGGCCATCAGATCGGTGCGGCGATCATGGCCTGGCTGGCGGGCTTTCTGCGCGACACGACAGGCTCATACCGCCCGGCCTTCCTGATCGCCGGTGCCTGTTGCTTCGCGGCAGCCGTCGGGTCGATGCGCATCCGCCGACCGGCCGCGCCGTCATCACCGGTCGCCGTGCGGGTGCCGGTCGGTGTCGGATAGGCGGTCCGGGCGGTGGTCAGCCGAGCATTTGGGCGGTGAGTTTCGCCCACTGGTAGTCGGCCTTGCCCACTGGGGTGCGTTGCACCTCGCCGACACGCAACACCCGCTTGGGGATCTTGTAGTCGGCGATCAGGGTCCGACAGTGAATCCCCAGTTCGAGGTCGGTCGGATCGGCGATGCCCGGACGCAGTTGGATGATCGCCGTCACCCGCTCGCCCCAGCGGGCGTCGGGAAGCCCGACGACGACGGCGTCGAACACCGCCGGATGTGCCTTGAGCGCGGCCTCGACCTCTTCGGGGTACACCTTCTCGCCACCCGTGTTGATCGAGACCGAGCCTCGGCCGAGCAGTGTGATCGACCCGTCGTTCTCGATCCGGGCGAAATCGCCGGGGATCACCCAGCGTCGGCCGCCATACGTCGGGAAGGTCGTTGCGGTCTTGTCCGGATCGTTGAAGTAGCCGAGGGGGATGTGCCCGCTGCGGGCCAGCTTGCCGACCTCGCCGATCTCGGCTGCCGTCCCGTCGTCGCGTAACACCGTGGTGTGCCCGCCCATCTGGAAGCGGGGCGACGCCAACCCTTCGCCCTCGTCGAGCTTCGATCCGTTGGCGCCGGTCTCGGATGCACCGAAGCTGTCCATGATGGCGATGTCGGGGAGTGCTTGGCGCAACTGGGCGCGCACGCTGGCCGACAGCGGGGCGCCACCGTTCCCGATCGCCCCCAGATTCGACAGATCGTTCTCGGGGTGCCCGGCCTCGAGCAACGCCTCGGCGAGCGGGCGGGCCATCGCATCACCGATCGTGGCGACCGAGTTGACCCGGGACTTGGCGACGAACTTCCAGATCGCGTGGGGATCGAACCGTTTGCCCGTCCACAGCACGAATGTGTTCCCGCCGGCGAAGGCGTTGCCCATCACCCACTGACCGCCACCGTGCATCATCGGGCCGAGGGCGAGCAGCCGCGTCTGGGCCGGTAAAGCCGCGATCTCCCCGGCCAGGTCCTCGGGAGCGTCGAGTGGGCGGTTGCCTCGTGACGAGTTCATCGCCGCGAAGAACACGTCCTCGCTGCGCCACATCACGCCTTTGGGCATGCCGGTGGTGCCACCGGTGTAGAGGATGTACAGGTCGTCGCTGCTGCGCCCATTGCGCGGACGCGTGGTCGACGCCGTGGCCAACGCGGCCTCGTAGTCGTCGCCGATCTCGAGCATCGCCAGTCCTGGGGCGGCGCTGCGGACGAGTGCGGCGAACTCGGGGGCGACGATCGTCAGCGCGCATTCGGAGTTGTCGTACAGGTATGCCAGCTCGGCCTCGACATAGCGGTAGTTGACGTTGATCGGCACCGCACTGATCTTGAAACAGGCGTAGAAGGCCTCGACCCACTCCGCGCAGTTCATTGCATGGATCCCGACGTGATCGCCTCGGCTCACCCCCCGAGTGAGCAGATGGTTGGCCAGCCGCGTCGCCCGTTCGTCGAGTTGGCCGTAGGTGTACGACACCTCGCAGGTGATGATCGCCGGTCGGTCAAGGGCGGCGTCGACGACTATCTCGAACAGGTCCGCGAGGTTGTACGTCCGAGTCATCGACCCATTGGATCAGATTGCGGCGACGAGGGGGGCGACAGATGCACCGAAGATGGCCAGTTGGTCGACCAATTCGTCACACGAGCGGGCCCGGAACCGAACCTGGAGCTGGTTGACGCCCTGAGCAGTGCCACCGAGGACCTGGTCGGCGATCGATTCAGGCGAACCCGAGATCGTGCCCTCACCGACGTCCCATGACGGCGTACCGATGTAGAGGAACGGAGTGATGTGGCCGATCATCATTGGTCGGTCCAACCGCTGGGCGGTGGAGCGGGCCTCGTTGAGCGAGGCGATCTGTGCCGGGGTCGATGGCCCTTGCGGTAGCCATCCGTCTCCGAAGCGGCCGGCGCGGCGGATGGCGGCGGGAGATGATCCACCGATCCAGATCGGCGGGCGGGGCGTCTGAACGGGACGCGGTCGCACACCGAAGCCGTCGTTGAACTCGTGCTCCAACGCCGCAGCGAACACCGGGAGCGCCTCGTCGGTGGCGCGGCCGCGACTGGAAAAGTCGACTCCGAGGTGGTCGAACTCGGCCTGCACATGGCCTGCTCCGATGCCGGCGATCGCCCGCCCCTTCGTCAGATGGTCGAGTGTGGCGAACCCCTTGGCGGCGGTCAGCGGATGCCGATAGGCGAGCACATAGACGTGGGACAGCAGATGGACGTGGCTGGTCATCGCACCGAGCCATCCGAGTGTCGTCAGGCAGTCGGCCCAATGGGTGCCCATCCCCCCGGCCATCGATTCGGGGATGGCTATGTGATCGCACACTCCGACGTAGTGGAACCCATGCTCATCGGCGGCCTGGGCGATGCGGGCCATCTCGTCGGGACCGGCGCTGCGCTCCCAATCGGCTACGAAGTAGTTGCTCTGCGCCTGAATCGGCAGCTGGATGCCGTAGACGCGCCTCCCGGCCGGAATCTCGATCATGGGTGAACCGTACGCAACCCGGTGGGCCAGTCGTCACATGAGCGAAGCGTCACTCCCCGTTCATTCTGTTGTAACGATTGCATGCGTATACTTATCTTCCAAACAGATACAGAAAGGACAGGTCGCCCCATGACAATTGTTCCGACCACATTGGTCCTCCTCGATCCCACCTCCGACGACGGCGAGACCGCGCTCGACCTGCTCAGCGCATCCGACGACCACATTGCCCTGATCACCCTGCTCAGCGGCCGCACGTCCCGTTCCCTGCGTGACTATGCCCACAGCGAGGAGATTGACCTCGTGACGGCCGGCTGGCTCTATCTCGACCAGGTCGTCGCCCGTGTCGATTCCACCGGTCGCGAAATTCAGACCGTGCTGGCCGACGGCTCGAACATCGCGCGCGAATTGGCAACAGTCGCCGCCGACATGGTCGTGCGGCGCATCCTGCTCCCCTCGTCGCTCGAGCGCATCGACTCCGCAGCCCGTGATCGTCTGCGGTCCACCGTGGCCGCCCCCATCGTCGCCGCGGTGTCGGTGTCCGCCGGCCGATAGGGCGAACGAACTGGGTAGTCGGCCCGCCAGACCCCCCTCCTGCGGGCCGACTACCCTGGTGAACGTGGCAGTCCCGCGGCATCGCTTCGTGGCGGTACCGGGCGGATCGTTCACCATGGGGGCCGATGCGCGTTACCCCGAGGAGCAGCCGGCGCGTCCGGTTGTCGTCGGTGATATCCATCTCGACATCCACCCGGTGACCAAT
>JANMJD010000350.1:0-15087 GCA_031371195.1 Actinomycetes bacterium | reverse complement strand
GATGACCTCGACCTCGACGCAACGCTCGAGCTGTTGGTCGAGGGCCGTCCGTTCACCTCGTCGGACCTCACCGTACGCCGGCCGGTGCGGCGTCGGCGTTCGGTCGCCTTGCTGGCCGATGTCTCGGGATCGATGAACGGCGACAAGGCCTTGATCTGTGCGGCGACCGTCGGGGCCCTGGTCGGGGAGTTGGCCGACGACGAGTTGACCGTGATCGCCTTCTGGTCGGACCTCGCCGTACTGCGGGGGCGTGAATCGCGTATCGACGCCGGTGCCCTGCTCGATGACCTCCTTCGGATCGAACCGCGCGGCCTCACCAATGTGCATGGGGCGATCGATCTGGCCACCCGCGAGCTTGCCCGGTCGTCATTGGAACGACGATGCATCGTGTTGCTCTCCGATTGCGTCCACAACGCCGGGCCTGACCCTCGCGATGCCGCCCGCAAGGCGCCGACGACCCATGTGCTGCTCGAGCGGACCGGCGAGCACGACGCGTGGCTCGCCGAGCGGATCGCTCGCGCCGGCGGTGGCCGATACCGCAGCGTCACCTCGTTGCTCGAGGTCGCTCCCTCCCTGGATGCGCTCCTCGCCGAGTGACGGGGCGCGATAGTGTCTGACACCGACGTCACCTTGGGGGTGGCGGAGGATCGCTGGGGGATCTGATGGGTGCAAGCGGCTCAGCCGAGGGCGACCTCGCGGGCCGGCGCGCCCTGGTGACCGGGGCCGGGCAAGGGGTTGGAGCGGCGATCGCTTCGATGCTCGCCGCCGCCGGAGCCGTTGTCGCGATCAACGACATCGACGCCGGTCGCGCCGAGGAGCAGGCGTCGGCCGTTCGCAGCACCGGCGGTGCCGCGCAGGCGGCACCGTTCGACGTGACCGACTTCGCCCAGGTGGTCGCGGTGGTTGCATCGAGTGGGCCGTTCGACATCGTCGTCAACAATGCCGGCAACGCCGGCGGCGCGTCGTGGCCGAGATTGACTCCGTTCGCCGAGACCGAACCGGCCGACTGGTCGCCGTTTCTCCAGGTCAATCTGTATGGAGTGATGCACTGCGTGCGCGCCGTGCTGCCCGGCATGATCGCCGGCGGCTGGGGGCGGGTGGTCACGATCGTCTCCGACGCCGGACGCGTGGGAGACGCGAACATGGCCGCCTATTCCGCAGCAAAAGCCGGCGCCGCCGGGTTGACCCGCAGCGTCGCCCGCGAGGTCGGCCGCCATGGCATCACTGCCAACGTCATCTCCCTCGGTCACATGCGCACGCCATTGACCGAGGCGGCGTGGGCCGACGGCAACCCGCAGGGACCGGCGATCGTGCGCAGCTACCCGATTCGCCGGCCCGGCCTGCCCGATGATGTCGCCGGACTCGTCGGTTACCTCGTCGGCACCGGCGCGAGCTGGATCACAGGCCAGACGATCCCGCTCAACGGCGGCTACTCGATGGCGCTGTAGCGCCGACACCACAGAGAACATTTGGAGGGAATTGGATGACCGGTCTCAACGGAAAGCGCATCCTGGTCGTCGGCGCGTCGTCGGGCGTGGGCAAGGCGTGCGGGATCGCACTCGTGCGCCGTGGAGCCGATGTCGTGTTCGCCGCCCGCCGCCGAGATCTGCTCGATGCGGCCGTTGTCGAGGCAGGCGGCGGTGCAGCGGTCGAACTCGACGTGATGCAGCCCGACTCGATCGCCGGAGCAGTCGACGCGGCTGCCGCGCTCTCGGGCGGGCTGGACGCCGTGCTGTACACCGCCGGCATGTCGCCGCTGGCCCGGCTCTCGGCGGTGACGCCGGAGCAGTGGAACGCCATCTTCGCCGTCAACACCTTCGGCCCCAGCCTGGTGTTTGCTGCGGCCCTGACCCATATGGCGGCCGACGGCGTACTCGCAGCGATGTCGTCGGACTCGTCGCACCAACCGCGTCACTCGCTCGTGCCGTATGCGGCGTCGAAGGCCGCGCTGGAGGCGTCGATGGAGGGTTGGCGCACCGAGGAGGTCGGGGGCCGTCGATTCATGACGATTCTGATCGGGCCGACGCAGCCGACCGGGTTCGCCGACGAGTTCAAGCCGGAGCAGTTCATGGACGTCATCCCCCACTGGCAACGGCAGGGTTTCCGCACCGGTATGCAGGCGGCTACCGACGTTGCCGAACTGCTCTGCTCCTCGTTCGCCGCCCTGTTCGCCGCTCCTGGCCTGGGCATGGAGACGTTGCTGCTGCGGGCTCCCGAACCGGCGATGGCGATCGGCGACTTCGGGATGGGTGAGGCAATCCTCGCCGACTGATGAGCAGCAGAGTCGTCAATGTCGGCACGGGCCGACCACACATCCAGCCGACCACATTCAGGAGGTGCCATCATGAGACTCGACGGCAAGGTTGCCATCGTCAGCGGATCGACTCGCGGCATCGGCCGCTCGATCGCCGAGATGTTCGCCCGGGAGGGTGCCAAGGTGGCCGTCACCGGCCGCACGGTCGACCGGGGCGAGAAGGTGGTCGCCAACATCCGCGCCGCCGGGGGTGAGGCGGAGTTCTTCGCGCTCGACATCACCAGCGAGGACAGCGTCCACTCGGTGATGGACGCGGTGGCCGACCGGTTCGGGAAGCTCGATGTGCTGATCAACAACGCCGCCCCGACCGATGCAGTCTCGACGCAGGTCAAGCCTCTCATCGAGTACACCACCGAGGAATGGGATCGGATCATCCTCGGCACCTTGACCGGCAATGTCTTTTGGGCGTGCAAGTACGGCATCCCGCATCTGATCGCCGCCGGTGGGGGAAGCGTTGTCAACATCTCGTCGGGTCAATCGCTTATCGGCCTGTCGGGATTTGCGGCGTACGGCGCAGCCAAGGGCGGGATCAACTCGTTGACGCGCACGCTGGCGGTGGAATGCTCACCGCACAACATCCGGGTCAACACGATCATCGTCGGCCGCGTGATCTCCCACTCGAAGGACACCGGTGTCGGCGTCGGCCAGGGCCACCTCACCCGACTGGGCAACCCCGACGACATCGCCTACTGCGCCACCTGGCTCGCATCCGACGAGGCGGGTTTCGTCACCGGCTCATTGGTCACTGCCGACGGTGGCTTCACCATCAACGGAAACGCCATCATCGGGATGTCGTAGCCGACTCACGTTGTGTCGACCCACCTTGCGCCGACCTCACCGAGGGTCGCGAGGCAGGCCGAGGGCTCGTTCGGCGATGACGTTTCGTTGGATCTCGTCGGTGCCCCCGCCGAGTGAGACGCCGGCGGTCGACAGGGCGGCATGCTGCACGTCGCCTCGGCTTGCCGCGTCGTCGCCGACGATCATTCCGCCGGCTCCGACGATGCGCAGACCGAGATCGCGCGACGATCGAGCGATCCCCGACAGGGCGATCTTGGCCGTCGAACTCTCCGGACCGGGTGCCTTGCCGGCCGCCACCGATGCCCGTGTGCGCATGTTCGTCAGCCGGTACACCTCGGATTGGATGTGATATCGAATCAGGTCATCGCGCAGAACCGGATGGTCGATCGCCCCCGTCTGGCGGGCGAGACGGATCAACGCCTTGGCTGAGTTGATCATCGGCTTGGCCCGCTGGCCGGCGCGTGAGCGCGCCTCACCGAGTACGTCGCCGACGACCCGGTCGAGTTGGCCCGGGATCGGCCCGGCGATCGCGCCGAGCATGCCGCGGGCCTCGCCCGAGGCGGCCATCCTGCGTTCGTGACCGAGCATCGTCGACGCCACCCGCCAGCCGCCGTCGAGTTCGCCGATGATGTCGACGGCCCGGGCCCGCGCTCCGTCGAGGAACACCTCGCAGAACTGTGCTCCGCCGTTCATCGTCCGCAGCGGGCGGGCCTCGATGCCGGGCTGGCGCATGTCGATGAGGAAGAAGGTCAGCCCGGCATGCTTCGGGGTATCGGGGTTGGTGCGGGCCAGCAGCATGCCGACATCGGCGAGATCGGCACTCGAGTTCCACACCTTCTGGCCGGTCACGACGAAGTAGTCGCCGTCGCGTACAGCGCTGGTCTGCAGCCCGGCGAGGTCGGAGCCGAATCCCGGCTCGCTGAACAGCTGGCACCACAGCTCCCGGCCGTTGGCCACCCGGCGAAGGGCGGCGATCTGCTGGGGCGTGCCGTGCTCGATGATCGTCGGACCACCCATATGCGGCCCCATGCCGGTCGGGGGAGCGATCACCCCGCGGCGGGCCATCGCCTCGCTGATCAGTCGGACGGTGGGGCCGGTGGCTTCCATTCCCCCGATACCCGATGGCCAAGCGGGCTGCGAGTAGCCGGCGATGGTCAGTCGCTCCCACCACTCACCGAGTGTGATCGACAGATCCCATTGCTCATCCAGCCACGCGTCGATCTGCTCGCTCGTCACCGTCACAGCCACAGTAAGAATATAGGTGAATATTTTGTTGTCAGGCGACCGGAGATGGCTGATCGCGGGCGACGAACAGGGCGTCGACGGCGATCACGGCGTCGTCGGTGATGATCAACGGATTGATGTCGAGCGAGCCGAGCCAATCCCGATGCTGCGTCCACAGCGTGTCGAGCCCCCGCATGACGTGGGCGAGGGCATCGATCGGCCACCGTCGTTGGCCGCGTAACCGGGCGAAGGCGGCCTCGCCGGCCACCTCGTCGGTCAGGGCGGCGATCGCCGCCTCGTCGAGGGGCAGGAATCGCCCGGCCACACCTCCGGCCACCTCGACCAACACACCGCCGCGGCCGAGCAGGGCAACCGGGCCGAGATCGGACCGACCCTGGATACCGCCGAAGGCCTCGCCGATCCCGCCGACCATCGCCTGGACCGCGACGTCGCCGGGGACACCGTGGGTGGCGGCGATCGCCCGCAGCTGGGCGACGACGCCGGCGAGATCGGAGCGAGCGACGCCAAGGCGGACGGCCTCGAGCTCGGTGCGGTGAGGGACATCGGCGAGCTTGACGACGAGTCGATCGCCCAGCGCGTCGACATCACGATGGTCGACCGCGTCGCCGGCAAGCACCACCCACGGAGCCACGGCAATCCCGGCATCAGTCAGCAGACGCATCGCATCGGCGAACCCGACGATGTCGCCCGCCTCCGATGCGAGGAGCGCCGGAGGAGCGGTCGCTGTGGCGGCGGGAACCTCCGGCAGCACGCCGCGTGCCGACTCGCCGACGAACCGGTTGTAGGCGTCGACGGCGCGATACAGCGATTCGACGCCACGCACGAAGTTGAGCCCACGGGCTTGCCAACCAGCGACCCACGCTCCGGTGGCGGTCGACTCGATCGGTGTGACGACGAACGGCACGTCGGGATGGTTCGCCGCGGCGGTGGCAAACGGCGTGAGCAGGGTCGTGCTCCATCCCTCGTCGCCCGTGCCGGTCCACCAGGCCAGGCTGAGCAGGTCGACCGTCGACGCATAGGTGTCGAACACCTCGATCATCAGTTCGCCCTTGGTCATCACGAAACCGGTCAGATCGAGCGGGTTGACGGTGTCACCGGGCACCCGTTCGCGGACCCACGGTTCCAGCTCGGGGAGCGGGGGTAGCGGAGCGCCGACCTCGTCGGCGATGTCGGTGGCGAGCGCGGCGACGCCGCCCGAAGTGGTGATCATCCCGATCCGCCGGATGGGCCGCCGCCCCGCGGTCGGGAGTTGGGCGAGGAGTTGGGCGCGGTCGAGCAGGTCGTCGATGTCGCGCGCCCCGATGATTCCGTGCTCGCGAAAGGCGAGGTCGTAGACCCAGGAGGCATCGGCGATGGCGCCGGTGTGGGATTGCATGATCCGCCGCGACCGATCCGTGCGGCCGAGCTTCAGGGCCAACACGGGTTTGCCCAGTGACCGAGCGTGGGCCACGGCTTCGAAGAAGTGTGCCGGCCGGCGGATCGTCTCGATGACCAGGCAGATCACCGTGGTGTTCTGGTCGTCGGCGAGCACTGCCACGTAGTCGGCCAGGTCACAGATCGCCTCATTGCCCGACGACACCCCGATGGACACACCGAGTTGGCGTTCGCCCGCCGCGGCCATGGCGGATCGGACAAGGAAGCCCGACTGCGACACCACGGCCACGCCACCGTTCGGAAGCTCGAGACGGCCGCCGGTGAACAGGTTGACGCCGAGGGGTACGTTCTTGAACCCGCTGCAATTCGGCCCGACGATCGCCAGGCCTCCTACCGCCGCCGCGCTCCGGAGACGCTCCTGCAGGGAGTGACCGTCGGCCCCTGCCTCGACGAAACCGGCGGCCGAAATTACTACACCGCCGCAGCCCAGCGTGCCGGCCTCGGTGATCAGGTCGATCGAACGCTCGGCGTTGACCAGGCTGAGCACGGCATCGACGGGCCGGCCGAACGCCGTCAGGCTCGGGGCGACGGGCCGGCCGTACAGCGTGTCGCGATTCGGGTTGATCAACACGACCTCGCGTCCCGCCTCGAGCATCGGAAGGATCGCGTTGTTCGACATTCCCAACGACTCGTTCGCTCCGACCACGGCGATGGTCGTCGGCGAGAGCAGGCGGGCGAGCTGGGAACGGAGATCGGTCAATGTGCGTCCTCGGTGGTTGGGCGAAGCATCAGTGTTGGTCAGATGCGGTCCGGCGCTGCAGCAGGGCGGAGTTCACAGGGTCGTTGCCAGTCCGCGATGGGTCAGGTAGTCGGGGGAGAGCCCGGGGACGGGCAGATCGAGCCGCCGGGCGAGCATCTGTGTGACGGCGTTGTCGTGGCCCATCCGGGTATCGGCCGGGGCCAGACCTCGCTCGACGCGGAAGTCGCTTTGGCGGATCAACGTGGTCGCCATGAACAGCTCGTCCATCAGCTCGAAGTACGCCAGGTCCACGACCGGCCGTCCCGTACGCCGTTCGTACTCGGTGATGGTCGTCGCCCGGTCGGGCCATCCGGGGAGAGGGTCGATCCCGCTGGCGGTCGTCATGAAGTCGTCGAAGAACAGCCAGTGGGCCAGATCGATGGCCGGTGGGCCGATCGTCGCCACCTCCCAGTCGATGACCGCTGCCACCCGCAGATCGTCACCGAAAATCATGTTGCCGACCCGGGCGTCTCCCCACACCAACGCGGCGTCGGTGGTCGACGCAACAGTCGGCAGCTCGGCTACGAGCAGGTCGATTCCCGCATCGGTCACGGGATGGCTACGACCATGCACGGTCCAGCGATACCACTCCACCAATCGTTCGACGTGCTGCGCCAGCGAAGCGCTCGGATCACGACCATCGAGCAGGAACGCATGCGTGAGCTGCCAGTTCGAGCGATGGACGGCGACCAGCGCATCCATCGCGGAATCCCAAAGTGTTGCCCGCTCGTCGACCGTCAGCTCGGTGAGCCAGCCCACCCGATGGATCGACGGGCGGGCCAGCGGCACCCGTCCCTCGACATGATCCATCACGAAGAACGGTCGCCCGAGTATCGACGCATCGGGCTCCACCCCGATCACTCCGGGGACCGGCGCCGTGTTGACGGCTGCGACCACCCGTCCCTCGCGCACCACGTCGGCGGTGAGAAAGATCTGTCGGCCTGCCGGCTGCAACCGGGCGACGAGCCGGCGATCGATCGTTTCACTGCCGGTGCCGATCGCGACATCGAACAGGAGCATGTCGTTCGACTGTCCTGCCGGCGGCCGTTCGACTGCTCCGATGGCGACATCTCGTCGCAGCCGCGTCGCCAGCCAGTTTCGGAACAGGGGTGTGTCGAGGTGAACGTCGCTCATGTTCGGCCGCCTTCGAGGGGGCCACCTCGGAAGGCATCGACGAGGCCGCCGAGGTGAGGGGCCGTCGACCCATGGAGGATCAATTCGTCGGCTCCGGCGTCGAGGTACCTCCGCAGCACCGTGGCGCACTGGGCGGCGGTACCCGACGCCGACGCCGATGCCAGCCATCCGTCCGGCAGCGTGCGGCTCAAGGCGACCAGTTCGGCCCGAGGGAGATGTTTGTCGGCGGTGCGCTCGCCGAGCGCCACGAGCGCCGGGTGGGAGCGATAGGCCGTCAGGGCGGCCGGGTCCCAATGGTTGGCGGCGACGAGTGAGTCACCGAGCCCCGGGACATGGAAGTACCCGGCGGCCCGCGCCCCGATCGCCAGCCCGGTGTGCTGCTCGTCGCGGTCGGGGGCGGCGACGACTGTGGCGACGCACCGCACCGCGCTCGGATCCTTGCCGGCCCGCTCGGCCGCCCGCCGCATCGATGCCGCGGCGCGTCCGACGGCTGGCGGCGTCAGGAACGGATGGAGGATCACCCCATCGAATGCCGATCCCGCCAGCTCGATGGTGCGCGGCCCGACGGCGGCCAGAAGTAGCGGCGGCGGTGGGAGATCCGGCCGCTGTGGCAAGCGGAGTTGGGGGAAACGCCCGGCCGGACCGTCATAGCTCACCGTTTCGCCGGCCCACAGCCGCCGCAGGATGTCGGCCGTGTCGGCCAATGACGCCAGCGTCGGCGAGGGGACTCCGTACGCGTTCCATCGCCACATCGCCGAGCGGCCCAGGCCGAGGACGAAGCGCCCACGCGTGATCGCCTGCAGCGTCTGGCCCATCGAGGCGAGCACCATCGGATGCCGTAGGCCAGGATGGATGACCCCGGCGGCGATGGTGATCCTCGAAGTGAGCACCCCGAGTGCTCCGGCCAGGCTGGGCAGGTCCTTCGTGTCGTAGCGCTCACCGATCCAGATTGCTCCCAGCCCGAGTGACTCCGCGGCTTCAGCCTCGGCGAACGCTGCAGTCGGGTCGCTCACACCGCCGGGGAGGACGTAACAACCGAGCAGTCGCGAATCGCGGGGCGACGGTCGACCGATTGTCGAAGCCCCGGACATGGTGGAGCACCCTATCTGACACTCGTGTCATGCCCGGTCGACGTTCGCCGAACGGCCTGGCTGGGTGACAGAGTGAGCGTCGTGGAACTCGACGAGGTGACCTACGAGTGCGTCGGTGCGGTAGCGGTGATCACCCTCGACCGGCCCAAGCTGCTCAACGCCATCTCGGGTCGGCCCGGCGGCACCCGCGATCAGGTCCTCCACGCCCTGGGCATCGCCGAGGCCGATGCCGAGACCGGCGCAATCGTGCTCCGTGGCGCGGGTCGGGCGTTTTGCGGCGGCGGGGACTTGACGGGCAACGCTCGTCGGGAACGTTCGATCGACGACGTGCACTTCGTGGAGTCGGCGACCCGATTCCACGATCGCGTCAGCCGGGCGGGCAAGCCTGTCATCGCTGCGGTGCACGGTCACTGCCTGGGTGCGGGGCTGTTGCTCGCCGCCGCATGTGACCTGGTCATCGCCGGTGAGTCGGCGAGCTTTGGCTTTCCGGAGGGGCGCCTCGGCCTGGTTGGGGCGAGTGCGTTGGTGCCCGTCGTCGGGCGCCAGTGGGCCAAGTTCCTGACTCTCACCGGTGAGTCGATCCCGGCGTCGGTGGCCCGCGAGATCGGCCTGATATTGGCCATCGAGCCCGACGACATCGTCTTCGACAGGGCGCTCGATCTCGCCGGGCGAATCGCCCGCATGCCTCGCGAGGGAGTGGAGCTGAATCGTCGGGCGATCGACGCCGTCGCCGACGCCTCGGGAGACGCTGCCGCACGGGTCGCCGCCTTGTCCCACGACTCGATCACCCTGAGCATGGCCGCCCATGCCACGGCCCCCGACGGCCGCACCTTCCGCTCGATCATCGAGGCCGAGGGCATCGACGGCATGAAGCATGCCCGCCAGGCCCAATACACCGACCCCTGGCTACGGACCTGACTGCGTCTGCCGCGATCCGTGCAACTGGCCCGACCCGCCTTGCCAGCGTACACCTCCACCCGGCATCGTCTCCCACCGAGACGCGTTGGCACAACCCTGGATGGGTGAGATCACTACGCTGCGGAGGTGGACATGTCCGCGGTGACGCAATCGTTGGACCGGGCGCGTTCGTTGCCGCCGGCGACCCTCACCGACCCGGCCTGGTTTGCCCATGAGCAGGCGACCGTTTTCGGTCGGTCATGGATTGCGGTGGCGCGGGTCGATCAGCTGCTCAATCCTGGGGACTATGTGACGTTCCAGCTCGCGGCCGACCCACTGGTGGTTGTGCGCGACCGGGCCGGCGTCTTGCGCGCGTTTCCGAACGTGTGCCGGCATCGGTCGACGATGATCGTCGAGGGTTCCGGTTCGGTCCCTGCATTGCAGTGCCAGAATCACCTGTGGACGTGGTCGCTCGACGGACGACTTGTCGGCGCGCCCGACTTCGCCGGCGGCGAAGGCTTCGAGCCGCAGGAATGGTGCCTGACCTCGTTGCGGGTCGAGACATGGCAGGGATGGGTACTCGTCAATCTCGACTCGAACGCGGCCGCGTTCGCCGACTCGGTGAACGCGCTCACCGAGCGGCTTGCGCTCTTCGAATTGGACGGGCTGGTCACCGGTGCGTCGATTCGGTGTGACGCTCCGTTCAACTGGAAGGTCCTCGTCGAGAACTTTTCGGAGTCGTACCACCACGCCGGCGTGCATCCTGAGTCGCTTCAGCGGACGTTCCCCGGAAACCGCTCGTGGGCCGATCACAACGGCGGCGAGCCCTGGCTGTGGCTCGATCACGTCTCGTTGGACGTGAGGTATCCGCCGTTCACTGCGAACGTCGTGTTCCCGATGCTCGCCTTTTCGGTTCTCCGTGGCATCGCGGTGACGTTGTGGTTCAAGGTTCAGCCGATCTCGGTCGACCGTACGATGCTCGACATCGTCGCTCTGGTTCCACCGGACTTCGCAGACGATGGGGCTGAACTGCTCGTCGGAGTCGCCGAGATCAACGACGAGGACGTACGAATCAATGTACGGACTCAGCACGGTTTGCGCAGCCGGTTCGCCTCGCCCGGCCCCGTGCATGAGCTGGAGCGCGGTTGCTGGCAATTCCGCCAATGGCTTGCATCGATGACGTCGTAGCTACGCACTGAGATCTCCCGAACCAGCCGCCCACACATGGGTTCAGGTCACGGGAGCACCACGACGTCTAGTCCGATTCGTGGCGACGGCCGGGCAACAGACGGATCGCTGTGGCCCGGATGACCAGGTGTTCGATGGCGACGCTCGTCGCCAGCGCGTCCAGGTCGGGGCCGCGCCATGCCACAGGGCGCGATTCGCGAAGAAGCCATGCGCACACCGGTCGGCGCACAGCGTCGAGCAGGGTGATCGTCACGTCGCGGCATTCCCGGTGATCGATCGCGCCCTGGACCCATCGCCATACAGTGTCGTCGGCCGTGACGGCCCGGCGAAGTGTCACATCGGTGACGCGAGCGGTATCAGGCCCACCGTCATCGGAGCGATCGATCGGGTCGATCCCGAGGCCCGAGACCGTGGTGAACCCGACCGTCTCGTCACCCAGCTCGACGATGAAACTGCAGCCCAGCGTGGGATCGCTTCCTGCCACCCAACTCCTCCGGTCCTCGTCGAACACGACGTGGTTCGAAGTCTATGCTCCGCGTCATGGCTGTGCCCCGAAACGATCCGTACGGTGCGTTCAACTTCCTCGTCGAGATCGACGGGGTCATCGTCGGCGGGTTCTCCGAGGTTCATGGGCTTGCGGTCGAGTTGCAGTATCTGGAGTATCGCGACGGCAGCGATGGCCCTACCGTGCGAAAGATCCCGGGTTTATCCAAGTCGACCGATGTGACACTGAAGCGGGGTCTGGTCGGTGACCTGAGCCTCTTCAACTGGCTGCAAGAAACCCGACAAGGCATCGGGCAACCGCGAACGGCAACGATCGAGCTACTCGACGACGCCCGCAAACCCGTCTGTAAATGGGTCCTTCACCTGGCCCGACCGAAGAAGTGGATCGGCCCGACGCTGAACGCAAAAGGAGGCGGCGAGGTCGCAATGGAGGAATTGGTCCTCGTCCACGAGGGCCTGGAAATGAACTGACCGGCGCGCCGCCGAAGCGCTTCTGGTCAGCGGGCGTAGCGGGCGCGGAGTTCTCGCTTGAGGAGTTTGCCGGTGGGCAGGCGGGGGAGTTCGTCGACGAAGTCGACGGTCACCGGGCATTTGTAGTGGGACAGGCGATCGCGGCAGTAGGCGATCAGTTCGGCAGCCAGCGCCGGCCCGGCGGTGTCGGGTGCCACCGGTACCACGACGGCTTTGACCTCCTCGCCGAGGTCGTCGTTGGGCACGCCGATCACGGCGACATCGACGATCGCCGGGTGCATCGTGAGGAGGTTCTCCACCTCCTGCGGGTAGATGTTCACCCCGCCCGAGATGATCATGTGTGACACCCGGTCGGTGAGGTACAGGAATCCCTCGGCGTCGACGTAGCCGACGTCGCCGAGGCTGCTGTACCCCTGGGCGTTGTGGGCGCCGGCGGTCTTGGCCGGGTCGTTGTGGTACTCGAAGGGGGTCGCACCGGCGAACCAGATCTGACCCGCTTCGCCAATCGGCAGCGGAACCCCGTCCTCGTCGAGGATGTGCAGCGGCCCGAGCAACGACCGCCCGACGGTTCCGGGGTGGGCCAGCCAGTCCTGGGGACCGACGTAGCAGAATCCGTTGCCCTCGCTCCCGGCGTAGTACTCGTGGATGACGGGTCCCCACCAGTCCATCATCTGCTGCTTGACCTCGGCCGGGCACGGCGCGGCGGCGTGCACCACCATCTGCAACGACGACAGATCGTACTTGGAACGAACCGACTCCGGCAGCTTCAGCATGCGCACGAAGTGGGTCGGGACGAATTGGGCATGGGTGATCCGATAGCGCTCGATCGCGGCGAGCGTCTGCTCGGGATCGAACCGTTCCATCACCACCACCGTCGAGCCGAGCCGCAGCGCCGCGGTCGACCATCCGAGCGGTGCGGCGTGGTACAGGGGTGCGGGGCAGAGGTAGACCGTGTCGGACGCGAAGCCGAACAGGCCTTGCACGAGCCCGACGAACGCCGTGCCTCCCTCACCGAACGGCACGCCCTCGAGTGCCCGCAGAATTCCTTTCGGTCGCCCGGTCGTGCCCGAGGAGTAGAACATGATCTGCCCTTCCTCCTCGTGAGCCAGCGGCGCGGCCGGATATGCCGCGACGACCGTCTCGTACGACTCGAACCCGTCGGCGGTTCCCTCGATCATCAGGCGAGTCGTGACCGCGGTGAGGTACGGATCGAGCGTGCCGGCAACCGCGGCCAACGACCCCGAGGTGACCAGGGCGACGGCCCCGCAGTCCTCGATGATGTACCCGGTCTCCTCGGCCTTGAGGTGCCAGTTGATCGGGGTGGCGTACAGGCCCGACCGTTGGGCCGCCCAGTAGACCTCGAAGTACCGCGGGTGATTCTCGAGCAGGATGGCGATGTGATCGCCGGGCCGGAGCCCGCGGTCGTAGAACAGCTGGGCCAATCGTTGCGAGCGGGCATCGAGTTCGGCGTACGTCAACGTGTCGCCGCTCGCCGCCATGATGACGGCTGCCTGATCGCCGGCGAAGTCTCCGGGTTGCATCGGTGCGAACTTAACGCAATTGCCCACATCGGCATGTGGCTGCTCCCGGTAAGCAGGGTCGTCGTACACTCGCTGGCGTGGGACGGCCGATGATCGAACGACGGGCGAGTTATGGCGCGCACAGCCCGGTCGTCGGTGAACGAGGGGAGAAGACCCGCGAGCTGATCGTCGAGTCGGCGTTGCGCGAATTCGCCGCACGAGGATTCCACGAGTCATCCGTCGACGACATCGCCGGTGGGGCCGAAGTGTCGCGGGCCGCGCTCTACCAGTACTTCGAGAGCAAGGAAGCCCTGTTCATCGAGCTGATCGAGGAAAGCGGTGAATCGCTGCTGCACCTACTCGACGGATTGGGCGCGCTCGGTCCGACGGTCGATGGGTGGGCAAATCTGGTGAAGTGGGTCGCCGGCTGGACCGACGTGTTCGAGCACTTCTCCACCGTGTTCGTCGAATGGGCCCGGGTCAACTCGCCGCTGACCCCGCTGCGCATTCCGTTGGACCGCTTCTCGCGGACGCACACGCGCCGTCTGGCGCGGCACCTGGTGACCGCGGGTTTGACCGACGAGCAGGCGACCGAGTCGGCCATCCTGCTGCTGGCGACTCTCGAGCGGGCCAATTACGTGCGAGATGTGTACTGGCCCGGTGAGCGACGACGCGAACGGTTCGTCACCGATGTGGCGATCGCCTTTCAGCGCTACCTGTTCCCGGCGACGCCGCCCGAGTTGCTCGCCGAGCGACCGCCGACCGCCGACCACTCCGTGCGCACCTTGGCCTTGGCCTCCGATATCGCCGACGCCGCCACCTCGGAGCGGCTGAGCGGCCTGCGGCGCCAGGGGCGCGAGACGGTCCGCCGGCTGCTGCAGGCGGCAGGCTCGGTGTTCGCGTCGAGCGGATTCCAGGCGGCCACCGTCGAACAGATCGTTTTCGATGCCGGTGTCGCCCGTGGCACGTTCTACAAGTACTTCACCGGCAAACTCGACGTGCTGATGGTCCTTGCCACCGATGCGACCCACGTCCACCTGGCCGTGCACGACCTCGGTGACCTCCGAGGCTCCGCGGCGCTGGCCGAGTGGCTCGATCGGTTGTTGATGTTCGGAGCGACACACCGAGCGGTTTTGCGGGCATGGACCGAACGGGTTCCAGATAATGACCACATGAGAGCAATGGCCGAACTGACCGGAGTGGCGTCCCGCAATCGTCTCGCCGGGTTCTTGGCCGAAGCCGAGGCACCGGTCGGCACGACGAGCGCCATGATGATGCTGATGGCACTTGTGGAGTTCTTCCCGCAGCGAGCGATGCGGGCGCATCCGTCGCTCGACGCGGAACAGGTCCGCCGCAATGTGCTGGCCTTCGTCGAGACCGGACTCCTCGGCGGCCTGCCGTCGGCCTCGGCCAATGCAGGGCGGTGAACCGTCGATGGTCGCCGGTCGAACGAATTTGTTCCGATGCTCCGCGGCGCCCGGCTGATCGCCGAGGGCCGCGCCGCCGCTCCCGCGCCGGCCGCTCCCACGGCGTTCCTGCGCCGACACGATGCCCGTTCGGAGGTCGAGTACAAGCGTCGGCAGCGCGACGCGCGACGCGTGATGTACCACATGCACGTCGGCCTCTCGACCTGGGCGGCGACGGAGGATGCACTCGTCGAGGTGTATCGGGCGCTCGAGGCCGAGGGTCATGCCATCGATCGGTTCGGGCTTGCCCTCGACCGGGCGATGGGAGTCGACGAACACGAACGCC
>JANMJD010000310.1:0-3878 GCA_031371195.1 Actinomycetes bacterium | reverse complement strand
CCGAGCGCCATCGCCACCTGGGCCAATGCCGTGACGGTGGCGCGGGTGATGATCTCGCCGTTGTTGTTCGTGATCATCCCCAAGGGCAACGCGGGCTCCTGGGTGGCGCTGGCGCTGTGGTTCGTCCTCTGCTCGACCGATGGCATCGACGGCTATCTGGCGCGCCGCCATGGAACCACGCATTCGGGTGCCTTTCTCGACCCGCTGGCCGACAAGATCCTGATCCTTGGTGCAATGTTCACCCTGGTCAGCCGCGAGATCTTCTGGATCGTGCCGGTTGTCGTCATCGCCGCTCGTGAGGTGGCGATCAGTCTGTTCCGTGTGTTCAAGGGGGCCAAGGGGGTCAGCGTTCCGGCCACCAAGATGGCCAAGGCCAAGACGGTCAGCCAGCAATTCGCCGTTGCCTTCGCCCTGTGCCCCCTGACGGCGCTCGACGCCACCTGGCTGTGGCGCGGTCTGCTGTGGCTCGCCGTCGCCCTTGCCCTGATCAGCGGCACGCAGTACGTCACGACCTCTCGACGATTGAAGGCGAAGATGGCCCATGCGGTGTGATGTCGTGGCCGTCGGGACGGAGTTGTTGCTCGGCCAGATCATCGACACCAACTCCTCATGGATCGGTGAGACGCTGGCGGCGTCGGGCATCGACTCGCTCGTGCAGGTCAAGGTCGGCGACAACCTCGGCCGTATCGTCGGCCTGCTGCGTCGCACCCTCGCCGATGCCGACGCCGTGATCGTCTGTGGCGGGCTGGGCCCGACGCACGACGACATCACCCGCGAGGCGATCGCCGAGGTGATGGGAGTGGCGCTCCATCACGACGAGGGTGTCGCCGATGTCATCCGTCAGATGTTCGCGTCGCGAGGTCGGCACATGGCCGACAACAACCTCCGCCAGGCGCAGGTTCCCGACGGTGCGACGATCATCCCGCAGACCCGCGGAACGGCGCCCGGCCTGATTTGCCCGGTGTCGGTCGACGGCGTCGACAAGGTGATCTACGCCGTCGTCGGCGTGCCCCACGAGATGCAGGACATGATCATCCGGGCCGTGCTTCCCGACCTGCTCACCCGCAGCGGCGAGCCGGCGACGATCGCCTCGCGGACGTTACGGGCCTGGGGTGAGAGCGAAAGCGGGCTGAATGAACGCCTCGACGGCGTGATCGGCGAGCTCGACGATCTGGGCAATCCCACGCTCGCCTTTCTGGCCAGCGGGTGGGAAGGCCTCAAGATCCGTCTCACGGCCAAGGCCGCCACCCGGGCCGAGGTCGACGCCCTGCTCGATACGTGGGACGGGCGCGTGCGCGATGCCGTCGGCGAGTTCGTCTTCGCCGTCGACGACGAGACGATGGAGTCACAGGTGCTCGCCGCCCTGCGGTCGCGCGGTCTCACGCTCGGGCTCGCCGAATCGGTCACCGGGGGATTGGTCGCCGCCCGCCTCGTCGGCATCGCCGGGGCCAGCGATGTGTTCCGCGGAGCGATCGTGTCGTACGCCTCGGAGGTCAAGTTCGAACTGCTCGGCGTGCCCGAGGGACCGGTGGTCTCCGAGTCGGTGGCGATGGCCATGGCCGAGGGCGCCCGCCGGGTGCTCGGCGCAGATATCGGCCTGGCCCTCACCGGCGTCGCCGGTCCCACCGAGCAGGACGGCATGCCGGTCGGCACCCTGTGCGTCGGTGTCGCCGGACTGCCGACGGGCTCGATCGCGACGACCATCCGACTGCCCGGTCAACGCGAGCAGATGCGCCAGTTCGCCGTCATCTCCTCACTCGACTTCCTCCGCCGCAACGTGTAACGCATCGTCCGGCTGACTGTGGACATCACCGGTGCGGGCGAACACGCCGTCGAGGCGCTGCAGCGCGCCCGGCTCGGTCGGTTCGTCGCCGCGCTCGGGGCTTCGGTGAACCATCGATGTGCCGACGGGTCGGCCGTGCGTCGGTCGGCGCGCCTGGCGCTCCTGGCCATCGACGTAAGCAGAGCGATCGAGTCTCGCTCACCGTCCATGCTTCCGGCATGCGGCTGGCTGCCGACGGCCATCAGCCGGCTGACCGACGCCGACGGTGATCTCGTCGAACTCGGCCGGTCGATCGCCGCGCTGGCGCCGGTCTTGGCGTGGTACCGCCGCACGGGCTTGGCCGCCGGACCGGAGTTCGCCGATGGGCACGCCAACGCCATCGTCTTTGGTCCACAGGGCCTGGTTCACTCCAACGACGTGCTCGTCGGTGTCACCGTGATGGCCCCGCATGTGCTCTATGGCGATCACCATCACCCGCCCGAAGAGGTCTACCTCGTGCTGTCGTCGGGAGCATGGCGGCAGCACGACGGACCGTGGAGCGAACCGGGCATCGGCGGTATCGTCCACAACCCGCCCGACATAGTTCACTCGATGCGGTCCGGCGCCGACCCGTTGCTCGCCGTGTGGATATTGCCGACACCCTCCTCGGCGCATGTGGCCAGGTAGAGGCGTTCGACCTTGGTGCGGGCCCATGGCGTTTTGCGCAGGAACTTGAGGCTCGATCCGATGCTCGGGTCGTCGGTGAAGCACCGGATGGGAATGCGATCACCCAACTCCTCCCAGCCGTAGCGATCGACCAGGCGGGTGACGATCGACTCGAGTGTGACTCCTTCCAATGGATCGGCCATCAAGCCAGGCCGAGGAGGAGCTGGACCAATTCGGCCGGACGATTCTGGGGGATCATGTGGTTGGTGTCGATCTCGAAGTAGCGCCACGCCCGATGATGGCGGACCCGTTCAGCAGCATCCCAGAACGGGCTCGGCCGGGGGTCGTCGAGCGCTTTGATGTATGTACGGCCGAAGGGGAAGTCCTCAAGCGGCCGGTCCAGGTGAACCGGTTCGCGGAACGTCCTGGCCGGCTGTGGGGTGCGCCGGGGTTCGTTCCAGGCCGCCTCGGCCGGATCGTCGATCTGTCGGGGGCGCGGCGGTATCTGCCACGATTGCCCGAGCGAGCCCGCCCCCACAGCAGTAGGGATGTGGCCGGCGAGATCACCCAACGACTGGCCGTCGTGGGGGACGAAGGCGTCGAGGTAGACCAGCTCGCGGACCCGATCGGCGATGTGGGCCAGAGCGCCGGTGACCACCATCCCTCCGTACGAGAACCCGAGCAGCGCGATGTCGGAGAGATCCTCGTACAGGATCTGATGGACGACGTCGTCGACGTGAGTCGTCAGGTTCACCTGTGGTCCGGCCAGATGGACGCGATCACCGATGCCGGTGAGGCCCGGTGTGAACACGTGATGGCCGGCAGCCCACAGTCCGGGGCGGACGAGCTTCCACGTATGCGCACCACCCCAGGCACCGTGCACCAGTACAAACGTCGTCATCCGCTCATCTTGCCGCTTGGCGACGATTTCGACGCAGCCGGGTACTTGGACGACACGGCCCAGCCCAAGCGCATCACACTGCGCCCCCGACAGGAATCGAACCTGCGACCTTGTCATTAGAAGGGACTTGCTCTATCCACTGAGCTACAGGGGCACCGTCAGGCTACAAGGCGGCCGAGCGCGCCGTCACGGCAGTAACGGTGGGCGTGTAACGATCGACGTCGCCGGGGTGACCGGTCTGTCATGCTGTCCGACATGCACAACTCTGTCACCCACCGCCTCGAACGCGCCGAGCAGCGGGCCCGGGGTTCGATCATCGGTGGGGTTCGCATCCTCGCCGGGCTGTTGTGGCTGGCGAACATCCATTGGAAGGTGCCGTCGAAGTTCGGCGAGGACACGCAGGGCGGGTTGTACAAGTACAGCGCCTCGGTGCTGCGCCACTCCACCTTCGCCCCGTTTCGGTGGGTGACCGAGCACATCATCCTGCCGAACTTTCAGCTCTTCGGCTGGATCACGCTGCTGACCGAGATCACGTTCGCCGCCCTGCTG
>JANMJD010000303.1:0-11898 GCA_031371195.1 Actinomycetes bacterium | reverse complement strand
GCCTGCGCGACCGTCGGCGCGTGGTCCGGCACCACAGGGCATCCCGAGAAGTTCCTGATCGGTTCGCCCGGCGTGCCGTACAACTCGTTGTTCCCAAACGGGTATCCCACCTATGGGCCGCCCGTCCCGGCGGGGTCGCCGCAGGGTCCGATGGATCTCGTCTTTGCCGCTTCGTTCGGCAAGTACTCGAGCTACGGCAGCACGATCGTCGACCCGGTGATCACCGACCTGCTCGACTCGAAGGTCGAGTTCGTGCCGCCATCCGACGGTGGCACCAACTTCTGGAGCGCATGGGCGACGAACTTCGGTCAAGGTCCCGCCTCGAAGAACCCGGCAACCAACCCGGCCTGCGTCAACCCGACATTCACCCAGGTCGACAACTTCGCCGGTACCGGCCGAACCCTGCTGCGTTGGGCATTCCCCGGCTGCACCCTGATCGGTGGGGATGAGGTGTGGCGCACGATCGGCGTGTACTTCAGCGCCAAGATCAAGCCGACGACCGTCGCCGGCACGACGATCTACAACCACACCGAGGATCTGCTGCTCAACGAAACCGGCCTGGGATCGAGCAACTGCGGATACAGCACACTGCCCCCGGGGGACAATCCGTCGTTGCCGTTCTACTACGCCCCGACCGGATACCAACGGGTCGACGGCCTCGACTACGACGGTGACGGCAATGTCACCGAGCAGCGGTGCCCGAGTGCCTCGGTGAGCTACGTCGTGCCGGTGATCTCGACGGCCGATTCGTCGAAGTGGGTCAAAGGATCGTTGGATACCGCCTGGTCGCGCTATCCGGCGTCGGGTGATACCGACACCGCCGGCAACGGCTCCTACGAGTTGTACATCACTAACCAGGGCAACACGCCGCTGACGACCATCGACCTGGTCGATGTGCTGCCGTATGTCGGTGACACGTCGGTGACATCGCCGGCGACGGCCCGTGGTTCGCAGTGGGGCGAGGAACTGGTGTCGCTCGATGCGATCGAACATCAGGCCGTCACCGATGGCCCGTACATCGGGGTACCGGCCGGCGAACTCGTCACCGGCTTCTCCGCCTCGAAGAATCCGTGCCGATGGGATACGGCCGATCCGAACGAAACGAACCGGTTGAAGGCGTCGGGCGGGACGTTCCCGTCGACGGCATCGGTGACCGGGCCGGCCGGCTGCGACAACACCGGTTGGACCACGACGCAGGCTGGTGCCCGCTCGTTCGCCATGCGATACACGCCGGCCACGGCACTGCAGCCCGGCGCATCGATCCGGCTCAAAGTGACGATCAAGTTGGCGCCGGGCGAGGCACCGGCCACTCCGGTCTCCGGCAAGATCGCCTGGAACAGCTTCGGGTTCTCCGCCGCCACGTCGGCGGCTGCGCCCAACGACACGTTGCTGTCGACCGAGCCGATCCAGGTCGGTCTGAAGATGACCGACACATCGCTGACGGCTTCGCTCGGCGACTACGTGTGGGTCGACGTCAACCACGACGGCATCCAGAACGAGAACGGTATGGGGATCGAAGGAGTCACCGTCGCCCTGTACAACGGCGCCGGGACGCTGGTCGACACGACGGCGACCGACTCGACGGGCTACTACCGATTCTGGGGCCTCGATCCGACGACGACCTATCGCGTCGTGTTGGCCAACGCCGCCGACTACACGTCGGGACCGTTGGCGCCGTACAGGTTGACGCTCCAGAACGTCGGCGACGACGCATTGGACAACGACGCGGCGATGGTGGCCAACCTGGCCGAGATCACCAGTGTTCCCACCGGCGCCGCCGGATCGCGGACGACGACCTATGACTTCGGCTTCTGGCAGAAGGCATCGCTCGGCGACTACGTCTGGGAGGACATCGACGGCAACGGCGCGCAGGATGCGGGCGAGCGCGGGGTTGCGGGCGTGACGGTGCGGTTGTTTTCACAAGCCGGAACGCCGCTAGGAACGACGACGACGAACTCGGCCGGCTTCTACCTCTTCGACAACCTGGCCCCGGGCACGTACTACGTCGTGTTCGACAAGTCGACGGCGATCGGCAACGGCGCGGACGGCAATCCCTACACCGGATACCGCTACACGTCTCCCAACGCCACCGGAGACGAGATCAACGACTCCGATCCGGACAGCGCGGGACGCACGGCGTTGATCACGCTGGTCGGCGGTCAGCACGATCCGCGTTGGGATGCGGGCATCACCCCGCCATTGCCACCCGGCCCGAACTCGATCGGGGACTTCACCTGGATCGATCTGGATCAGGATGGATTCCAGGATGCGACGGAGCCGGTGCTCCCCGGCGTGACGGTGACGCTGCTCGATGCAAACGGTTTCGGCATCACGTCCGTGGTCACCGACAACACCGGTCACTATCTGTTCACCAACCTGCCCGACGGCGACTATTCACTGCGTTTCGAACCGCCGCCCGGTTACGCCTTCACCAAATTCGACGATGTGGCGACCGCCAACGACACCTCGGATTCCGACGCCAACCCGGCCAGTGGTCTGACGGTCATCACCAACCTCGACAACGGTGCCGCCGCCGAGAACGACATGACTTGGGACGCCGGCTTCGTTCCGACCTTCTCGCTCGGCAACGTCGTCTGGCTCGACGCCAACGACAACGGTCTGTTCGACGCATCCGAGCAGGCGGTTCCCGCGGTGACGGTCAAGCTGTTCGCCGCCGACGCAACGACCGAAATCAATGTCGGCCCCGACGGCAGGCTCGGCACCGCCGACGACGCGGCCGGGGGAGTCGTCACCAACGCCTCGGGCCACTACCTGTTCATCAACCTGCCTGCCGGCGACTACATTGTCGAGGTCACCTCGCCCGCCGGCTATCTCTCGTCCGTCGGCAACGGGACCAATCCGGCGTTGACCGGCTCGTACGAAGGCACCGCCGTCGACGAAGACACCACCCCGCTGGACAACGACGACAACGGCACGACGGTCGGCTCGGTGATCCGCTCGGCCGCGGTGACGCTGTCGTACAACGCCGAGCCGACCGCCGAGGGCCTCACTCCCGGCTGGGCGGATGCCACCCCCGACGGCAATGCGAACTACCAGGTCGACTTCGGCCTCTACAAGATCGACCTCACGGCCTATGACCTCGCCCTGGCCAAGGTCTCGAGCGTGCAGAGCATCACCACCGTCGGCGCCCCGATCATCTGGACGATCCGGGTGCAGAACCAGGGGATGGTGTCATCGGGCAACTACTCGGTGGCCGACACCTTGCCGGCCGGGCTGACCTTCGTGTCGGCCTCGGATGGCGGCGTCAACAACGGTGGCATCGTCACATGGGATCTGACGGCGCCACTGGCCGCAGGTTCATATCGGGATCTGACCCTGACCACCACGGTCGCCGACCTGGCAGCTGCCCCGTATCGCAACTGGGCCGAGATCTCGGCCGATTCGGGCAAGGACCGCGACTCGACACCCGACACCGACACCGGTTCCGGTCAGACCCTGCCGAACGACGCCACGGCTCCCGGCGCCGGCTACGTCGGCATCACCGACCTGGCGACGATCGCCACGGACGGTGCGCCGATCGGGGACGAGGACGACAACGATGACGCCGTCGTCACCGGTCCGGCCCCGGTGTACGACCTGGCGCTGGCCAAGATCGCCGATGTCACGACGGTCAACGGCACCGCCGCCACGATCAACTGGACCGTGCGCGTGCAGAACCAGGGCAACCTGCCCTCGGGCAACTACTCCGTCACCGACACGCTGCCGGCCGGTTTGTCGTTCGTGTCGGCATCCGACGGCGGGATCGACAACAACGGCGTGGTCACGTGGTACGTGACGTCGGCGCTGGCCTCGGGCACGTTCAAGGATCTCACGTTGGTGACGACGGTCGCCGACATCACCAAGGCCCCGTTCCGCAACTGGGCCGAGATCTCGACCGACTCCGGAGCCGACAAGGACTCGTCCCCCGACACCGACACCGGCTCGGGCCAGGCCCTGCCCAATGACGCCACGACGCCGGGCGGGGGTTATGCGCCGATCACCGACCTGAACACGATCGCCACCGACGCCACACCCAACGCCGACGAGGACGACAACGACGATGCGGTCGTCGATGGCCCATACGACCTGGCGTTGGCCAAGATCGCCAACGTCACGTCGGTCGACGCCAATGGCACGTCGATCACCTGGACCATTCGAGTGCGCAACCAGGGATACGTCCCCTCGGGCAACTACTCGGTGACCGACACGCTGCCGGCCGGGCTTACGTTCATCACGGCCTCGGACGGCGGCATCGAGATCGCCGGCGTGGTCACCTGGAACATCGTCGCCACGCTGTTGCCCGGTGCGTTCAAGGATCTGACGATCACCACCCAGGTCGGCGACATCACCCGCGCCCCATTCCGCAACTGGGCCGAGATCTCGGCCGACTCGGGCGCCGACGTCGATTCGACCCCCGACGCGATCACCGGCTCGGGCCAAACGCTGCCGAACGACGCCACCGCACCCGGCCGCGGGTACGTCTCGATCACCGACCTGGCCACGATCACCGTCGACGGCGCCCCAACGGGCGATGAGGACGACAACGACGACGCCGTGATCGAGGGACCCTACGACTTGGCCCTGGCCAAGACGACGAGCACCACCTCGGTCTCGGCCAGCGGTGAGACCCTCGTCTGGACCATTCGCGTGCAGAATCAGGGATATGTGCCGTCGGGGAACTACTCGGTCACCGACACGATGCCGGCCGGACTGACGTTCGTCTCGGCATCGGACGCCGGGGTGAACGCCGCCGGCGTGGTGACGTGGGATCTGACCACCTCGCTGCTGCCGGGCGAGTTCAAGGACCTGATGCTGACCACCTCTGTCGCCGATGTGACCAAGGCCCCGTTCCGCAACTGGGCCGAGATCTCGGCCGACTCGGGAGTGGACCAGGACTCGATCCCCGACACCGACACCGGTTCCGGCTCGACGATGCCGAACGACGCCACCGCCCCCGGTGGCGGCTATCTCGGTGTCACCGACCCGGCGTCGCTCGCCACCGATGGCATCCCTGCGGCGGACGAGGACGACAATGACGACGCCTCGGTCGGTCGCAATGTCTACGACCTGGCGATGCGCAAGCAGCTCTTCTCGTTCGTCGGCGGTGTGGCGACGTTCAAGCTCGATGTGTTCAACCAGGGTGACCCGGTGTCGGCTATCGATCTGACCGACTACGTCGACACGGCGGTCTGGCAGACCTTCGACCCGGCACTCAACCCGGCGGGTACGACCGCCGCGGCCAACACTGCGGGATACACCACGCCAGCTGCGTTGCCGACGTTCGCCTGGAACGCGGCCGGGACGAACCCGGTCGTGACGGTGACCGGCACGCTCGGGACCGGCGAGGCGGTGACCATTCCGGTGAGTTTGCGCCTGCGGTCGCCGCTGACGCCGTTGCCGGCACGCGCCGTCAACACCGCCGAGATCTCCGAGTTCCGCAACGCCGCCGGCCTGCCGCTCGTGGATCAGGACTCGATCCCCGATGGCACCAACGGCAACGACGCCGGAGGCCGGTTGGGATCGCCGGCCGATGATGCGATCGACGGCAACGGCACCGGGACGGCCGGCGGCGCGGTAGCCGCCACCGACGAGGATGACTCGGACTCGGCGGCCGTGCCGCTGTACGACCTGGCCCTGATCAAGCAGCTCTCGGCCGGCCAACCGGCCGCCCTGTCGCTGCCACCGGTGCCCCCGACGGTCTCGTTCGACATCTCGGTGACCAACCAGGGCGCCACTGACGCCTACGTGGTCGCCGTCACCGATACCCCGCCCGCCGGCATGTCGTACGTCTCGGTCGCCGGTGCCTCGGGTGGCGCTCCGACGTTCACGATCCCCTTCGTCGGCGCCGGTGCCACCGTGACCTTCACCGTCAAATATCAGCTCGACGACACGTCGGCCAGCTCGTACACCAACGTCGCCGAGATCTCGTCGTTCGCCGATGACGCCGATCCGACCACGATCACCCCGGGCTGGGTGGTCGATATCGATTCGACGCCCGACACCGATGCGACCAACGACGCCGGTGGCGCCGTCGGAACCGGCTCGGACGACTCGCTGAACGGCGACGGCTCGGGTGCCCCGGGCGATCCGGCGGCAACGACCGACGAGGACGACGCCGACCCTGCTCAGGTAACGCTGCCCTACGACCTCGCCCTGCGCAAGCGGGTCGACCCGGCCGACCCGGACATCGCCGACGGCATCCAGTTGCTGCCCACCCCCGACAAGGTGACCTTCTTCATCGAGGTGTTCAACCAGGGTCGTGACGTGGCATCGATCGATGTCACCGACTACGTGCCCGCCGGTTCGGGATGGACCTTCGTGCCCGCCGACAACCCGGCCGGCATGGCGAACGCCGGCTCGTATGGCGCCCCCGCCACCCTGCCTGCGTACAGCTGGTCGTCGGCCGATCCGGCCAAGCCGGTGGCGACGATCACCGGTGTCCTCGATGGTGGCCGCTCAGTGGTGATCCCGGTGATCCTCACAGCCACGGCTCCGCTCCCGGCCGGCGACCTGAAGAACGTCGCCGAGATCTCGGCCCTGCGTGACGCAGCCGGCACGCCGTTGAGCGACGTCGACTCCACGCCCGACAACACCGACGGCGACGTGATCGTCGACGATGCCATCGATTCGAACGCGACGAACCCACCCGACGGGTTGGCCGCCGACGAGGATGACCATGACGCGGCCACCATCGCCTGGTGGGACCTCTCGCTGATCAAGACCGCATCGACGTTCGTTGTGGACGCTTCGGCCCCGACCGCAACGTTCACGGTCACCATCAAGAACCAGGGCACCCGCACTGCCTTCGATGCCACCGTGGTCGACTCCCTGCCGGCGGGAACATCGCTGGTCTCGACCAGCCCTGGTGTCGGAGTGGCATGCGGAACGGATATTGCTGCCGTGACCTGCACCATTTCCCAGCTGGATGCCGGGGCGACGGCGACGTTCGATCTCACCCTCCACCTCGACGACCTGACGCTCGGCACGTATGAGAACACCGCCGAGATCGCCTCGATGCAGGGTGACGTCGATCTGGGCGCCGGCGCGGTACGTGGCCCGGTCAGCGACATCGACTCGACGATGGACGCCGACCCGACCAACGACACCCTCTTCTCGAACCCGGCCGATCCGTTCGGCTACCCGCGGAACTCGTCCAACGAGATCGACTTCATCCAGGGTGTCGCCTCGCTCAACCAGCCGAACGCGCTCGACGAGGACGACCACGACGTGCAAGCCGTGATTCTGCCGCTCGCCGTGGGCGACTACGTCTGGTACGACATCAACCGCAACGGCGTCCAGGACGAGGGTGAGCAGCCCGTCGTCGGAGCCGGCGTCCAACTGCTGATGGAGGATGTGGCCAACCCCGGAGCCTTCATCGCCGCCACCGACACCCAGGGCGCGCCGGTTCCGACCACGATCGTGACCGACGCCCACGGCTGGTACGTCTTCGACAACCTGTTGCCGGGCAAGTATCGGGTGCAGTTCACCCACCACCAGATCGGCTGGCTGTGGACCGTGCCGAATGCCGGCACGGCCCCGACCGACGGGGTCGATTCCGACGCCGTCTTCGCCGCGACGACCTTGGACCCGACCGCCACGACCGACTCGTTCGTGCTGGCGGCCGGTGAGCCGAACGTCGCCCCGGTTACCCTGGCCGATGCCGGCGATCTGGGCGCGCTGAAGGCGGCGAACATCGACCGCACTCGTGATGCGGGCATCTGGATGCCCGTCGCGGTGGGCGACTACGTCTGGTACGACCTGAACCACGACGGCCGGCAGGATCAGGCCGAGCCCGTCATCGGCAACGTCACCGTCAACCTGTTGATGCGCGATCCGGCCAACCCGGCCGGCCCGTTCGTCCCGGCTGTCGATGCCAACGGCAACCTGGTTGCCGCCACCTCGACCGATCCGGCCACCGGCCTGTACGTGTTCGACGAGCTCGTTCCGGGTGACTACCAGGTCCAATTCGACCTGTCCACGCTCCCGGCCGGCTATGTGGTCACCCGCCAGATCCAGGGCGCCGACCCCACGGTCGACTCCAATCCCGACGTGACGGGGCTGACCCCCACCTTCACGCTGTCCACCTCGGCGATCCCCGACATGGTCGCCAACACCGACACGGCGATCGTCGCTGCGTTCATCGACCCGACCATCGACATGGGCATCTTCGCGCCGGTCTCGCTCGGTGATCTGGTGTGGTATGACGCCGATCGCGACGGGGTGTACAACCCGGCCGGCGAGCATGGCATCGCCGGGGTCCCGGTGATGCTGCTGATGAAGGACGCCGCCGGGTCGATGGTCGCGGCCACCGACGCCGACGGTGTGGCGGTGCCGTCGAACCAGGTCACCGACGCCGGTGGCCGGTACTCGTTCGGCAATCTGCTGCCCGGTGACTACCAGGTCGTGTTCGGTCTGCCCGCCGGTTACCTGTGGACGGCGTCGAATTCCCCGGCCGACGACACGCTCGATTCCGACGCGGTGTTCGCGACGCCGACCGATGCCATGGCCATCTCCCAGATTGTCACCGTCTCGGCGTTCGCCCCGGTGACCGACTCCGACGCGAACGGCTTGACGCTCACCGATCCCTCGATCGATGCCGGTGTCTGGTATCCGTACGCCCTCGGCGACGTGGTCTGGTACGACGTGAACCACGACGGCAGCCAGCAGGCCGGAGAGTCGCCGGTGGCCGGCGCGCTGGTTCACCTGCTGATGGAAAGCCCGGCCAACGCCGGTTCGTTCATCGATGCCACCGATGCCGATGGCAACCCGGTCGCCGATCAGACCACCGGTGCCGACGGTCTGTACCTGTTCGACAACCTGTTGGCCGGGAAGTACAAGGTGATGTTCACCCACAACCAGTCCGGCTACCGGTGGACGGTTGGCAACACCGGGTTCGACAACGTCGATTCCGATGCGGTGTTCCTCGCCTCGACCGACGCCGTGGCGATCACGCCGCCGATCGACCTGAGCCCGGCCGCCGCCAATCTGCGTCCCGCCGACCCGGTCGACTCCACCACATACGCCGGGCCGCTCGCCGGGGGAGCATTGAGGGCCCGCTTCGTCGACCCGACGAACGACGCCGGCATCTGGCAGCCGGTCGGCGTCGGTGACTACGTCTGGTACGACCTGAACCACAACGGTGCCCAGGACACCGGTGAGCAGCCGGTTCCCAACGTCGGAGTCGTGCTGTTGATGGACAGCCCGGCCAACCCGGGTGCGTTTATCGCTGCCACCGATGCCGACGGAGCGGCCGTAACGCCGACCACCACCGACGCGACCGGGCTGTTCCTGTTCGACAACCTCATCCCGGGCGTCTACAAGGTGCAGTTCGTGCTGGCCACGCTGCCAACCGGCTACGTCGTCACGACACAGATGCAGGGAACGAACCCGGCGGTCGACTCGAATCCCGATCCGACAGGTCTGACCCCGGCGTTCACGTTGTCGACCGGCGGGGCCGAGATGGTCGCCAACACCGATCCGCTCGTCAACGCGGTCATGCTCGACCCGACGATCGACATGGGCATCTTCACGCCGGTCTCGCTCGGTGATCTGGTGTGGTACGACGCCAACCACAACGGCGTCTTCGACCCGTTGACCGAGGTCGGCATCGAGGCGGTCAAGACCGAACTGTTGATGGAGGACCCGACGGTGCCCGGCTCGTTCGTTGCCGCGCTCGACGCCGATGGCCTGGTGATCGCCCCGGACTACACCGATGCCCAGGGCCGGTACTCGTACACCAACCTGGCCTCGGGGAACTACAAGGTCCGCTTCACCCTGCCGTTCGGCTTCCTGTGGACCACGTCCAACGCCCCGGGCGACGACACGCTCGACTCCGACGTCGGCTTCACGACGACGACCGACGCGGTGGCGATGTCGCATGTCTCCTCGGTGTTCGCCGATGCCCCGGTGGTCGATTCGGATCTGAACGGGATGCAGCTCACCGATCCGTCGATCGATGCCGGAGTCTGGTTCGCCCTGTCGCTCGGCGACTACGTCTGGTACGACCTCGACCGCGACGGTATCCAGCAGGCCGGCGAGCGGCCGGTCGTCGGGGCGACCGCCCACCTGTTGATGGCCGATTCCGCGGGTACCTTCGTCACCGCAGTCGACGCCGATGGCGTGACGGTCGCCGATGACACCACCGACGCCAACGGGTTGTACATGTTCGACAACCTGGTTCCCGGCACGTACAAGGTGGTGTTCACCCACAATCAGCCGGGCTACCGGTGGACGTTCACCGACGGCTTGCCGATCGTCGACGCCGCCGACTCGGATGCCGGGTACCTGGCGCCGACCGACGCCGCGGCGTCGACGGGGCCGGTCACGTTGTCCTACAACGCCGGCAACGTGCGCCCGACCACGCCGGCCGACGACACTACGTACGGCGCGCCGCTGCGGGCGGGCTACATCAATCCGACGAACGATGCCGGCATCTGGCTGCCGCTCGCCGTCGGCGACTACGTGTGGTACGACACCAACCACAACGGTGTGCAGGATTCCAATGAGCTCGCCGTTGGTGGCGTGAGGGTTCGCCTGTTGATGGAGGACCCGGCCCGTCCGGGTACTTTCATGCCGGCGACGCAATCCGATGGCAACGCCGTGCCGGTCGCCACCACCGACTCGGCTGGGCTGTATCTGTTCGACAATCTGCTCCCGGGCACCTACCAGGTCCGGTTCGAGATCGCCACGCTGCCGACCGGTTACGTACCGACGACACAGGCCGCCGGCGTCGATGTCGCCCGGGATTCCAACGCCGACCCGACCGGACTGGCCGGCCCGTTCACCCTGACTGTCGGGGGCGCGAACATGCAGGTCAATGGCAATCCTGCGATCGTCGGGTACATGATCGACCCGACGATCGACATGGGCATCTTCCAGCCGCTCGCCGTCGGCGACTACGTCTGGAACGATGCCGATCACGACGGACTGCAGGATGCTGGCGAATCGCCGATCTCCGGTGTCATCGTGACGCTGCTCAACGCCGACGGTACCCCCGCCACCGACGCCGATGGCCAGGTGGTGAGCGCCACCACCTCCGACCCCAATGGCCACTACGTGTTCGACAACCTGCTCGCCGGTGACTACCGGATCCGGTTCACGACGCCGGCCGGGTGGTTGCTCACCCGATCGACGGTCGGCACGGAGTTGAACGATTCGAACCCCGACTCCACGGGCCTGACCGCAGTGTTCAGCCTGTCGTCGGACTCCGGCAACATGCGGGTGAGTGCGGTAGGCGATGGTACGACGGTGGCGAGGTTGATCGATCCGTCGATCGATGCCGGCATCTGGCGGCCGCTGGCCGTCGGCGACTACGTCTGGTACGACCTCGACCACGACGGCTCGCAGGGCATCGACGAACGTCCGGTCGTGGGGGTTGGCGTCGCACTGCTCGACGCCTCTGGCAACCCGGCGACCGACGCCGATGGAACGCCGGTTCCGGCGGCGACCACCGACGCACATGGTCACTACGTGTTCGACAATCTGCTCGCCGGCGACTATCGGGTGAGGTTCTCGAACCTGCCCGGCGGATACCTGATCACGAGTCAGGCATCGGGCACCGATCGTGGCGTCGACTCCAACCCGGACGGCACGGGTACGACCCCGGTATTCACGTTGAGCGCCGCCTCGCCGCAGGTGCGCGGCGTCGTCGGCAGCGACGGTGTCACCCGGGCGACCTTGATCGACCCGACGATCGATGCCGGTATCTGGATGCCGCTGGCGGTCGGTGACTACGTCTGGTACGACGTCGATCATGATGGCATCCAGGACCCGTCGGAGTCGCCGGCCAGCGGTGTCACCGTGACCCTGCTCAAACCCGATGGCACCCCGGCCGTCGGAGGTAACGGGCAACGCGTCGCAGCGACGACCTCCGATGCGAACGGTCGATACGTGTTCGAC
>JANMJD010000295.1:0-32590 GCA_031371195.1 Actinomycetes bacterium | reverse complement strand
GAGAACAGTCCTTCGGCGATCACCGAGCTGCCGAGGAGGTAGGCGGTGTTCTGCCCGACGACCGAGATGATCGTCAACGAACTGGGCCGCAATGCCCGGCCGAACAGGACTCGTCGCGGCGAGAGGCCCATCGCCCGGGCGAATGTGATGTGGTCGGATCGGAGGGTCTGGACGAGATCGGTGCGCAGCACGCGGTAGTAGATCCCCGACAGCGGGATGGCCAGTGTGGCGACGGGCAGGGTGAGGGCGCGCAGGTTGCCCAGGGGGCTGTCGGAGAACTTCTGATAGTCGGCAACGGGAAACCACTTCAGCTTCTGGGCGAAGACGATCAGCAGGATGATGCCGAAGGCGAATTGGGGCAGGGCGAGGACGAAGAACGAACCGGTCGACAGGGCGCGGTCGAGGGGGCCGTGTTCGCGTCGCGCCGAGGCAAGGGCGGCGGTCAGGGCGATGCCGATGGCGGCGATCTGGGTGAGCATGAGCAGCTCCAACGACGTCGGGACCCGCTGGCGCAACGACACCGAGACGATCTCGCCGGTCTGGTACGACACGCCCAGATCACCGCGTCCCGCCCGGCCCAACCACATGCCGAACCGTTCGACGAACGGCTGGTCGAGACCGAGGTCGTGCTCGACGACGGCGATCTTCTCGGGCGTGGCGCCGTCGCCCAACAGCGTGACCGCGGTGCTGCCGGGGAGCGCGTCGAGCAGCAGATACGTGGCCAGGCAGACGATGAAGACCACGGCCAGCACCGAGGCCAGTCGCTGCAGCAGCCAACGGCGGCTCATTGTTGCCGCGCCGTCATCGGGGCGATCCGCGTGATTGCGATCAGCGAGACACGGTTCGCGACGGGAAGAAGTAACTGGCGACCAGCCCCTTCACCTCCGGGCGGGCGATGATGTAGAGCTGCCCGTGGGAGCTGAGCAGGACGGGAACGTCGGCGCGGATCTCCTGTTGAACCGTGGCGTAGGCGGCCTTTCGCTCGGCAACGTCCTTGCTCTGGCGCCCCACCTCGAGGGCGGCATCGACCTTCGGATTGCTGTACTTGCCGTAGTTGCCCGAGCCGCCGGTGTGGAACAGGTTGTAGGTGATGAAGTCCGGATCACCCGACGACGTCCCGATGAATCCGAGGATGTCGTAGTTTCCCGACAGCACGTCGCCGATGTATGTCCCCAGGTCGGGAACGATGACCAGTTCGGCCTGAATGCCGACCTCATCCCAGTAGCCGATCGTCGCACGCACGGCATCCTCGAACTCCTGTGCGCCGGCGAGCAGCTTGTATGTGATCTTGACCGGCTTGCCGTAGGCGGCGAGCAGCGCTTTGGCTCCTTCGGGGTCGTATTTCGGGGCCGTGTCGGGAGCGACCCACCATTCGCTCTGCTTGTAGAACGGACTGAAAGCGGCATCGGCATACCCCTGCCCCTGGTACGCCTCGGCCAGCGCGTCGCGATCGACGGCAGCTCCCAGCGCCCGGCGCACCCGAACGTCATCGAGCGGAGCCTTCGTGAGGTTGATGTACGAGAATCCGTAGCCCGTCGGTGGTGGACTGACCACCTGGGCCCCGCCGGCCTGGGCTTCTTTCACCGTGGCCTCGATGATCGAGGTGTATGCGTCGATTTCACCGGCCTCGAACGCGGCGACCCGCGCCGCCTCGACCTGGATGAACTTGAACACGAGTTGATCGAGCGGGGCGGGGTCGCCCCAGTAGCCGTCGAAACGCTGGAGGTTCACCTGGTCGCCGGCCAGCCAGTCGACCAGTTCGTACGGCCCGGTGCCCACCGGATGGCGTTTGAACACGTCGGCATTGGCCGCCGCCGTTGGCGAGACCATCTCCCCGACGACACCGGCGAGCGCGTCGGGTAGCGCAGTCCACGGTTCGCCGAGGGTGAGCTTGACAGTGCGATCGTCGACGACGTCGATCGAAGTGACGGGCAGCAACGCCGAGCTGTTGTAGAGCGACGACTTCTGCCGGTCGAGGTTGAACTTCACGGCCGCCGCGTCGAACGGGGTGCCGTCGTGGAACGTCACCCCGGAGCGCGTGGTCAGCGTCCACGACAGGCGGTCGTCGGACTCGGTGAGCGAGTCGGCGAGACGGAAGTCGACCGGCTTGCCCGGCTCGCCGTACATCAGCGTCTCGTAGACCGCGGCGTAGATCGAACCGTTGGCCAGGCTGAGGGAGTTGGCCGCCGGGTCGAGGGTCTCGGGCTCGCTGTCGAGGCCGACCGTCACCGTGCCGCCCTGTACAGCGGCTGTCGGCGTTGACGCACTGTCCGACACGGGAACGGCTTCGGTGATCGCCGTCGTCGTCTCCGAAGTTGCCCCGGGCGTCGTCGCAGGCGTCGTCGATTCGGCGGCCTGAGCGGGCGGAGTCGCCGGCGGGGCAGTGGTCGACACCACGCCCTGCGATGACGTCGTGGTCGAACAGGCGCTCATCGCCGCCACGGCGAGGGCCAACGCAACACTCCGGTACTTCCCCATGTGTCGTGTGTACCACAGCCCCTAACATCCCTGCGTGACCGAACTGCCCGCCGCACCCCAGCCCCAACCCGAGTCGCTGGCGGCGCAGGCGCTCGGTCACGTCGATCCGGCGACCGCCGCGCTGGTCGGACCGATCCACATGTCGACGACGTTCGAGCGCAGACCGGACAACACCTACGTCGACGGCCGGGGCTACGCGCGCGCCGATAGTCCGGCCTACGACGAGCCCGAGCAGTTGCTGGCGCAGCTCGACGGGGGCGCCACCGCCCTATTGTTCTCCTCCGGCATGGCCGCGGTGACGTCGGTGTTCAGTGTGCTGCTGCCGGGCGATCACGTCATCGTGCCCCGCGTCGTGTACTGGGGCGTGCGCAAATGGCTGGCCGAGTTCGCCGGTACATGGGGTCTCGACGTCACCTACGTCGACACCTCCTCGGTCGACGCCGTCGACGAGGCATTGCGACCCGGTCGTACCCGCCTCGTCTGGCTGGAGACACCGGCCAATCCCACGTGGGCGATCACCGACATCGCCACGGTGTGCGCTCTGGCGCACAACGCCGGGGCCCGGGTCGTCGTCGACTCGACCGCCGCGCCGCCGGTCATCTCGCGGCCGCTGTCGCTGGGTGCGGACATCGTGATGCACTCGGCCACGAAGTATCTCAACGGCCACTCCGACGTGCTCGCCGGCGCGCTCGTCTTCGCCGCAGACGATGCCTTCTGCCAGCGGATACGTGCGTGGCGGCGGGGGAGCGGAAACGTGCTCGGGCCATTTGAGGCGTGGTTGCTGCTGCGAGGCATGCGCACCCTGTTCGTGCGGGTGCGCCAGCAGTGCGCCTCGGCGCTGCGCCTCGCCGAGCATCTGGAACATCATGATGCGCTCGACGGTGTGCTCTACCCCGGCCTTGCGACCCACCCGGGCCACGACGTCGCCGAGAGCCAGATGCCCGGCGGGTTCGGTGGCATGTTGTCGCTGCTCGTTCGGGGTGACGACCGGGACGCCGTTGCGGTCGCCGGTCGAGTCCGGTTGTTCAAACGGGCCACGTCGCTGGGTGGCACGGAGTCGCTGATCGAGCAGCGCCGATCGGTCGAGGGTCCATCGTCACCCGTGCCGGGCAACCTGCTGCGGTTGTCGGTCGGTCTCGAAGCCGCCGACGACCTGATCGCTGATCTCGAGCAGGCCCTTGCTCCGTTGGCGGGACCGCGCCGTCGCGCGCCATCGGCGACGGTGGCGTCGAGGATCGAGCAGGTCTTCACCGACTCGATCCGCACGACGGTCATTGCCCGCGGAGCGACGATCGAGCTCGCCTCGGGTGCGTCGCCCGACGTGCTGCTCACCTGGTCGGGTTCCGTCGGAGCCCTCCTGGCGATCCGCGCCTCGGTGGAACGGGCGCTCGCCTCCGCCGGCGCGGCGACGGTCCGGTTCGACCCGGCCATCGAGTCGAACCCGTCGGGGAGTTCATCGGCCGATGCCGAGCGGGTGTTGGCCGCGACGGTCAACCCGGCCCTCGCCGGTCACGGCGGTGCCGTCGAGTTGATCGGCGTCGACGTCAACGGCGCGCTGCAACTCCGCTTCGCCGGACGGTGTGTCGGCTGCACGCTCGCCGAGGTCACGTTGCGTCAGGGAATTGAACCCCTGCTCGGTCACGCCGTCATCGACGTCACCGATCACCGCGCCGGTTCCGATCCGTACTACGCCCCGACGAAGCGATAGCTCAACTTGGCCACGGCGTCGCCCAGAGCCCGTTCCACGCGCTCAGGGGTCGCCGCAGCGGCGTAGACGAAGCCGAGGTACTCGCCGCGCTCGGGGAGGGCCACGACGTCGCGTCCGAGCGCGGTGATGTCGATGCCGGTGATGTCGCCGACGGCGCTCGCATCGGGGAGACCGTCGACGGCGATGAGCCGCCCGGTCTGGGGTACGGGGAGCATGAACACCCCGGTCGAGGTGCGCCGACGGGCGAACGTCGCCGGGCGTCCGATGGCGGCGAGCACGATGAGCTGCTCCAACGGTGGGTCGGTGGCAACGACCGCCGAACACAGCCCGCCGATCGAGCGGGCATGCACCTCGATCACCACTGGGCCGTCGCGGCCGATGATCACCTCGATGTGCACCGGGCCGTTGCGCACATCGAGCGCCCGGCATGCCGCCGAGGCGGCCTCGACCGCCTCCGGCTCGACGCCCGAAGGGGACACGAGCATCGTTTCGGGAAAGGTCGGTCCCCCGCGGTCACCGGGCTTGTCGAACGATGCGGCCACGTGGAGCCGACCGTCGACGAGCACGCCTTCGATGATCGCCTCGGGTCCGGAGACGAACCCCTCGACCAGTGGTTCGTGGCCGTAGCGGGCTCGGGTGGTGAGGATGACCCGATCCCGTTCTGCCACCGTGGTCACCAGCACCACTCCCTCGCCCGCCGACCGATCGACCGGCTTGACCACCCACGGGCCGTCGTCGCTCGGTTCGGGCTGCCGCAGGCCGGCGGCGCCGAGTCGGGCCCGCAGCAGACGCTTGTCGAGAGTGGCTGCCACAGAATCGGGGGTGTTGCCGATCAGGCCGAGGCGTGTGGCCAGGCGGGCGGCGATCGATACCCCCCAGTCGTCGGCCGAGACCACACCGTCGATGTGTCCGAGCGCCCGGACGTCGTCGATGTCGTCGACGTGGACGACACCGTCGCCGGCCAGCGGAGGTCGGTGGTCGGTGACGACGACCGAGTCGATCCCCAGGGTGCGGGTGGCGTCGAGGAACGCTCGGGCCCGGTAGCTGTGACGGCCGACGACGAGTGCCACGCGGGGTAGCGGTGCGCCATCGGCCATGGCCGGCGAGCGTAACCTGGACGGCCCGGTGGCGATATCGTCGCCGCCCATGACGCTCTACGGGGTCCACACCGGACTGCAGCACTGCACCGTCGACGATCTGCGCCGAACCTGGCGGCGGATCGAGGACCTGGGATTCGACTGGATCTCGATCTGGGATCACTTCTACGGTGCGACCGGCCAACCCGATGATGCGGCGTGTTGGGAGGGGGTCGCCCTCCATTCGGCGCTGGCGTGCGAGACGTCACGGGTCCGGGTTGGTTCGCTGGTGTACTGCGTGGGCTATCGCCACCCGGCGGTGCTCGCCAAGATGATCACCGCCATCGATCACATCTCGGGTGGTCGCGCCGACATCGGGCTCGGCGCCGGTTGGGCGATGGTCGAGTACGCCGCCTACGGCATCCCGTTCCCGAAGACCGGGGTACGGCTCGACCAGTTGGGCGAGGCGATCCAATGTGTGCGCGGGCTGCTGCGCAACGAGACGACCACGTTCGACGGCGAGCATTTCCGACTCACCGAGGCCCGCAACGAACCACGCCCCGTGCAGCCGGCGCTGCCCATATGGATCGGCGGTGGCGGTGAGAAGCGGACGTTGAAGATCGCCGCCCAACACGCCGACGGATGGAACGTGCCGTTCATCAGCCCCGACGAGTTCGCCCGCAAGCGTGGCGTGCTCGTCGCCCATTGCGACGACGCGGGGCGCGATCCGGCCGAGATCCGCTGCGCCATCAATGTGGGTTTGGCGTGGACCGAGGACAGCCTGCACGTCCAATTCGGCAAGCTGGCGAACTACGTGCGCCCGGGGGTGCTCACCGGGTCCGACGACGAGGTGGCCGACACCATTGGCAGGTACGTCGACGCCGGCGCTGACCAGATCAACATCGCCTTGCGGGCGCCGTTCGACGTCGAGGCCCTCGAGCGTTTGGCCACGATGCTCGGGCTGGCCGGAGCGTCGGCTTGATGCACCGGATCGCCCGCGCTCCCGGGCGCGTCAATCTGATCGGCGACCACACCGACTACACCGGTGGACTGGTGCTGCCGATGGCCATCGACCGGTGGACCGATATCCGCTTCACGCCGATCGACGGTCGCGTCGAGCTGCGTTCCGACAACCTGCCCGATGACGTCGACTTCGCGCTGCCTGCCGCCGACCCGGCGCAGGTCGAGCCGTCGTGGGGCCGCTACATCGCGGCCGTGGCCGCCGAGATCAACGCCGACCAGGGCATCCGTGGCGTGGTGTCGACCACCATCCCGGTCGGCGCCGGTCTGTCGTCGAGCGCCGCTCTCGAGATCGCCGCCGGGTTGGCACTCGGATTCGACGGGACGGCATTGGAGCTGGCCCAACTCTGCCGACGGGCCGAGTTCGTCGCCAGTGGCGTCCCGTGCGGGATCATGGACCAGTTGGTCATCGCCGCAGCGGTCGATGGCCATGCGCTGATGATCGACTGCTCCTCGTACGAGATGACGCCCGTCGCGCTGCCCACGGGGGTGGAGATCGTCGTCGAGTTCGTCGCCCACAGGACACTCAAGGGCTCGGAGTACGCCGACCGGGTCGCCGAATGCACCGCCGCCGAAGCCATCATCGGATCACTTGCCGGTGCGGCGTTGTCCGACGCGGCGGCGATCTCCGACCCGGTTGTCCGGCGCCGGGCGCGCCATGTGATCGGTGAGAACGCCAGGGTGCGCCACTTCGCCGCGGCGCTCGCAGTCGGCGATCTGGCGACAGCGGGCGAACTGATGGTCGCCAGCCATCGCAGTCTGGCCGATGACTTCGCCACCTCGACCCCGGTGATGGATGCCGCCGTCGACGCCCTGCTCGCCGTCCCCGGCGTCCACGGCGCTCGGATGACCGGAGGTGGCTTCGGTGGCTGCACCGTCGCTCTCGCCGACGTCGGTGCGCTCCGGCGGGGGTGGGTCGTACGTGCAGTCGGCGGCGCACACATGCTGGAGGCGGAGTGATGTTGCACCTGATCACCGAATCGGAGTGGGCGGCAGTACAGCTGACGGGGTGGATCGCCCCGGTGTCGCTGGAGACCGAGGGCTTTGTCCACTGCACCGATGGTGACGAGATGATGGTCGGGGTGGCCAACCGCTTCTACGGGGCGATCGCCGAGGCGGTATTCGCCGTCACGATCGACGAGTCGCGGCTGTCGGCGCCGGTGGTGCGTGAACCGCCGGCGCATCCCGACGGCCGTGCCGCGGCACCCGACGAACCGTTGTTCCCCCACGTCTACGGCCCGATGGAGCTCGATGCGGTTGCGGACCGGCGGCGACTCGTGCGCGCCGCCGATGGCACCTATGTGGGTTACGCCGCTATCTGAGTCCTCCGTTCCGGGCCTCGGCGTCGCGTACGATGCCGAGCGTGTCGAGCGGCCCAATCACCCTGCGGGAACTCGCCGCCATCGATGTCGGCCGTCTGAAGGGCGTCGGCGACAAGAAGCGCCAGGCCCTCGCCGACTTCGGGATCAACACCGTCCTCGATCTGGTCACCACCTACCCCCGTCGCTGGGTCGACCGCGGGAACGAGGCCCGGGTGAGCGATCTCGTGCCCGGCCAGGAGGCGCTGGTGCTGGTGCAGGTCCGTTCCGTGCAGAAGAAGACAACTCGCACCCGCAAGACGATGATCACCGCGCTGGTCGGCGATGGTTCGGGGCGGATCTCGGTGGTCTTCTTCAACCAACCCTGGCGGGAACGTCAGCTCTCGACCGACGCCGTGATCGCACTCTACGGTAAGCCCGAGATGTACCGCGGCGGACTGCAGATGACCAATCCGGTCGTCGATCTGATCGGTGATCGCACCGGCAAGATCGTGCCGATCTATCCGCAGAGCGAAAAGGTCCAGCTGACCACGTGGGAGATGGCCGGATGGGTGGAGAACGCGCTCGATCGGTGCAGGGTCCGGGGCATCGCCGACCCGGTGCCGGTGGCGATCCGAGACCGGTTTGCCCTCGCCGAACGCGCCGAGTCGCTGTTCGGTATCCATCTGCCCGAGTCGATGGGGCAGAAGGAGAAGGCCCGCCGGCGTTTGGCCTTCGACGAGTTGTTCCGCGTCCAACTGGTGTTGGTCGGCCGCAAGCGGGCATACGAGGCCGAGGCCCGGGGCATCCGCCACACGGTTGATGGCGACCTCGTACGCCGGTTCCATGAGGCGCTGCCGTTTCCGCTGACGGCGGCGCAACAACGCACCATCGCCGAGATCGGTGCCGACCTGGCCGGACCGCATCCGATGCATCGGCTGCTGCAGGGTGATGTCGGTGCCGGCAAGACGGTCGTCGCCGTGTCGGCCCTGCTGGTGGCGATTCAAGGTGGCCACCAAGGGGCGTTGATGGCACCGACGGAGGTCCTTGCCGAGCAGCACGCCACCGGGGTCCGCCAGCTGCTCGACGGCCTCGTCGTCACCGACGCGAACAACCTGTTCGGCCAGCGCCCGCTGCGGGTCGAGTTGCTCACCAGCCGCGTCACCGGCACCGAACGCCGAGATGTGCTCGCCGGTCTGGCCGACGGCACGGTCGATCTGGCCATCGGCACCCACGCCCTGATCCAGGACGCCGTGCGCTTCCACAGCCTCGGGGTCGTCGTGATCGACGAACAGCACCGCTTCGGGGTCGAGCAACGCGCCGCACTGCGGACCAAGGGCGAGACCGACCACCCCGACGGCGGCGTGGCCGACGTGCTGGTGATGACCGCCACACCGATCCCCCGCACCGCGGCGATGACCGTGTACGGCGATCTCGATGTCAGCGTGCTCGACGAGTTACCGCCCGGGCGCACGCCGATCGTCACCAAGTGGGCCAACGGCCCCGACCAGGAGGACGCCGCCTGGGCCACGGTCGTCGCCGAGGTGAAGGCCGGCCGCCAGGCATTCGTCGTGTGCCCGCTGATCGAGGAGAGCGAGAAGCTCGAAGTCGCCTCCGCCGAGGAGACCTACGAACGGCTGTCGGGCGGCGAACTGTACGGGCTGCGACTCGGCCTGCTCCATGGCCGGATGCATCCGACCGAGAAGGAAGCCGTGATGAACGCGTTCCGCCGCGCCGAACTCGACGTGCTCGTCGCGACCACGGTGATCGAAGTCGGGGTGGACGTACCCAACGCCACCGTGATGGTGATCGTCGACGCCGACCGCTTCGGTATCGCCCAGCTCCACCAGCTCCGGGGACGTGTCGGTCGCGGCAGCCATGCGTCGACCTGCTGGCTGGTCACGTCGGGCAAGCAGGCTGCCGATGGATCGGTCGAATCGAACCCCCGCGTCGAAGCGCTGGTGGCCACCACCGACGGCTTCGAGTTGGCCGAGGTCGACCTCGACCTACGCGGCGAGGGCACGCTGATGAACACCGCCCAGAAGGGCCGCAGCGACCTGAAACTGGCGTCGCTGCGTCGCGACCGGGAACTCGTCCGCCTCGCCCGCGAAGCCGCCTTCGAAGTGATCGATGCCGATCGCGAACTCGCCGATCACCGCGATCTACGCGACGAACTGGAGCTCTTCCTCTCGGCCCAGGACGAGGAGTTCCTGTTCAAAAGCTAACCTGGCGGGACTCGGTGAATGAGTCGTTTCGGCCCGGGTTGCGCTGACTTGACCGGCGGGTCAAGATTTGCGCCATGGATCTGACGTACCCCGCCGACGCCGAAGCCTTCCGCGCTGAAATCCGCGACTGGCTGACCGCCAACCTGCCGGGCGGCTGGTTCGAGCCGGGCTTCGAGATGACGGCCGAGGAGCGCATTGCGTTCAACGAGGGTTGGCCGGCCAAGCTGTACGACGGCGGATGGATCTGTGCCACGTGGCCCGTCGAATACGGCGGCAAGGGCCTGTCGACGATGCAGGGTGTCGTGCTCGCCGAGGAGTTCGCCAAGGCCAAGGCTCCCTTGCGAGCCGACTTCTTCGGTGACACCCTGGTCGGCCCGACGATTCTGCAATGGGGGACCGAGGCGCAGAAGCAGGAGTTCCTGCCCAAGATCCTCAAGGGTCAGATGTCGTGGTGTCAGGGCTTTTCCGAGCCCAACTCGGGCTCCGATCTCGCATCACTGAAGACCTCGGCGATTCTCGACGGCGACGAGTGGATCATCAACGGCCAGAAGGTGTGGACCACGCAGGGCCACCATGCCGACTACTGCTTCCTGCTCACCCGTACCGACCCCGACGCACCCAAGCACAAGGGGATTTCGTACCTGTTGGTACCGATGCGCCAGCCCGGCGTCGAAGTGCGCGGGATCACCCAGCCCGACGGCACGGCAGAGTTCTGCGAGGTGTTCTTCGACGATGCCCGCTGCCCGAAGGACAATGTCGTCGGCGGCGTCAACGACGGCTGGAAGGTGGCCAACTCGACGCTCGGTTTCGAGCGGGGGATGAGTGCGACCACCGGCTACCGCCGGTTCGAGGAGGAGTTCCGCCTGCTCCTCGAGACCGCAAGGGCCAACGGGGCGATCGGCGATCCGGTGATCCGTCAGCGGCTGGCCACCTACTACTCCAAGATCCAGATCCTGCGGGTCCACGGCCTGCGATCGCTCGGCGTGGCGGTTTCGGGCCGCAAGGATGCGGCCGTCTCGGCGATCGGAGCAATGAACAAGATGTACTGGTCCGAGATGCACCAGCGGGCGATGGAACTCGCCCTCGACATCTTCGGGGCCGAATCGATGCTGATCACCACGGGTCCGCCGGCCGGCTCGTGGCCCGGCTCGGGCCGCGACAGGCGTCGCCCGGACTATCCGGTCAGTCCGATGATGTCGGCGTTCTTCTTCAGCCGTTCCGAGACGATTTGGGGCGGTACCAGCCAGATCCAACGCAACATCGTCGGCGAGCGCGTGCTCGGCCTGCCCAAGGAACCCGGCTGATCGGGCCCGCATCTGTCCGATTTCCGCTAGGTAGTAGATCCCGCGGCTGCCATGATGACGGCGTGAAGTCCGGGCAGATACTTGACGAGGAGCGGTGCCACGCCGCCTGTCTCAGCCGGGATCAACGCTTCGACGGCTGGTTCTACGTCGCTGTGACGACGACCGGCATTTATTGTCGGCCGAGTTGTCCGGCGCGGCCGAAGCGGGACAACAAGCGGTACTTCGCCACTGCGGCCGGTGCCCAGCAGGCCGGGTTCCGGGCGTGCCGGCGCTGTCGGCCCGACGCTGCTCCCGGTTCGCCCGAGTGGAACACGCGTGCCGATCTGGCCGGACGGGCGATGCGACTGATCGGCGACGGCATCGTCGAGCGTGAGGGGGTGTCGGGGCTGGCCACGCGTCTGCACTACAGCGAACGTCATCTCAATCGCCAGCTCGTCGCCGAGTTGGGCGTCGGACCACTGGCGCTGGCTCGGGCCCAGCGGGCCCACAACGCCCGCATCCTGATCGAAACCACCGATCTTGCCTGCACCAGCATCGCCTTCGCCGCCGGATTCGCCAGCGTCCGCCAGTTCAACGACACCGTGCGCACTGTCTTCGGCCAGAGTCCCACCGAGATGCGCGCCGCAGTGGTTCGTGCCAAGACATCTGGCGGTCGCCCGGCCACACCGGGTACCACGCTCGACCTGCGTCTGGCATATCGAGCTCCGTTCGCAGCAGCCGAAATTTTCGGCTTCCTCGGCTTGCGGGCCGTCGCCGGGGTCGAGACCTGGGACGGTGCGACCTATCAGCGGGTACTCGATCTGCCCCACGGCTGGGGGATCGTCGCCCTGACCCCCGGGCAGGCGGGGGACCACGACGGCCATGTGCGGTGTCGGCTCGACGTCGAGGACTGGCGCGACGTCGGCGTGGCCGTGCACCGCAGCCGGGCGCTGCTCGATCTTGACTGCGATCCGCTGGCGATCGACGAGATGCTCGCCATCGACCCGGCGCTCGCCACGTTGGTGGCGGCCCGCCCCGGGCTGCGTTCACCCGGCCACGTCGACGGCGCCGAACTGGCCGTGCGAGCCCTGCTCGGCCAGCAGATCACCGTTGTCGCCGCCCGGACGATGGCGGCCCGACTGGTCGAAGCGGCGGGGCGGCCGCTCGACGAGCCCCGGCCCGGCTTGACCCACCGGTTTCCTCGTCCGGAGGAGATCCTCGCCCTCGGCGACCGGCCGATCGCGGGGCCGGCCTCTCGCTCCAACGCCCTGATCACACTGTGTCGGGCCCTGGCCGGGGGCGACATCTCCATCGACATCGGTGGAGATCGCGACGAGGTTCGGGCTCGGTTGATGGGTCTGAAGGGGATCGGCCCGTGGACGGCCGGCTACATCTCGATGCGGGCTCTACGCGATCCCGACGTCTTCCTCCCGAGCGACATCGGAGTCCGTCATGGGCTGCAACGCGCCGGGATCCTGGGCGATCCGTCCGCCCGCAGCGCGTCGTGGCGACCATGGCGGTCGTATGTCGTCCACCATCTGTGGGCCGGGCTGTGAAGCCGACGCCGATCGATGTCCACGATTTCCGAGGAGCCATGATGCTGACCAGCACGATGATCGAATCACCCGTCGGCCGCCTCACTCTGGTCGCTTCCGATCAAGGCCTGCGTGCCCTGCTCTGGCCGGGGGAGTTGGATGGGCAACTACGCGCCTACGTCGGGGCGGCACCCGGCGAGGTGCATGTCGTCGATGAGGAACACCTCGGCCCGGTTGATCAGCCGGTCCTCGCTCAGACAAGGCGTGAACTCGCGGAGTATTTCGCCGGCGAGCGACAGGAGTTCGAGGTGGCTCTCGATCCGATCGGGACACCCTTCCAGCAACGGGCGTGGATGGCCCTGCGCCAGATTCCCTACGGCATGACGGTGAGCTACGGCGAGCAGGCCCGTCGGCTGGGCGATATCAAGATGGCCAGGGCGGTCGGTGCGGCGAACGGACGAAATCCGATCAGCGTCATCGTGCCGTGCCATCGGGTGATCGGTTCGAACGGCAAGCTCACCGGGTTCGGCGGTGGACTGCACAACAAGGACTGGTTGTTGCGCCACGAGTCGAACGCGCTGTTCCGCACCTGACAACTCCGTGCCGTCGGCTAACTTGCCGCGGCGGTGGACACTCCTCGCGTGCCGACGTTGACGATGCGGCCGTACCCGTTGCCGGGCGGCCTGTTGTCGACCGGTGGCCTTTCAGCGGGTTGCTGCGCGATCACCTCCGCAGTGATCGACGATGTCCAGGTGGTGATCACGGCTGAACGCGACGGCTCGGTGCGGGAGTGGGCGATCGATACGGGACGCGAGCGTCGGGTGTACGAGTTGGGTTCCGGTCCGCAGAACGATGTGACGACGATGGCGATCGATGGCGACCCGGTCGTGATCGCCACCGGTCTCGACGGGGCGCGCTTCTGGTCGGCGGTCAGCGGTGCCCCACGCCGGTACCCGCCGGGATCGGTGGCGACCAAGCTCACCGCGGCGTACGTGCTGCGGATGGGTGACGGCCACGACGCCCTCTTGCTCGGTGACGGCGTCGGTGCCGTGGAGTACTGGCCGAACGCCTCGATGCTCGCTTGGCGGATGCTGACGGGAGCAGGCGCGTTCCTGCCGGTGTGGTCGCTCGGCGGCGTGACCGGCCCGGAGGGTCCGATGGCGGTGGTCTGTGTCGATGGCCGGCTGCAGTCGATCAATCTGTTGCGCGGACGAATCGTGCACGACATCGCCATCGACGGCGGGAACAGCTTCGGCATGGTGTCGTTCCGGGGGGCGCAGGGTGCCTGTGTCGCCGTCATCGTCGACACCGATGTCGTCGTCGTCGATCCCGCTCGTGGGACGGTCGAGACCCGGTGGACGACCGGCTCGAGTCCGTTACGACGGATCTCGCTGATGCCGTCGAGTCGGGGCGCCCTGTTGGCCACGGTCAGCCACGACGGGGCGGTCAATGTGTGGACGCCGTCGGGGTCACGGGTGGCGATGATCGGGCTGCCCGGCGAGGGAACTGCGCTGGCGCCCGCCGCTAATCACGCCATCGTCGCCGGCTATGTCGGAGGATGGGCGGTGTTGACATTGCTCGGTTGACCGTCGCTGAGCCGCATCGATTGCGACGCCGCGTGTCCGAGAACACGGATCGCCGATCCGGTTCCCCACGGCGCGTGGCAGTAGGCTGGTGATGGAGGCACGAATGTCAACGATGAACGGAACGGCGCGGCGGGTCGTTGTGGCGGGTGGTGCGGGTTTTCTCGGGTCCCATTTGTCGGATCGGTTGCTGGAACGGGGCGACATGGTCGTCTGTCTCGACAATCTGTGCACCGGCAGGATGGCGAACATCGCCCACCTCGTCGACCGGCCCGGTTACGAGTTCGTCGAGGCCGACGCCAGTCGGGACTTCCGGATCGCCGGCCGCGTCGACGCGGTCATGAATCTGGCCAGTCCGGCATCGCCCAAGGACTACTTCGCCATGCCGATCGAGACGCTCGACGTGGGCAGTAGAGGTACCCGCAACCTGCTCGAGCTGGCCGCCGCCCATCACGCCCGGTTCTTTCTGGCCTCGACCAGCGAGGTCTACGGCGACCCGGTGGAACATCCCCAGACCGAGTCGTACTGGGGAAACGTGAACCCCGTCGGCGTGCGCAGCGTGTACGACGAGGCGAAGCGATTCGCCGAGGCGATCACCATGGCCTACCACCGCGAACGCGGCGTCGATGTGCGCATCGTGCGGATCTTCAACACCTACGGGCCGCGGATGAAGGCCGATGACGGGCGGGTCGTCACCAACTTCGTCGTGCAGGCGCTGACCGGCCAGCCGATCACGATCTACGGTGACGGCAGCCAGACCCGGAGCTTCTGCTTCGTCTCCGACGAGGTCGACGGCTTTCTCCGCCTGCTCGACGGTTCCATCGTCGGCCCGGTGAACATCGGCAACCCCGACGAGTTCACGATGATCGAGTTGGCCCGGTTGGTCATTGAGTTGACCGGCTCGAAGTCCGAGCTGGTCTTCGAACCTCTTCCCAGCGACGATCCCCGCCAACGTCAACCCGATATCACGCTCGCTCGGGCCGCGTTGGGGTGGCAACCGACCGTCAAACTCCGCGAGGGCCTGGGCGCAACGATCGAGTGGTTCGCCACCGAACTGGCGACCACGCCCTGATCATCGTGCTCAGGGCTACCATCGGCCGATGCCCGATGGTCTGCCCCGCCTGTTCTTCGATCGCCCGTTGCCCGACGAGTACCGCCCGCTGCTCGACGGGCGGGCCATCGCCTGCGGGCCCGACGACGAGGATCTTGCCGACGCCGATGGGGTGATCGCCGGGGCCACCCGTCCATGGAATGCCGCCGCCTTCGCCCTCGGACCGAGGCTGAAGGTCATCTCCCGCACCGGTGTCGGCTACGACAATGTCGACGTCGCTGCCGCCCGCGCCGCGGGTGTCGTTGCGTGCTACGCCCCAGCTGCGCCGAGCGTGTCGACCGCCGAGCACACCATCGCGCTGATTATGGCGGTCACCAAGCGCCTGCACGCGCAGCATGCCGATGCCCTGGCCGGCAAGGCGGGCGGTCCCGCCCTCGGCCTGGAACTCGACGGTGCGACGCTCGGGCTCGTGGGGCTCGGTCGGATCGCCCGGCGGGTCGCCCAGGTCGGTGTCGCATTGGGCATGTCGGTCGTGGCCTACGACCCGTTCGTTGCCGACGGCTCGGTAGCCGGTGTCTCGATGGTCGATCTCGCAACGTTGCTGGCAACATGCGACGTCGTGTCGCTGCACGCTCCGGCCACACCCGAGACGTTGGGCATGTTCGACGCGGCGACGCTGCAGGCGATGAAGCCCGGCTCGTACCTGATCAACTGTGCTCGCGGCGGCCTGGTCGACCAGCAGGCCCTGCTCGCCGCGCTCGACTCCGGGCACCTCGCCGGGGCGGGCCTCGACGTCACCGAGCCCGAGCCGCTGCCTGTCGGCCATCCGTTACTGGTGCACCCGAACGTGCTGGTCACGCCCCATATGGCGTCGTCGACGGTGGCGGGGCGTCGGCGGTTGTACGAGCAGGGAATCGACAATGCGCTTGCCGTGATCGAGGGCCGACCCGCATCGGTCGTTCCGGGATATCGAGACCTGTGAACGGTGCTCGTGCCATGACGTCGTGACAGTATCGAGGTCCATGGAGACACTTCGTGAACTGTGGGCTGCCGGCGGAACGACGTTGGGGGCATGGCTGTCGATTCCGGCATCGGTCTCGGCCGAAGGCGCCGCCCGGATCGGCCCGGAGTACGTCTGCGTCGACAACCAACACGGAGCAATCGACTACCAGGCCACGGTCGGCATGATCCAGGCGATCGAGCTCGGCGGGTCGCGTCCGATCGTGCGGGTGCCGTGGAACGAGCCGGGGATCATCGGCAAGATGCTCGACGCCGGGGCCCAGGCAATCGTGGTGCCGATGGTCAACACCGCGGCGGCGGCCCGTGCGGTGGTCGACGCCTGTCTCTATGCCCCCGACGGATCGCGCAGCCATGGTCCGCTGATGGCCGGGATGCGGGTCGAGGGCTACCAGCCGAATGCCAATCAGCGCATCGCCCCGATCCCGATGATCGAGACCGTCGAGGCGCTGCACAATATCGACGAGATCCTTGCCGTGCCCGGGGTGACCGCGATCTACGTCGGACCGGCCGACCTCTCGCTGAGCCTCGGTCTGCCGCCGGGCAACAACGACGGCCAGGCGTTGTTCGACGACGCCTTGGCCGCGATCGTTGCCGCGTGCCAACGGGCCGGGGTGGTTCCGGGGATCCACTCGACCGGAGCCTTGGCCGGGCGACGGATGGAGCAGGGATTCCGGATGATCACGATCGCCGGCGACATGCTCTCGATGCGCACCCACATCGCCTCGGAGCTGGCCCAGGCGCGAGGTTCGGTGCCCGCCGCCGGACCCGCCTCGATGTACTGACCGGGGGACCATCGCCGGGCCGGGCGTCGCTGGGTCGGGCGTCGCCGGGCCGGGGCGTCGCTCAGGCTGCAGCGGCGCCGGCCTCGGCGATCTCACGGTCCTGATCGGCCGATCCGCCCGACACGCCGATGGCGCCGACGAACTGCCCGTCGATCAGCACGGGCACCCCGCCACCGAAGATGGTCAACCGCGGGGTGTGGGTGATGCCGTGGACGAGGGCGGGTTCGTTCTCGATCGCCGGCCACCACACATGAGTGGGCATGCCCCCGAACGACGCGACGGTCCACGCCTTGTTGCGGGCGATCTCGGCCGAGAGGCGCGGGGCGCCGTCCATCCGGGCGGCGACGATCGGGTCACCGGCGGGATCGGCCACGGTGACGCACATTCGGTGACCGGCGGCCTCGGCGGCCGCGAGAGCCGCGGCCAGCACGCGTTGGGCGGCCGCCAGCGAGAGCGAGTTCATCGAGATGAGATCGGACATGAGGTGTCTCCTTGCGTGTTCAGAATGTGATGACCGTGCGAGCCGACTCGCCGGCGGCCATCAGCGCGAAACCCTCATTGGCCTGCTCCAACGGCAACGTATGGCTGACCATCGACTCCAATGCCAGTTTGCCGTCGGCCCACAGCCCGACGTAGCGGGGGATGTCGACCCGGGGCTCGGCGTCACCCATGAAGACCCCGACGAGCGACTTGCCGCGCCGGAATCCGTTGGTCGCCACGGTCACCCGGCCGTCGTCGGGATGGATTCCCAACGCATAAGCCCGCCTCCCGGGAGCGGCGAGATCGAACGCCTGCTGCACGGTCGACTCCCGCCCGACCACCTCGAAGGCGTGGTCGACCCCTCGCCGGTGAGCTCGCGAACCATGGCGACCGCGTCACCCGTCGCCGAGTTGACCAGATCGGTGGCTCCGAAGGTCGTCGCCATGGCCAGCTTGCCGTCGTTGACGTCGATGGCGATCACCCGGCCGGCACCGGCGATCTGGGCGGCTTGGATCACGTTCAATCCGACCCCACCACAGCCGATCACCGCCACCGTCTCGCCCGGCTGCACCTTGGCGACCTTGAGCACGGCACCCAGCCCGGTCACCACTGCGCAGCCCAGGAGAGGGGCCAGCGTGAGTGGAATCGTCGTCGGGATCCGGGTCAGCGCCCGTTCGTCGAGGATCAACTCCGACGACAGCCCGCCGATCGCCGACATCTGGCCGACCGGGGTTCCGCCGTCGATGGTGATCCGCGGCCGGTCGTCCGGCCGGCGCCGCGTGGCGGTCGGTTGCAGGCAGAACCCGGGTTCGCCTCGCCCGCATCGGCTGCACTCACCGCAGCCCATCACCAGACACGTCACGACGTGGTCACCAACGGCGACCGAGGTGACGTCGCGGCCGATCTCGATCACGACGCCCGACGCCTCGTGGCCGAGGATCATCGGACGCGGGCGGACCAGCACGCCGTCGATCACGTGGTAGTCGCTGTGGCACAGCCCGGCGGCGACGGTCTGCACGATCACCTCCCGAGGCTGGGGGTCGTCACGAACGACGTCGGCGACGTCCATCGTGGGGGTACCGTCTCGGAGAATGGCGGCGTGCATCGGGGCCTTTCGAGTAGTCGATCAGGCGCGCGGTCGGCGCTTGGGAATTCGGTAGTCGCCGGATGCCATCAGCAGCGAAAGCTGCTCAGCGGCACGCAGCATCAATCGGATGTGATGGGTCTCGTGGTCGCCGAGCACCCGCGACGTCGGCCCGGCTACGGAGATGGCGGCGATCACCGGACCACCGGGACGGGAACGCACCGGCACGCCGATCGACGAGAGACCGATCTCGTTCTCGTCGATCGAGATGGCGTATCCACGCTGGCGCACCCGCTCCAGCTCATCGATGAACATCTTCGGGACGACGAGGGTGCGGCCCGTGAACCGGGGCAGACCTGCCTGGAGACGATTGGCCGCCAATGCCGGGAGGAACGCCGCCAACGCCTTGCCGGCGCTGGAGCGGTGGACCGGGCTGCGCAGGAACGCCTCGCTGGTGAACCGCAGGGCTCGTAGTCCTTCGACCCGTTCGACGTAGAGCACGTCGGCGCCGACCGGTACGCCGAGCTGAATGGTTTCCCCGATGGTGTTGCGCAGTTCGACCAGGAGAGGCAGAGCATTGGTGCGCAACGCCGAACGCGTGGTGACCAGATGGCCGAACTCGTACAGCCGGACACCCAGGCGGTATCCGCCGCGTGGGGTGCGTTCGAGCAGTCCCCGCTGGGTGAGCACTCCACAGGTGCGGTGCAGGGTGCTTTTGGCGACACCGATGCGCCGGGCGAGTTCGCTCAGCCCCAGCTCGGTTTCATCGAAGAAGGCATCGAGTACGTCGAGCGCGATGCCGACGGACCGCAACGTCGGCTCAGCCGGACTCGTGGGCGCGGGCGATGCAGCAGGATCGTTCACCGACGCGTGGCCCTCATGTGTGCGACGGTAACCCACGAGTACCGTCGCGACGGCAGTACGTCGATGGTTTGACCGGATGAGATGTCGCATGCCACGCTCCGAGCGTCCGAGAGAGGAACTCATCATGAGACTTGCCAACCTCCGGGGTCGGCTGACCACATTCGTCGACGGCGCATTGGTCGACGTCGCCGAACGAAGCACCGGCCGCTTCGGCCCGGATCCGATGACGGCGTTCGAGGATTGGGACGGGTTGACCGCATGGGGGGTATCGATCGGCGCCGTCGGCGGTGGCGCGGTCGACCAGACGACCCTCGGCGCCCCGGTGCCCCGCCCGACCCAGGTGTTCGCCATCGGTTTGAACTACCGAGCCCATGCCCTCGAGGGGCCGTTCGGCGTTCCCGACGCGCCGGCGGTGTTCACCAAGTTCCCCGGCTGCATCGTCGGTGCCGAGCACGTGACCAGGATTCCGGCGATCACCACCGACTACGAGGTCGAGTTGGTCGTCGCCATCGGTCGTGACGCCTCGAACGTGGCGCAGGCCGACGCCTGGTCATACGTCGCCGGCCTGACCATCGGCCAGGACTTCTCGGAGCGCACGATGCAGCGAGCCGGGCCGGCCCCGCAGTTCAGCCTGGCCAAGTCGTACGTCGGTTTCGGACCGACCGGCCCATGGCTGGTAACTCCCGATGAATTCTCCAATCCCGACGACCTGCGTCTCTCGACGACCATCGGCGGTGAGACCCTGCAGGATTCACGCACGGCGGATCTGATCTTCGATGTGCCCTTCCTGATCGAGTACATCTCCGCAGTTCTGCCTCTGCGCGCCGGAGACCTCATCTTCACCGGGACGCCGTCGGGTGTCGGCTCGGCCCGCAACCCGCAGCGGTGGCTCCAGCCGGGTGAGACGGTGGTCAGCGCGATCGAAGACATCGGCGAGTTGCACTCGCGGCTGGCCTGAGCGACGCAGTGGCGAGCGACCCGACGGCGCGCAGCGTCGCCCAGCACCTGATCGACGGCTTGCGCCGTGTCGGCATCGACCAGCTGTTCTGCCTGCCGGGTGTACAGAACGACGACTTCTTCGACGTGTTGTTCGATGCCCCGGACATCACGCCGGTCGTCGCCCGTCACGAGCAGGGTGCGGCGTACATGGCGCTCGGCGCGGCGGCCGCCACGGGACGGCCGTCGGCGATGTGCGTGGTTCCCGGACCGGGTCTGCTGAACGCCGGCGCGGGCCTGACCAGCGCGTGTGGTGCCGGCGCCCGGGTGATGGCTCTCGTCGGTCAGATCCCGACCGGTGCCCTCGGCCGCGGCTACCGACTGCTCCATGAACTCGACGACCAGCCGGCCGTGTTGGCCCAGGTGACCAAGCATGTCGCCGCGCTGCGGAGCGCGGATGACGCGGTCGAGCAGATCCAGGGCGCATTCGACGCCCTCGTCTCGGGTACGCCGCGCCCGGTGGCCATCGAAGTGCCGGCCGACCTGTGGCGCGCCGCCGCACCAGGTTCGTTGGTCGACCCGACGGTCACGATGCCGACGGTCGATCCGGCCGCATTCGACCGGGCAATCGACGCGATCCGGTCCGCCCGAAACCCGCTGATCTGGGTCGGCACCGGTGCCCAGGACGCCTGGTCGTCGGTCCGCATGTTGTCCGACCGCTTGCAGGCCCCCGTGGCGACCCGGCGGATGGGTCACGGGGTGATGGATGGCGACGATCCGCTGTCGATCCCGTTGGGGATGGCCCACGATCTGTGGGGATCGGTGGATCTGGTGATCGGAATCGGTACCCGGATCGAGTTTCCCCTGCTCCAGTGGGGTCGCACCGGCTTGAACCTGATCCAGGTCAACACCGACGCCGCCGAACTCGACCGTCACGGCATCGGTGCCATCGGGCTGCATGGCGACGCCGCCGCCGTGGTGCCGATGATGCTCGATGCCCTCGCCGATCAACGACGCCCCGACCGCCGCCCCGAGTTCGCCGCGGCGAAACAGACGTTCCGCGCCCGGATCGCCGGCCTCGAACCGCAGCTGTCGTTCCTCGAGGCGATCGAGACGGCCCTCCCGGCCGACGGGATCATTGTCGAGGATGTCACCCAGGTAACGTTCGCCGCCCACTTCGCCTACCCGTTCCGGCGTCCGCGCACGTTTCTGTCGACCGGGTTCGCCGGCACGCTCGGCTCGGCGGTCGCCACCGCCATCGGTGCCAAGGCGGCGCTTCCCGACCGGGCGGTGGTGGCGATCTCGGGCGACGGCGGCTTCCTGTTCACGGCGACCGAGTTGGCCTCCGCCGTGCAGCACGGCATCGCCGCCGTCACGATCGTGTTCGACGACGGGGCCTACGGCAATGTGCGCCGGATCCAACAGGAGCGCTACGGAGCCGACCGCACGATCGCCAGTTCGCTGGTCAACCCCGACTTCGTCGCCTTCGCCCGCAGCTTCGGCGCCCGCGGGGTTCGAGCCGACACACCGTCGGAGCTGCGCGTCGCGCTCGTCGATGCCTTGTCCAAGGACGTCCCGAGCGTCATCCATGTCCCGGTCGGCCCGATGCCGTCGCCGTGGCCGTTCATCCTGATGCCCAAGGTTCGATAGATCCACCGATCACCGTTCGAGGAGCCAACATGCGATACGGAATCAAGACCGTCCCCCAGCACACCACGTGGGGCGAGATGCTCGACGTGTGGAAGGCGGCCGATGACATCGACCTGTTCGAATCCGCCTGGAACTGGGATCACTTCTATCCGCTGTGGGGCGACTTCGGCGGTCCCAACTTCGAGGCGTGGACGTTGCTGGCTGCGATGGCCCAGGCGACCACTCGCATCCGCCTCGGTTGCCAGGTCACCGGAATGATCTACCGGCATCCCGCGGTGCTGGCCAACATCGCCGCCACCGTCGACGTGATCTCGAACGGTCGACTGATCCTCGGCGTCGGCGCCGGGTGGAACGAGATGGAGACCACCGCATACGGCATGCCGCTGTACCCGTTGAAGGAGCGATTCGATCGCTTCGACGAGGGGGTCGAGGCGATCGTCGCCCTGCTCACCCAGACCCGGGCGAACTACTCGGGAAAGTACATCCAACTCACCGATGCGGCCTGCGAACCCAAGCCGATCCAGACGCCGCATCCCCCGATCACGATCGGCGGTGGCGGCCGCACCCGCACGCTCAGGACCGCGGCCCGCTACGCCCAGGAGTGGAATGTGATCACCGACGACACCGCCGAATGGCTCGAGCTGAACGAGGTGCTCAATGGCCACTGCGCGGCCATCGGCCGTGACCCGGGCGAGATCACCCGGTCGATCAATACCCGCATGGCGACGATCGACGACCTGCCCCAGGCCGTCGAGGCGGCCCATATGTTCACCGAGGCCGGCGTCGACCTCGTGATCTTCAACCTGCCCCAACCGTTCCGCGCCGCCGATGTCGAAGCCCTGGCCGCGGCGCTGGCATAGTTCGCGGGCACAGTCGCGGGCATGGTCCGCGTAGTGCGTTACGCCGGTCGGTACTCGTCGCGAAGCTGATGCTTGAGCACCTTGCCGGGGCCGGAGACCGGGAGCGGGTCGGCGCGTAGATCAATGCGTTTGGGGATCTTGTAGCCGGCGATCGCGCTGCGGCAATGGGCCTGCAGTGCCTCGGACAGGCCGTCGGTCGAGAACCCGTCGCGTGGCCGGACGACGGCATGGACCGCTTCGCCCCAGTGCGCATCGGGGACGCCGAACACGGCGACTTCGGCGACGGCGGGATGCCGGGCGAGGATGTCTTCGACCTCGACGGAGTAGACGTTCTCGCCGCCGGAGATGATCATGTCCTTGGCCCGATCGACCACGAACAGGTAGCCGTCGGGGTTCTGGTATCCGAGGTCTCCGGTGTGGTACCAGCCATCGACCACAGCCTGGGCGGTCGCGGTCGGGTTCTCCCAGTAGCCGACCATCACGTTCGGCCCGCGTACGCAGATCTCGCCGACCTGACCGTCGTCGACCCGCGCCCCGGCCGCATCGCAGATCTTGATCCGCACTCCCATCGCCGGGATGCCGCACGATCCGAGCAGCGGTCCGTCGAGATGCTGTTCCTCATGGGCGAGGTGGACGACGAACGGGGCGGTCTCGGTCGATCCATAGCAATGGACCAGCTCAGCGGCCGGAAATGCTCCATGGATCCGCCGGAGGAGATCCGACGGCATCGCCGCCGCCGCGTGGCCCATCAGCCGGATCGAAGAGACATCGCGGGGCCGTCGAACCTGCTCGGCAACCAGCGCGGCGAGCATTGTCGGTACCGGGATTGCGAACGTCACGCCGTGGCGTTCGATCAGATCAAGGGCGCCCGCCGGCTCGAACGACGGCTGGATGACGGTCGCCGCCCCCCGCCAGACGAGGCCGTGGAGCGCGGCGGTACCGGCGACGTGGAACAGTGCCGGAGCGGCGAGAAACACGTCGTCGGCACGGAATTCGAGCGCCATGGACTTGTGGTACGTGTTGGCGACCAGGTTCCGATGGGTCAGCATCACCCCTTTTGGACGGCCCGTCGTGCCCCCGGTGAAGAACATCGCCGCCAGGTCGTGCTCATCGATGTCGACACCCGATGCATCGACGCCCAATGCCGCGGGCCGAGCCGCGGCAAGCAGCGCCTCGTAGTCGTCGGGCGTCCGCACGACGTGGCTGACCAATCCGGCCAACTCACCCGGGTCGCGATCGGTGAGCAACACCGTGCAGCGGGCATCCTTCAGGATCGCGGTCAACTCGGCCGGAGCCAGCCGGGTGTTCAGCGGCACGAGTACCATGCCGCCGGCCGGGATGGCCATGAACGCCTCGAGATACCGATGGCAGTTGGCCGACAGCACGGCCACCCGCTCGCCGCGCCCGACACCCATTGCCCGCAGCCCGCCCACCAGCCGCTGGCACCGTTCGTACAGCGAGGCGTAGTCGAGGTGGAGGTCACCGCAGATGACCGCGGTGCGCGCCGCGGAATATCTGCGTGCGTGGTCAAGAGGGTCAGCCAGAGTCAGCACGGCGAGATGCTGCCACAACGACGTCGCCGGGCGTAGCCTGCGGGCAGGATTCGATCTCGCCGGCGCGCCGACCGGGATCGAGGGTGACAGAGGGGTGTCCGATGACGTTGGTTGAATCGGCAGGGGAGTTCACCCTGCAGAAGCGGTACGAGGCCGAGAGCGGGGAGGTGCTGGTCACCGGCATTCAGGCCCTCGTTCGCCTACCGCTCGATCAGATGCGGGCCGACCGTCGGGCCCGCCTGAATACCGCGGCGTTCATCTCGGGCTATCAGGGTTCGCCGCTTGGCGGCTATGACCGAGAATTGCAGAGCCAGCGCACATTGCTCGACGCGCTCAACATCGTCCATGTCGCCGGATTGAACGAGGAACTCGCCGCCACCTCGGTGATGGGCAGCCAGGTCGCCGACACGTATCCGACCAGGAAGTACGACGGGGTCACCGGCATCTGGTACGGCAAGGCGCCCGGGCTCGACCGGGCCGGCGACGCCATCCGCCACGCCAACTTCGCCGGTACGGGCCGCAAGGGCGGGGTGCTCGCCCTCGTCGGAGACGACGCCGCATCGAAGTCCTCCACGTTGCCGTCTCGTTCCGACCCGGCCCTGGTCGCGCTCTATCTGCCGGTGCTCTACCCCGGCACGCAACAGGAGATCCTCGATCTCGGGCTGCACGGCATCGCCATGTCGCGCGCCGCCGGGCTGTGGGTGGCGATGAAGATCACCACTCCCGTCGCCGACGGGGCGGGGACCGCCATGGTCGACCCCGGTCGCTTCGCCAGTATCACCCCCACCATCGAGTTCGAGGGTCGGCCCTGGCAGCCGAAGGTCACCGGCCAGATCGGGCCGCCGTATACGAACGCCATCGAGGTCGAGTTGCTCGGTCAGCGCTCGGAGCTGGCGATGCGTTACGTCGTGGAGAACCGGCTGAACCGCTTCGTCTCCAATCCGGGCGACGCCTGGCTGGCGATCGTCGCCGGAGGATACGATTGCGAGCAGCTGCTCGATGCACTGCGAGTGCTCGGCGTGAGTCGCGATCGTCTGTCCGACCTAGGGATACGCGTGCTCAAACTGGGCGCGCTCCATCCGCTCGACGCGGCGATCCTGCGTGACGCAGCGCGTGGGGTGTCGACGGTGATGGTCGTCGAGGACAAGATCGACTTCCTCGAAACCCGGCTACGTTCGGCGCTCTACGGCATGGCCAACGCACCGGCGGTCGTCGGTAAGCGCGACCACGAGGGAAAGGCGTTGATCGCCCACTATGGCGCGCTCACTGCCGACAACCTGGTCGAATCGCTGCGCCGGGTGCTCACTTTGCGCATCCCCGCCGATCAGCTCGCCCCGGTGGCGGCGAAGGAACCCTTCCGACTCAAGCTGTCGGCCGAGTCGACCCGCACCCCGTTCTTCTGCTCCGGGTGCCCCCACAACACCGGTCTACAGGTGCCAGACGGCTCCTTGGTCGGGGCGGGCATCGGGTGTCACGGCATGGTCACGATGGTCACCAGCGGCAAGAACGGTGACGTGATGGGCCTGACCCAGATGGGTGGCGAGGGAGCCCAGTGGATCGGTACCGCCCCGTTCGTGACGACGCCGCACCTGTTCCAGAACATCGGCGACGGCACCTACTTCCACTCGGGCCAACTCGCCGTGCAGGCGTCGATCTCGGCGGGAACGACGGTCACCTACAAGATCCTGTACAACGCGGCGGTGGCGATGACCGGCGGTCAGGATGCCTCGGGGCTGCGTCCGGTGCCCGATCTGGCCCGCAAGTTGCTCGCCGAGGGCGTCAAGCGGGTGGCGATCACCACCGACGACCCGACGAAGTACCGCGGTCTGGGCATGCCCGGCGAGGTCACGGTGTCGCATCGCGACAAGATCATCGAGGTGCAAGAGGAGCTCCGCAAGATCTCGGGCGTCACGGTGCTGATCCACTACCAGCAGTGCGCCACCGAGAAGCGGCGCGACCGCAAGCGCGGCATCCTCGCGCCGGCCACATATCGGGTGGCGATCGACGAGCGGGTCTGTGAGGGCTGCGGCGATTGCGGTGTCCAGTCGAACTGTCTCAGCCTGCATCCACTCGAGACCGAGTTCGGCCGCAAGACCACCGTCGACCAGGCAAGTTGCAACATCGACGCCAGCTGTCTGCGCGGCGATTGCCCGGCGTTCGTAACGGTCAAGCCTGCCAGGAGCGGTAGCCGGGGTGGTGGCAGGAGCCCATCGAAACGCATCGCGCCACCCTCGATCGACGGCCTTGCCGTGCCCCGGTTCCTGCGTGCCGACATGGTCGTACGGATGCCCGGCATCGGTGGAACCGGCGTGGTCACGGTCAGCCAGGTGCTCGCCGTTGCGGCCAAGATCGCCGGCCGCACGGCGACGACCAACGACCAGACGGGGCTGTCTCAAAAGGCGGGCCCGGTGGTGTCGACGGTGACGATCGGCGATCCGGCCCCCGGCAAGGTCGACGTACTGCTGGCCTTCGATGCGCTGACGGCCGTGACTGCGGCCAACCTGTCGGGACTGGAGCGCGACTACAGCGTGGCCGTCGTGTCGACCAGTGTCACCCCGACGGGTCGGATGGTCGGCAAGCTCGACTCGATGACGCTCGACCTCGTGCCGATCTCGGCCGAGATCTCGTTGCGGACCACGCCCGACCGCAATCTCTACGTCGATGCCGCGGGGTTGACTGCCGCGCTGATGGGCAACTCGGTAACGGCAAACGTATTCATGCTCGGCGTCGCCTACCAGGCCGGCCTCGTCCCGATCGATGCCGGAGCGATCGAGCAGGCGATCGAGTTGAACGGCACGGCGGTCGACGCCAACCTGGCCTCGTTCCGCTGGGGGCGTCACTGGACGGCCGATCCCCAGTCGGTCGCCCGGATGGCCGGTACCAAGGCCGCCTATGACGCCGCGCCGTACGCGGTCGATGGCATCGACGACGTCGACCTACGTCACGCCGTCGAGTTGCGCGCCGGCGACCTCGTGTCGTACCAGTCGAAGCGTTACGCCGACCGCTACGTCGACGTCGTCCGTCGGGCATACGTTGCTGAGCAGGCTGCCGGGAGCGATGGGACCTTCGCCCGGTCGATCGCCCAACAACTCCATCACCTGATGGCCTACAAGGACGAATACGAGGTTGCTCGGCTGCTGCTCGCCGGTCGCGACCGGGTGGCCGAGCAGTTCGGCGAGGGGGCCAAGGTCACATGGAACCTGCATCCGCCGATGCTTCGTTCGATGGGCGTCGGCCACAAGATCCGATTCGGCGGCTGGTCGAAGCCGGTGATGGGCGTGCTGCGGGCCGGCAAGCGTCTGCGCGGCACTCCCGTCGATCCGTTCGGATTCGCCAAGGTCCGCCGGACGGAGCGGGCTCTGGTGGGTGAGTACATCGAACTCGTCGATCGGGCCGTAGCGATGCTGGCGGCGGACCGGGCGAGGGCCGTTCGACTGGTCGGTCTCGTCGACCAGGTTCGCGGCTACGAGTCGGTCAAAATGCGCAACGTCGACCGCTACCGCACGGCGCTGGCCGCCGAGCTGGCCGCCGCGAAGGAGTGATCGGCGTCAGCCGACCGTGATCGACGAGGGGTCGACGGTCACCGCGCTGGGATCGAGGGTACTCGCCGGTGGGCCCACGGTTCTGCGAGTTCCAACTGGGCCGCGACGCGGATGAGCAGATCCTCCCGACCGTATCCGGCGATCAATTGGACGCCGCGGGGCAGGCCGTCGTCGGGCCACCCGAGGGGCAGACTGATCGCCGGCTGGCCGGTGACGTTGAATGGCCTGGTGAATGCACTTCCCCTTCCCGATTCGTACGAGCGCACGTACTCGCCGTGCGGCGTCGGCGCTGACGCGGTCGTCGGCGTGACGAGCAGATCAAAGTCGTTCCACCAGCTCAGAGCTGTGGCGGCGAGTACCTGCAGGCGTTCCAGCATGGTGAGCACCTCGACCCCGCTCATCGCCCGGCCGGACTCGATCGACGCCCACGAGAGGGCTTCGAGGTCGGCGGCGACGAATGGCCTCCCGATCCGTGCGGTCCAGGCGTCCGCCTCGGTCGCCGCGGCAATGGCGAGGGCCGACTTCGCCGTCGACCACAGGGTCGGGTCCGACAGCGACGCCGGGGCGGCCTCGTCGATCATGTGTCCCATCGATTCGAGCAGGCGGGCCGCGTGGATGGCCGCAGTGCGGCAACCCTCGTCGACGAGCGCCCCGTTGAACGCCGTCGTCCACACGCCGACCCGCAGTCGCTCGACGGGGGCTCCCACCTCGGTGACCAACAGTCGGCTGAGGGCGGGGGCCGGCCACCAAGGGGACGTCCATGCCGTTGCGTCGATCAACGCCGCCGTGTCGCGCACGCTGCGGGTGAGGACGCCTTCGGTATTCATGCCGACGGCCCGCTCCGAAACGGTGCTCGACGTGACCCGCCCCCGGGTCGGTTTGAGTCCGACGAGGCCGCACATCGCTGCGGGGATGCGGATCGAGCCGGAGATGTCGTTGGCGTGAGCCGCGGGAACGATGCGCGCCGCCACGGCGGCAGCCGACCCGCCCGACGATCCTCCAGGGCTGCGTGTCAGGTCCCACGGGTTGTGGGTCGGCCCGTACAGTTCGGGCTCCGTCGTGCCCATCAACGCCATCTGCGGTGTGTTCGTCCGACCGATCGGGATCAGGCCGGCGGCGCGAAACGACAGGGCCAGGCCGCTGTCGGTCGATGGTCGGTAGTCGAGTTCTTGCAGGAGCCGGACCCCCATATGGTAAGGCTCGCCGGCCTCGCGACCCTTGTAGTCCTTCAACAGAAACGGCACGCCTCGCAGGGGACCATCGGGCAGGGGACCGTCGGCGTCACGCCGTGCCCGATCGTATTGCCGATGGATGACCGCATTCAGCGAGGGATCGAGCGCCTCGGCTCGGTCGATGGCGGCGTCGACCAACTCCCTCGCGCTCACCTGGCCGCCTCGCACGAGTGATGCCAACCCGACGGCATCATGTTCATCGAGCAGAGGCGTGCAGGGGTTGGCCATCATGGCAGCCTCGCAGAACAGGTCGGACCGGCCGCTACTTGTTGGCGTGCTTCCTCCACGCCAGAATCGCCGATTCCTCGCTGCTGAACTCCCCGAGGTCCTTGCCGCAGATACATCCGCATTTGACGCCTGGCAGGAGCAGCTTGTTCCGCAGGGCGATCTCGTGGTTCACGGGAGGCTTGACGTCCTTGGCCTTCAGATGCGCCTTGAACGCATCCCGAGCGGAGGATTCGAGCAGGAAGGTGCCGAGTGGGGCTCCCGGCTCGCAGATGCAGCGCAACTCGTACTCGAGCATCCCACCGCGGAGATCGATCTCATGATCGGCCATGGCCGGGTTCCCTTCGACTCAGTCGTCAGAGTAGAGGCGCCGCCGGCTGGTGAGATACGAGTTTCTGCGGCTGTGAACCCAATGTCTCAGTACGGGATGCGGCCTCCGTTGACCAGGGTGGTCTGCCCCGAGACGAAGGCGGAGTCGTCCGACAAGAGGTAGCAGTAGGTGCCGAGCACGTCGACCGGTTGCATCACTCGGCCGAGTGGGGTCCGCGTCGGGTCGTATTCGCCGAGCGCCGACGAGCCCGGCGTCGGAGTGAAACCGGGAGCGACGCAGTTCACGCGGATGTTCAACGGCCCGTACTCGTTGGCCAGCGCCCTGGTCAGCGAGACCACGGCGCCCTTCGATGCGACATAGTGGGCAAATCCGTGACTGCCGGTGAAGGCGGTCTCCGACGCGGCGTTGACGATCGACCCGCCGTTGGGCATGTGGGTCACTGCCGTGCGGCAGCACAGGAACGTGCCCCGGACGTTGATGGCGAACATCCGGTCCCACTCGTCGACGGTCAGGTCGGCCGACGCCTTTCGGCCCGCCAGCCATGCTGCGTTGTTGACCAGGCCATCGAGAGTACCGACCTGATCGAACGCGGCGATGACCTCGGCTTCCGAGCTGATGTCGCAGCGGAAGTCGGCCCCGGCCAGGATGTCGAAGGTGATCACATCGGCGCCCCGAGCCCGCAACTCGGCGGCGAGTTCGGCGCCGATTCCCCGCGCCCCGCCGGTGACGACGATGCGCTTTGCCGAGACGGTCACGCTGCGTCGGCTGCGCGGGTGATGATCGTCACCGTTCCCTTCGAGCCGTCGACCTCGATGACGTCGCCGGTCTTGATCCGTTGAGTGGCCACAGAGGTGCCAACCACACATGGGATGCCGTACTCCCGTGAGACGGTTGCGGCATGGGTGAGCGAGCCGCCGCCGTCGCAGACACAGGCGCCGATGATGGCGAACGCCGGGGTCCAGTTGGGCGAGGTCGCCTCGGTCACGAGGATCTCGCCGTCCTCCAGGTCGAACAGCTCCAACGCCGAGAGCATCACCCGAGCCGTGCCGCGGTACAAGCCCGCCGAGGCGGGGAAGCCGGTGAGCACCGTCGAGTTGACATCGGACTTGAGGCCCTCGAAGTAGTGGTGATGCATGCCGAAGATCTCGATCAGCACCGGGTCCTCGACCTTGTCGGGCAGGGTGCCGACGACCTTGGGCACGGTCGGGCGCAACGTCTGGTAGTGGTCGTAGTACTCGTGACGGGCCGTGGCCAGCGTCGAGAGGTCCTTCCACTGCTTGGTGCCGTTGCACACCTGCATGAACTCGGGCATGAACAGGAACGTGCCGTCGTCGTACCGTTCGGCGCCGACGGACTCGGCCAGGGCGAGGGCACCGCGGCGCATCGGGATCGAGGCGCGCAGGTCGATGTAGTAGTTGTGGTCCTCGTTCCACCACGAGAAGTTGGCCACCGAACAGATGCCGAGAAGTTCGTTGAAGGCACCGAGATTCTCGCCATTGAGCGTGGAGCGGGCGCCTTCGATCGCCTCGTCGCGCTCGGCATGCGAGGCCCGCGAGGCGGCATCGAAGTCGTGGCGCTCGCCGCCCTTGATGAAGTTGCGCAGCTGCCCGAGCGGCGAGGACTGATCCTCGATCCACGACGGGATGTTGATGTCGGCGATGCCTTCGGTGCGCCAGCCGTACACCTTGAGAAAGTCGTCAAACTTGGTCAGCCAGATCGAGGAATTCCCACCGGCGGCGGCCAAGGCCGAGCGGATCTGGGTCGGCTCGTGGTCGAAGTGCTCCTGAATACCGAGACGCCGGGCCTCGTCGACCAGGTCCCACATCGCCCGGTCGGTCTCCATGATCTTGGAGTCACGACCCTGGAGCATCTTGGCGATGTTGGCCGGATCGATGCCATTGCCGGCGCACAGTCCGTACAGCTGCAAGTAGATCGCCAACAGCGGGTACATGATCTCGAAATGGATCTCCCAGGCCCGCTGGTTGAACGTGCGGGCGTCGGTGGTGTACTGGCCGATCTCGGCGAGCGATTTGCCGGCGAAGTCGTACGACTCGAAATACTGGAGCCCGAGATCGAGCTCCCACTTGCGCTCCTCCCAGATCGCTTCGAAGTTGCCGAGGAACTTGGGCATGTTCTTGCCGATGCGCTCGGCGCGGAACCCGATCTCCCACGGCGACTGAACCGGGACTTCGCTCTCATAGAGGAACGGTCCGCCCATGCGTTGCACGAGTCCGCCAGCCGGGGGGAGCGGCAGTTGATGAGCGGCCAACTGGGTGCAGAACGCCGCACCCGAGACGAAGTGGTAACCGAGCGGCGAGAACCCGCGGGGCCAGTGGAAGTCGACGAACCAGAAGTGCTTCTCGTCCTCTTTGGTGAACGGGCCCGACTTCGAACGGATCCACGGATCGTCGATCAGCTCGGGCGTCCACCCCGGATACCAGCCATCGAGAAAGATGTCTACGGGCACGACTTCGGCCATTTGATAACCCCCACAAATTGAGTGCGTTCGATCAGGCACCGACCCGATCCCCCGGGACGGCCGCCGCGGCGCGATGGTAATGCAGGCGATCCGTTCGCCAACAAGCGCCTCGTCTCATCGGCCGCGATTTCCTCCCCGGTGACGCCGCGCCTACCGTCGCACGCCATGAACCTGCTCGAAACCGCCGTCGACGCGGCACGCGCCGGTGGCGCCAAACTGATCGAAGGCCTCAGCCGCCCCAAGGAGGTCGTCCAGAAGACCGAGCGCTCCAACATCGTCACCTGGGCCGACGAGG
>JANMJD010000293.1:0-12449 GCA_031371195.1 Actinomycetes bacterium | reverse complement strand
AGGTGATCGTCAGGAACGAGAAACCGTCGTAGAGCTGCGCGGTGTCGACATCGGCCGGCTTCAAGTCGGTACGCGCCCACATCATCGGCGCGGCATCGTGGGCGGCGGTCTCGGTCAGGTCGGCCCGCTGGTCCCACGAATTCCGCCCGGTCAACGCCGAGCCGATCGCCTCGATGCGCACGACCTGCTTGAGGTCGGGAGCGGCGTCGGCGCGCGAGACGATCACCCACACGAGCCGTCGCAGGGGATGTCGCAGTCATACAGACCGAGCGGCCACGAGATCATCCGGGCATTCAGATAGTCGTCGAGCGTGAGCGGCTCGCGGAAGATCGCCTCGTCGTAGCGGGCGGCATGACGGCGCTGGTTGAGCGGGATCTCGGCGAGTTGTTCACGCGTCAGACCGAAGTCATGCATGTAACGCTGGGCGTACGCACCGATCCAGTTGGCGGCCGAGACGGCCTGGAACGGCACCATCCACTGCATGATGCCCCCGACGCGACCCGATCCCGAGCCGACGACGCTGGCCCGGCGCGTCGCGGTCTGCGACGTCGACTCGGTCACCGTGCGAAAGACGAGCACGTGGTTGGCCAGGCCAGCAGCTACCGCGGCGACGGCGTTGAACACCGCTCCGAGCTGGGCGGGGGTTTCGGCACCACCGGAGAACCAGTTGAGCTTCAGACGCAGCGCATCCTGGACGTCGTTGACGCCGCACGGCGACATCCCCGGCGAGGCATCGAACAGGCCCGGGTAGGTGGCCAGCCCGTCGATGTCGTCACGCGTCAGTCCGGCGTCGGCGATCGCCGCCAGCGCCGACTCGACGGTCAGCGAAAGACCGGTTCGGCCGAGTTTGCGGCCGACCTTCGACCGGCCGATACCCGAGATCACCGTGTCGCGCTCACCGATCCGCAAGCCCAGGTAGCGACTCATTTCCCACCGTCCTTCGTGTCGAGATCGGCAGCCGTCCCGACCGGGCGGAACAGCGGCAGGTAGACATCCTCGACGTGCTCGAACACCACCTCCATCGCCAAGCCGACGGCCATCGCCGAGGGGTCGATATCGACGAATCGGGTGGTCAGCTGCACCCCGGGGGCATCGTCGAGCGAGACCACCCCGACCACGTACGGCACGACCATCCCCGGTGCCCACGGTTGCACGTTGATGCTGTACGCCTCGACCGTCGCCCGGCCCGATGGCGGCTCGGGACCCACGTCGAGCGAGAGACATTCGGGGCAGACGGGCGCGGGCGGATGAAACCATGTACGACACGCCCGGCATCGATGGATATGCAGGCGTCCGTCGACTCCACCCTCCCAGAACGACGCGGTGTCGTCGTTGACCAGCGGCAACGGTTGCAAACTCATCGGCTTCTCCGTTCTTGATCCATGCGATCGGCAAGCCGCGATCGGGAGACGATCGTTAGTTGACGCTACTGTCAGATCACCCGCCAAGTATGACCGCTGGAGCTTCGATGGAACGACCCTCACCACCGCCGATCGCCCCCGATCGGGAGACGGCGTTCTTCTGGGAGGGCACTCGGGCCGGCGAGTTGCGCATCCTGCGCTGCCAGTCATGCGGCACGTACATCCACCTTCCCCGCCCGATCTGCCGCAACTGCCAGTCGTTCGATCTGGCCCCCGAACCGGTGTCGGGCCGGGCCACGGTCTATGCCTTCACCCAGACGTTCAAGGCGTTCCATCCGTTCTTCGTCGACCGTGTGCCCTACCTGATCGCCACCGTCGAGTTGGTCGAGCAGGCCGGATTGCAGCTGCTCACCAACCTCGTCGGCATCGACGAATCCGACGTGCGGATCGGCATGGAGGTCGAGGTCCGCTTCGAGGATCTCGGCGACTACACGATCCCGGTCTTCGCAACGGTCACGTCGCCGGCCACTTCTGAGGTGGCGGCATGACCCGGCGGGTCGCCATCGTCGGAGTCGGGTACTCCGACGTCGGACGCAACACCGGGCGCAGCGAGCGCCACCACGCGGCACAGGCGGCCACCCGGGCGCTCAACGATGCCGGTTTGACGGCCAAGGACATCGACGGCGTGTCGACGTGGGGCGGCGATGCCGTCGACTTCGCCTGGATGATGGGCTTCGACCGTCTGAAGTGGAACCTCAACGTCGGAGTCTCCCCGGCGTTCATCACCCCGGCGTACCACGCGGCGATGGCCGTGGCCCACGGGCACACCGAGACGACGATGGCCTTCCGGTTGATGATGCAACAGCCGCCGTCGGCCGCGCTTGCCTCGGGGGCGGCCATGCTCGGCGCGCCCAGCCCGGGCGACACGCAATTCATGTACCCGTTCGGCGACTTCTCCCCCACCCAGTGGGCCGGGTTGTTGATGAATCGCTACATGCACGAGACCGGCGCCACCGAACAGACCTTCGCCACCTTCGCCGAGATCCAGCGTTCCTACGCTTTGACGAATCCCGAGGCGTTGCAACGCGATCCACTCACCGCCGAGCAGTACCTGGCCTATCCGTACATCACCAAGCCGCTGCGGATTCTGGACTGCGACTATCCGTGCGACTCGGGTTCGGCCGTGATCTTCACCACCGAGGAACGGGCCCGTGACCTGCGCCAACCTGCCGTGCTGGTCGAGGCGTCGGCACTCTCGGCGATCCACGACATGAACTTCGAACTCCTCCCCGACATGGTGCGCACCTCACCGGCCCACTGCGGCGAGCTCCTGTGGTCGCGCACGTCGTTGCGGCCCGCCGACGTCGACACCGCCCATCTCTACGACGGGTTCAGCGTGATCACGTTCCAGTGGCTCGAAGGACTCGGACTCTGCCCACCCGGGCAGGCCGGTGCGTTCATCGAGGAGGGCAACACCCGCCTCGACGGGGCCTGCCCGACCAACACCGACGGCGGCGCCATCAACGTCGGACGCCGTCATGGGGCCAACTTCTGCATCGAGGCCGTCCGCCAACTGCGCGGCCAATGCGGCGACCGTCAAGTTCCGAACGCCGAAGTGTCGGTCTGGGCGAACGCCGTCGGTCCGTTCTCCGGCGCGATGCTGCTCACCAAAGGATGATCGAGATGACGACAGACATCGCCACACCTGCCCCGGGCACGGTCGACTTGAACGCCTTCGCCCGCGACGCCGAGGCGTTCCTCTCGGCCCACGCTACGCGGGCGCCGTCGGGCACGCCGGAATGGGGGGTCGGCGACGACACGCTCTCGGGCTACGCAGCTCGCTCCGAGGAGGACGAACTGGAGCGAGTGAGGCTCGCCAAAGCGTGGAAGGCACTGGAGTTCGATGCCGGGTTCGGGTGGATCTCGGGGCCGGTCGACTGCGGCGGCGCCGGGCTCACGGCGGAGCACGATCGCATCTACCTCGAGATGCGCAATCAGTACGACATCGCCGACCTGAGTGTCTACGGGATCAGTCTCGGAATGGTTGCTCCGTCGTTCCTGAAGTTCGGTGGGCCACAGGTTCAGTCGGTGATCCCGGCGATGTACCGGGGCGATCTGATCGGCTGCCAGTTGTTCAGCGAGCCCGGAGCGGGATCGGACGTGGCCGGCCTGTCGAGCAGGGCTGAGCGCGACGGCGACGAGTGGGTGCTCAACGGCCAGAAGGTGTGGACGTCGGTCGCCCACCTGGCCGACTGGGGCCTGCTGCTCGCCCGCTCCAACCCCGACGCTCCGAAGCACAAGGGCATCACCGCATTCGCCGTCGACATGAAGGCTCCGGGGGTCGAGGTTCGTCCGCTCAGGATGATGACCGGCGGCACGGAGTTCAACGAGGTGTTCTTCAACGACGCCCGCATTCCCGACTCCCACCGGCTCGGCGATGTCGATGCCGGCTGGGGTGTGGCCATCTCGACGTTGATGAACGAGCGGGCGCTCGGTGCCTCCGGCGGCGACATCTTTGGCGTCAACCGTTCGCTGGAGCGCCTGCGGATGCTCGCCGCTCAACCCGGGATGGGATCGGACGACCCACTCGTGCGGCAGGGAATCGCCAAGGCGTACTCGATGGCGGAAACCATCCGCTACCAGGCGAATGCCGCTGACGCCCGCCGCAAGGCGGGCCTTCCGCCAGGGCCGGCCGAGTCGTTGTTCAAGCTCGCCAGCACCGAGACCCTGCGGCTGATCACCCACGTCGCCGGACAGATCCTCGGGGCCAAGGTCACCGCCGACGCCGGTGAATGGGGGCTGTACGCCTGGGCCGACCAGATCCTCACCCGTCCGGCGATGGGACTCGCCGGCGGCAGCGACGAGATCCTGCGCAACATTCTGAGCGAACGCGTCCTCGGCCTCCCCAAGGAGCCCGGTACGAGCTGACGGCGACTCGACCTCGCGCGACAATCTTGTAGCATGAACCGCAGATCGGCAACGGCCTGAGCGTCCCATCGTCGGCGCGATGTCAGCACATCCGGGCGACTGCGCTCAGTCGCCTCGAACGAACCCTCGGCAACGTCGGTCCGGTGGTGCTTCACCAGGTTCGCGAGATGGTGGCGGCCACCTCGACATCGACCCGTGACGACGGGTCGACATCATTCACGGCGCCCAGGGGTGGGCGTAGCCGACGCCGAGGACTTGCCGTGACCCGTTGTCACCGTCGAGGTAGATCGCGGCGATCCTGGTACCCGAGAGGTCGACGAGTTCGAGGCCGAAGCCGGTCGAGGCCACGAGGCCGCGGCCGCCGGGAAGGAAACGGACCGGCACGCGATCATCCTCGCCGAACCAGCCCTCGTTCGTCGGGTGGGCGACGTCGGAGGTCGTGGCCCCGGTGGTGGAATCGATCAGCGAGATCCGACCGTTCTCGTTCACGGCAACGAACGGTCCGTCGGGTTGGAAGCGAAAGCCGCGGGCGACACCCTGGGCATCGTGGGTCAGGCCGAGATCGATGGTCCGGTCGTCGACATGGCCGAGCACATGACACGGCTGTTCGTCGTCGGCGCAGCGGACCTCGGCGAAGCGTCCCGACTCCACCGGGCCGAGCGTATTGTCGGCAAGCGGCGTGCGGGTTCCGTCGGCTTCGATCACGGCAACGCGCCGATCCTCGGTCCTCACCACCGGGCGTCCGTCGGCCATCGAGCCGTACAGTTCGGCGCCGATCGGCAGGCCGTACATCCGGCCGGCAGGCGCTCCCGATGCGTCGAACAGCTCGATCCGCGGTGGGTCGAAGCCCCTGGCCCAGACGCCTCCCGATGGCCCGGCGGCGACCCGGCCGTTCGGCGCCTCGTTGATCCCGTTCGGACCGCCGGCCATCAGCGTGCGATGACCCCCGGGGCCGACCGCGACTGCCGCTCCCCCATCGACCACGACTCCACCGGCCCCGTCGATCGCCCGGATGTACCAACCGATGTCACCGCCGAACGAGACATCGTGCACGACTCCCGTGTCGATGTCGTACGCCCGAATCGAGTCGGGCGCGCCACCGGACGGCGTCAGATAGACCACCAGACCGGTCGCCTCTCCGAAGGGAAGCGAGACCACCGACGCCGTGGTGCTGGTGGTGGTGGTGGTGGCCGGAGCCGGAGTCGTCGATGAAGCGACGACCGTTGTGGTCGAGCGATCGACGACGGTGGCCGCGGGCGGCACCGAAGAACCGGGCGCGGCAACCGAGGGCGCCCGACGTCCGACGGCAAACGACACGACGAGCAGAGCCGCCAAGACGGCGAGCAGCACGGGAACGACCCGTCGACGGTCGAGGCCGATGCGGACGTCGGTTGCGTCATCGTCGCCGAGTTCATCGAACGGCTCGATCGGGATCATCAGTGTGCACTACACCGTGCGACGCCCGTCGGTTCCCACCCCCGGCGACCTGAGGTCCTCGGGCGAACGAGCAGGCAGGCGGTTGTCGACGACACGTCAGCCGCCGAGGCCCCGGGGAGCGACGCCCAGCACCTTGCGCAGGCCGAGGCCGATCTCATCGATGGACAGCGACTCCCCCGACTTCGAGGTGTACGCCTCGGCGATCCTCCAGCCCTCGACCCGGCTGACGGTGGCGCCGTCGACCCGCAACACCTGGCCGCTGAGCCAGCCGGACTCCTCGCTGCACAGCCAGGCGACGACCGGCGAGGCGTTGGCCGGGTCGAGGCGATCCCAGCCGGTCGACTCCTCGGCGGTGCGTCCGATCGAGGCAAGCATGCGAGTGGCGGCGATCGGTGAGATGGCGTTGGCCGTCACGCCGTAGCGCTGCATTTCGAGGGCGGTGATCAGCATCAACGTGGCGATCGCCGACTTCGCCGGACCGTAGTTGGTCTGGCCGACGTTGCCGAACAACCCGGCCCCCGACGTGGTCGACACGACCCGACCTGTCACTCGGTGGCCCGCCTTCACCCGGTCGCGCCAGTAGGCGCAGGCGTGACGGGTGAGCGCGAAGGAGCCCTTCACATGAACCTCGATCACCGAGTCGAAGTCGTCCTCGCTCATCGCCGTGATCATCCGGTCGCGTAGGAACCCGGCGTTGTTGACGACGGCGTGCAGGTCGCCGTACTGCTCGACGGTGCGGGCGACGAGCGCCTCCATTCCCCTCCAATCCGTGACGGACGTACCGTCGGCCATCGCCGTGCCACCCATTCCCTCGATCTCGGCGACGACATCCTCGGCCGGTGAAACGGCGTTGTCCTCGGCCTCACCACGCAGACCGACGCCGAGATCGTTGACCACCACCGTCGCCCCGGCCCGAGCGAGTTCGTGGCAGTGGGCGCGGCCCAATCCCCGTCCGCCGCCGGTGACGATGACAACTCGTCCGTCGAGCAATCCCATGATGTAGTGCGACCGTAGTCGGTCGGCCCGGTGGACAACGCACGTTGGTTGACACAACTGTCAAGTCGGCAATACTGGTGACGTCGCCCGCTCCCCGGCCGCCGACGTACCGATCCGAAGACTCTCTCCCTGGAGCACTCATGCCGTATGCCCCGACTCCCCACATCCTCGTCGAGCAGGATGGGCCGGTCACGATCATCACGCTGAACAACCCCGACATGCGCAATGCCTTTCTCGACGACATGCACGAGGGGATGCAGGACATCTGGGGAGATCTGGCCAAGGACAACTCCGTGCGTGCCGTCGTCATCACCGGGGCCGGGAAGGCGTTCAGCGCCGGTGGCGACATTCCGGGCTTCATCCGCAGTTACGACGATCCCGATCATCGGAGGCAGTCGCTGCGCGGTGCAAAGCGCCTGATGGACGCGATGGCCGAGTTCCCCAAACCGGTCGTCGCCGCAGTGAACGGCGCCGCCGTCGGACTCGGTTGCAACGTCGCCCTACTCGCCGATCTGGTCCTCATCGCCGACAGCGCATTCTTCGCCGACACCCATGTGGCCATGGGGCTCGTCGCCGGCGATGGTGGTGCGGCCTTCTGGCCGTTGTACATGGGCATGCTCAAGGCCAAGGAGTACATCCTGCTCGGCGATCGCATCCCAGCCCCGTTGGCGGTCGAGATCGGCCTCGCCAACCGGGCAGTGGCCGACGATCAGCTGATGCCCGAGGCCCTCAAACTCGCCCACCGTCTCGCTGCACTGCCACGCCAAGCGATGCAGGAGACCAAGCGCGCCCTCAACATCCACCTGCAGGCCGCCATCAACCTCGTCGCCCCTTTCGCGCTGTCGGCCGAAGCCGAATCCTTCGCCACCGACGACATCCGCGCCACCATCGAGGGGTTCAAGAAGAAGATGTGATCGACCGGGGGTGAGCGGGCCGCCCGGCATCGCTCCTCGGTCACCGCGCCCTGCGTCATCCAGTCGGCCATGGTTTCCCTCACGTTGTCTCAGGCGTGTTCACAAAGTTGCGCTATTCGCTGCGGATCGAACCGAACAGGGCGCCGTGATGTTCGGGGGCGGCGACGGCCACGATTCGCCGGGCCCGTTCGGTGTCGCCGGCGCCGCGGAGGTCGGCGATGCCGTGTTCGGTGACGACGACGCTGACGTCGCTTCGTTGGGTCGAGACGGTCTCCACCTGCGCCACGATCGCCGACGCTCCTGACGGTGTGGTCGAGCGGAGGGCAATGATCGACAGGCCGCCGATCGATCGCACGGCACCGGCGCAGAAGTCGGAGTGGCCACCGACCGAGGTGATCGTGCGGCCGTTGACCCGTTCGACGTTGACCGAGCCATCGAGGCCGACCTGCAGCGCCGTGTTGCAGCCGACGAACCGGGGAATCGCCGAGATCCGCCCGATGTCGTGGGTGACCTCGATCGGTTGATGGTCGAGCAAGCCGGCTCGGGCCAGCGCTCGGCAGGGCTCACCACCCCACACGTACCCGCCGGTGATCGACCCGGTCAGCAATCCTCGAGTCGCCAGGCCGGCCATCGCATCGGTGACCAGACCCGTCCAGATCGACACCGGCCGATCGAGGGCGAGCGCGATCCCTTCGGCGATCCCACCCGGGCCGAACTGCAAGGTCGCGTCGTCGGGAATCAGCGAGGCGACGAACGCGCCGATACGCAGGTCGATCTCGTCGGCGGCTCGGGAAGCGAACTCGGGGGTCTCGTAGGCGGCGGGCCGGGGAATGGTCGCCACGATCTTGCCGGGGATCGCCACACCGCCGAAGTCGAAACCGTCGTCGTCGACCTCCACCACCACCGCGGTGGCGGCGCGGGCCGCAGCCGGTCCCCAGCCGATCGTCGCACCGAAAGCGAATCCATCGTGTCGACGAACCCCGGTGACCACGTAGACGTCGGGCCGCGCATGATCGATCAGCGCCGGGATCCCGCTGAGCCGTACCGAGACCCCCGCGAGCCGGCCTTCGGCAACGGCCCGACGAGCCGCGAAACCAGCCATCGTCGCCCGGCCGCGCAGACCCGGCGATCGCAGCCACGGATGGTCGTCGGCGACGAGGCCCAACAACACCTCGGGCCGACCGCTCAGGCCCGCCGCCGCCGCCACGACTTCAGGCGCGCTACGCGGCTCCCCGGGACCGTCGCCGTAGACGATGAGCGGCCCCGACCGGCCGAGCCGGGGCGCATTCTCGTCGCTATCGCTGATTTCCACCCCCGGTGCGGCGGGTCACATCGAAGCGTTGTTGATCAGGTCGAGCAACTGCGACGGACCGAGCGGGAACCGGGTCGGATGCACACCGAGATGGGCCAGCGCATCGTGGATGGCGTTCGCCAGGGCCGGCGGCGAACCGATCGCCCCGCCCTCGCCCATGCCTTTGTAGCCGCCGATCGACGGCGAGAGCTTGACGATGTGCCCGTACTCGATATCGGGGATCTCGGGCGCCGACGGGAGTAGATAATCGAGGAACGTCGTGGCCAGCGGGTTGCCTGCCTCGTCGTACACCATGTGCTCGAAGAGCACGCCCCCGATTCCCTGCACCACGCCCCCGGCGATCTGACCTTCGACCACCATCGGGTTGATCATCCGACCGCAATCCTCCGAGACGATGTAGCGCAGGATCTTGACCATTCCCGTAGCCGGGTCGACCTCGACGGTGCACGCATGGGCCGCGTTCGACCAGGTGAACTGGCCCGGCGGCCGGTAACGGGCGGTGACCTCCAGCCCCTGCTCCATCTCGGGCGGCAAGGCTTCGGGCATCATGTAGGCCATCGGGGCGATCTGGAAGAACGGCATCGCTCGGGCCGGGGTGCCCTTCACCGAGACGACCGAGTTGTTGATCTCGAGGTCGTCGACCGACGCCTCCATGGCGTGGGCGGCGATCTGCAGGATCTTGTCGCGCAATCGCAGCGCGGCCGTCTGTGCCGCGCCACCCGCGATCACCGCGCTGCGGCTGCCGCCGGTGCCCGGGCCCATCGGGCTCGATGCCGTGTCGCCCTGGATGAGCACCACGTCGGCGATGTCGCAGCCAAGATGTTCGGCGACGATCTGAGGGATCGTCGTCTCCAGGCTGTGACCGTGGTTGCCGGTCGACATCGCCACCGTGACCTTGCCGGTGATGTCCATCCGCATGATCGCCTGATCCGACGAGAGGATGCCGAAGGCGATCGCCGAAGGCTCCATGTAGACGGCGAGACCCATGCCGATCAGCCGACCCTCGCCGCGCGCCGCGGTCTGCTGCGCCCGGAAGGCATCGACATCGAGGATGGTCAACGCCTGTTCCATCGTCTCGTTCGGGGAGATCGACTCGTCGTAGACCATCGTCATGCAGGTGGTGTATGGAAGGTCCTCCTCCTTGACGATGTTGATCCGACGAAACTCGATCGGATCCATCCCGATCTCGCGAGCGACGTGATCCATCATCTGCTCACGCGAGACCGTTTCCATCATCCACGGCCCGCGATACGCCTGCTTGCCGACGGTATTGGTGAACACGGCAGTCTGCCCCGGCAGCACGACCGGGAACTTGTACGGCCCCGGCCACACGCCCATCGCCATGGAGCCGGTAGCGCCGCTGCCCGACGGGAACGTGCCGACATCCTCCCAGAAGTAAACCTTGGCTCCCATGATGTGGCCGTCGGCGGTGACGGCCATCGTGACGTCGATCTCCTCCTCGCGGGCCTGGTTGGCGGCGATCAGGTTCTCGCGACGGTCCTCGGTCCACTTGATCGGCCGACCGCCGAACAGGTGACCGGCCATCACCACGGCCGCCTCGTCGCGGGTCATCATCATCTTCTGACCGAAGCCACCGCCGACGTCGCCGGCGATCACCCGCACACGCGGTTCGGCGATACCGGTGAGCCTCGAGGCCGACGACTTCCACTCGCTGACGCTCTGTGTCGCCGCCCAGATCTGCATGTCGCCGGCCCACCGGTCGTAGTGGACGATGATGCCGCGGGGCTCCATCGGTACGTTCGACGCCCGGCACTGACGGAACCGGCGACTGACGACATGGGCGGCCGAAGCGAACATCGCCTCGATCTCGGGTACCTCGGGCATCGGCATGTGCTCGATGACGTTGGTGCCCTTCTCGGGGTGGACCAGATGCTCGTCCTTGGCCGCCTCCCAGATGCCGAGCACCGGGGGGAGCACGTCGATCTCCACCTCGACCAGGTCGCAGGCGTCCTCGGCGATATACCGGTTGTCGGCGATGACCAGGGCGATCGGATCGCCGACGAAGCGCACGTCGCCGTCGGCCAATGGCCGCGTCGGGGGGTACTTGGTGACCCCACCCAACTCGGGCGGCGGGCCGAGCATCGTGTGCCAGAACATCTGCACCCGGGGATTGAGATCGGCCGCGGTGTAGACCGCGTGGACACCGGGCAGGGCGAGAGCCGCGGTCGTGTCGATCGACGTGATCGTGCCACGGGCGACGTTCGACCGCACGAAAGCGACGTGGAGCATGCCCGGCAGTTGCACGTCATCGACATAGCGGCCGTGGCCGCTCAGCAACCGCGGGTCCTCGAGCCGCTTGACCGCTTGGCCGACATAGCGCCCGGCCGTGGTTGGTGCAGCGGCCATCAGTGCCCACCTCCGTGATTCGATGCGTCATGAACCGGGAGTCCGGCGGCCTGCCGGGCGGCGTTGATGATCCCCTGGTAGCCGGTGCAGCGGCACAGATTGCCCGACAGCGCTTCCTTCAACTCATCGTCGGTCGGGTCGGCATGATCGGCCAGGTAGGCGGTCATCGAAACGACAATGCCCGGGGTGCAGAACCCGCATTGCAGGCCGTGGTTGTCCTGCATCGCCTGCTGGAATGCATTGAGCGTGCCGTCGGCGTTGGCGATTCCCTCGACCGTGGTGATCTCGGCACCGCCCATCTGCACGGCGAACAGCAGGCACGACCGTACGGCCGCCCCATCGATGATGACGGTGCAGGCACCGCAGGCGCCGTGCTCGCAACCCACGTGCGTGCCCGTGAGGCGGAGGTCTTCGCGCAGCACATCCGACAGGAGCTTGCGCGGCTCGACGCTCACCTGCTGGGCGGTGCCGTTGACCGTGAATCGAATGTCGGTACTCACGACTGAGCCTCCTTGAGGGCGGCAGAGACTGCTCGGGCGACGATGACGGCGGCGACCTGCTTGCGGTACGCGCCGCTGGCATGGATGTCGTCGCTCGGACTGAGGGCGCCGGCGGCCGCCCGACCGACCTCGGCGGCATCGGCCCCGGCAAGCAGCGCGGCTTCGGCCGCAGCAAGCCGCACCGGCGTGCCGGCCACGCCGAACATGGCGACCGCGGCCTTGACGACGGTGCCCCCGGCGACCTGTACGCCCACGACGGTGCCGGCGAGGGCGAAGTCGCCATGCCGACGGGCGATCTCCTCGACGGCGAATCCGCTGCCCGTGCCCCACACCGGGAACTCGACGGCGGACAGGATCTCGCCCTCGGCCAGTGACGTCTCCCATGTCGAGACGAAGAAGTCGCCGGCGGCGATGCGCCGCGTACCGCCCGCTCCGACGGCCTCGATCGTGGCATCGAGCGCCAGGGCGACCGCGGGCAGTTCACTGGCCGGGTCGGCGTGGGCGATCGAGCCGCCGACCGTGCCCCGGTTGCGGATCTGGAAATGGCCGATATGATCGGCGCGGCGGCAACGCTGGTTTCGACGACGTGACTGGACGAAGTCGCGCGGTTCAGGCCCACGTCCCAGCCCGCGAG
>JANMJD010000285.1:0-10607 GCA_031371195.1 Actinomycetes bacterium | reverse complement strand
GGCCGATCCGGGCACGATCGTCTGCTCGGCGACGGTGCTCGCCCCCGGGGCGACGGCTGACTGCACGGCGGTCCACACGGTCACCCAGGCCGACATCGATGCCGGGTCGGTCGTCAACGTCGCCACCGGCGCCGGGCTGATCCCGGCGGGCGGCCGGGTGGCGACCCCGTCCGACGAGGTGCTCGTCCCCGCCGCCCAGCACCCGGCCGTCGAGGCACTGAAGAGTTCCGCAGTCTCCCGGTTCGACGCTCTCGGCGATGTCGTCGGCTACACGATCGTCGCCCGCAACACCGGCAACGTGACCATCGACGGGCTGGTCGTCACTGATCCGGCCGCCGATGCCGGTTCGGTCGTCTGTGACGCCGCCACCCTGGCCCCCGGCACCGCGGCCACCTGCCGGGCCACCCATACCGTCACCCAGGTCGACTTCGATGCCGGTGGCATCGAGAACGTGGCGACGATCACCGGTCGGGTGCCGACGGGTTCGCTGCCGCCGACGCCGACCAATCCCGTGTGGGTCCCGGCCGATCAACAGCCGGTCATCGAGACGACCAAGACGACGACCACGGTGGCCTACAACGTCGTCGGCCAGGTGATCCCCTACGTCGTCACGGTACGCAACATCGGCAACGTCACCCTGACCGGGGTGAACGCCGTCGACGTCCGCGCCGATGATGCCAACCTCGTCTGCGCCCCGACGACGCTGGCCCCCGGTGCACGCGCCGAATGTCCGGCGACGATCACGGTCACCCAGGCCGATCTCGATGCGGCGACGATCGACAACACGGCAACCGGCCGGGCGGCTCCGCCGACAGGTCCGGCGGTCGATGCAACGTCCAACACGGTCATCGTGCCATCGGCGGCCGGCCCGGCCATCGAGGCGGTCAAGTCGACCGCTACCAGCAACTACGACGCCGTCGGCGACGTGATCGACTTCACCATCGTCGTGCGCAACGATGGGACCGTGTCGGTCTCGCAGGTGGAGGTGAGCGACAGCAACGTGGACGCCGGATCGGTGGCGTGCCCGACACGAGTACTCGCTCCGGCTGCCACGGCCGAATGCACGGCCCACCACACCGTCACGCAGGCCGACCTCGAAACCGGCGAGGTCGTCAACATCGCCACGGCGGTCGCCACCGCGACCGACGGCACGAAACTGACGGCGACGACCAACGAGGTTCGGGTTCCCGCAGTCATGCGCGCCGCGCTGACGCTGGTCAAGACGGGAACGCTCGGGGACAGCGACGGCAACGGTCTCGCCGACGTCGGCGAGACGATCGACTATGCGATCGTTGCCACCAACGCCGGCAACGTGATCATTCCCTCGGTGGTGATCACCGACCCGATGCTCCCCTCGATGACCTGTAGCCCGGCGGCGTCCACCAGCCTGGCTCCGGGGGCGACGATGCGTTGCACCGGCTCCCACGTCGTCGTCGCCGCCGACATCGCCAACGGCCTGATCGTCAATACGGCAACCGCCTCCGGCGCGCGCGGTTCGGCCACGTTCAACGTCTCTGCCAACAAGGTGATCCCGGCGACCGACGGCGATGGCGGCCGGATCCCGGTCACGGGCGCCGACATTGCCGGTCCGCTCGGGGTCGGTGCCGGCTGTCTCGGGGTCGGGGGCGCAGCGTTGATCCTCGCCAAGCGTCGCCGTCGCCGCCCGGCTCCGACCCCGGCTCCGGCTGGGGGCTGAACCGTCGGGCGTACGATGCGGGCGTGCCTGAAGGTGACACGATCCATCGCGCTGCGGCGGCCCTGAGAGCGGCCCTCGTCGGCTGCGAACTGATCCGGTTCGACGCGCCCCGCCTGAGCGGGCGTCACCCGGCGGTCGGCACGCTCATCGAATCGGTTCGCAGCACCGGGAAGCATCTCGAGATCGTGTGGAGCGACGATGTGGTGATCCGCACGCATATGCGGATGACCGGGTCATGGCATCTGTACCGACCCGGCGATCGTTGGCGGCTGCCGCGGCGGGATGCGCGGGTGGTGGTAGTCACCGCCGACTGGACGGCGGTCTGTTTCCGGGCACCGGAGGTGGAGAGCTACGTCGAACGACCCGATTCGGTGGCGCCGGCTTTGGCCCACCTCGGCCCGGATCTCACCCGTGACGACGCCGACTTGACGGTATGCGTCGAGCGGATGCTGGCATTTCCCGAGCCCGATCGGTCGATCGCCGAAGTGCTGCTCGATCAGCGGGTCGCCTGCGGCGTGGGCAATGTGTTCAAGAGCGAGGTGCTTTTCGCTGATCGGGTCGACCCGTTCCGCCCGGTCGGTTCGATCGAGGAGTCGCTGGCCACGGCGCTGATCGCGACGGCGGCGCGGATGCTTCGGGCGAACCTGGTCGGCGGACCTCGTGTCACCGTGACCAATGCCCGGGCTCCGGGCGGGCTCGCCGTCTACGGCCGTTCCGGGCGGCCGTGCATCCTCTGCGCCACGCCGATCGCCTTCCGCCGACACGGGCGTCATGCCCGGTCGACCTACTGGTGTCCGACCTGTCAGTCAGCGGCGTAGCTCCTTGCGCAGCACGAACTTCAGGCCGCTCCATGTTGCGTCGATGGCGCACACCTTGACGTCCACCCAACCCGAGGGGAGCAGGTCTTCTCGCAGCGTGTTCTCGGTGATGTCGGTACGCACCCCGCTCGATTTCTTCGGCCAGCTCACCCAGATCGTGCCCAGCTGCCCGACATCGGAGGTGAGCGCCAGCCACGCGGCGGCCAGCGCGGCCCGCTCCGTGTGGAAGGCCAACACGAGTGCGGCTCGTTTCGACGACATCGCCCAAACCGCCCCGGCCGGGAGTTCGCCGAGCGTCGCGGCGAACTCTGGTGGGGCGTTGATCGTGGCGAAAGTCATCCCGGGCTTGATCCCGAGCTTCTTGGGGAGCGGTGTACCGGAGTAACCCGTTGGAGCAGCTGCGGCCATCGACGGTCCTCCGGCAACCATCGCTCAGGTCGACGCGAGCGCTTCGACGATGTTGACCCGGTTGGCGCGGTACGCCGGATAGATCGAGGCGAAGATGCCGACGAGCACCGCCAGGATCAGCATCACGACGATCGAACCGATCGGGATGGTGAAGCTGTTGAAACCCTGATCGCGCAGCGAGGCGACCAGGGCGTAACCCATCAGCAGGCCGACGATGACGCCGACGACGGTGCCGAGCAGCGAGGTGATCACCGATTCCCAGCCGACGGATTCGCTCACCTGACGTCTGGTCATCCCGACCGCCCGGGCCAGAGCCAGCTCGCGTTTGCGTTCGAGCACACTGAGGGCCAATGCCAGCACGATGCCGAAGAAGGCGATGACCACCGACAGCCCGAGGAGCCCGTAGACCAGGCCGACCAACTGGTTGAGCTGTTCTCCGCGATCGGCGATGTAGGCGTCGCGGGTTTGCAGCTTGCCCAGACCGTTGGCTTTCACCGCTGACTCGAGTGCCTTGGTGACCGCAGCCTTATCGGCTCCCGGGGCGAGGCTGACGAAGACAACCAGCATCGGGATGTCGGCCGTGGTGTTGGCGAAGAGGTCGCGGTTGACGGTGTAGGCGCCCGCCAGTACGTCTTCGGAGTAGATCCCCTGCACCGTGAGCGACCGCGACTTGCCGTCGATGAGCGTGACATCGACCGTGCTGCCCAGCTTGAGCGAATCCTTGGTCGCCCGCTTCTCGCTGACGTCGATGCCCTGCGCGGTCAGGTCCGTGATCGATCCAGCGACGAACTTGAGGTCGAAGACATCGCCGACCGAGGCCGGATCGACGACGGTCAGCTGGCGCCCCTTGCCTCCGACCAGCCCGAGCGAGACCGAGATGCCCGACGCCGAGCCCACTCCGTCGATCTGATTCAGCTGATCGGTGAACGCGGTGTTGAAACCACCGACGACCGGCCCGCCACCGTCGGCGTCGAGGGTGATGGCGTAGTCGCCGGTGAACTGGCGGCCGAAGATGTCGCGGATCGAACTCTTCGTCGACGCCGCCGCCACCTGCACGCCACTGACCAGCGCCACGCCGACCATCAGGGCCGCGGCGGTCCGGGCCGTGCGCCGCGGGTTGCGGCTGGCGTTGTCGACCGCCATCTGCCCCGTGATTCCGCGCCAACGGGCGACCGGCCGGCCGAGCAGACCGGCGATCGGCTTGGCCACCAGCGGCAGCAACACGTACAGGGCGACGAACAACACCAGCGCGCCGAGACCGAAGAAGATCGGCTTCTTCCCGAACAGGCCGAACAGGATGGCGCCGACGCCGATGCCGAGGAGCACGAAACCGGCGATCACCCGGCTCCGGTTGGCCCCGGGCGCCTCGATCGCGCTGGACCGCATCGCTTCGACCGGCTTGATCCGCCCGGCCTTCAACGAGGGGAACAGGGCGGCGAACAGGGTGATCAGCGTTCCCACGACGAGGGTCAGGATGACGGTACGGGGGAGGATGACAAGGCCGACGGACGGGATGTCGATCGAGAACACCGACAGCAAGGCCTTGATCGCCGCGGCCAGTCCGATGCCACCGACAAAACCGAGCAGCGAGCCGACGAGCCCGATGGCGAGCGCCTCGAGCATCGATGCCGTTACCACCTGACGGCTCGTCGCTCCGATGGCCCGCAGGAGCGCGTTCTCCCGCAAGCGCTGGGCCTGGGTGATGGAGAACACGTTGGCGATCACGAAACTGCCGACGAACAGCGCGACCAGGGCGAACACGGTGAGGAAGATGATGAAGAAGTTCAACGCCTTGCGGATGTCGCTCTGGTTCTCCTTGGTGATCTCGGCTCCGGTGAGGACCTGCAATTCGTCGTCGCCCAGGTCCTGCTTGATGCGGGTGGCGAGTTCCTTGTCGCTCACCGATCCGTCACCCTTGACGATCATCCAGTCGGCGACCTGGGTGCCGGCGATTCGCTGGGGCAGCAGAAAGCTCTCGGCCGTGTCGAGGGTGAACAGCGCCTGAGACGCCCCGCCCGGCGAGTCGACGGTGCCGAACTTGACGATGCCGACGAGTGTGAACTGCTCGGTGCCCCGTGTGCCGTTGATCGTGATCTTCTCGCCGACCTGGTACTTCTCTTTTTTGGCCGAGCCCATGTCGATGGCGACCTCGTCGGCCGCAGTCGGGGCGCGGCCCTGGGCGTACACCCATGGCGACACGGCCGGGTCGAGGTCGTTGCCGCCGAAGGTCGGCCCGCTGACCTTCATCGGCTTGCCGGCGCGGGTGAAGATTGCCGCGCTGCCCTGGATCTGCGGGCTGGCGAACTTGACGCCGGGCACCTGCTCGATCTGGGCGACGAGGGTGTCGGGGATTCGGTTGCGCAGCTCGCTGCCGAAGTCACCCTCGATGACCACCGAGGAGCGCACCACGGCGTCGGTGTTGGCATTGATATCCGCGAACAGATCATCGAACGTGCGCCCGATGGTGTCGGTGAAGATGAAACTGCCGCTGAGGAATGCGGTGCCGAGCACGACGGCGAAGGCGGTGAGCAGCAGGCGGAGCTTGCGGGCGAGAACGCCCTTGAGGACGACGCGGAACATGGTCGGTTCAGTCCCCGAGCCGCTTCATCTGGTCGAGCACCTTGTCGGCGGTGGGATCGTCCATCTCGTCGACGATCTTGCCGTCGGCCAGGAAGATCGCCCGGTCGGCGTACGAGGCGGCGACGGGATCGTGGGTGACCATCACGATCGTCTGTCCCAACTCGCGAACGGCCCGGCGCATGAAGTCGAGAATCTCGGCGCCGGTGCGTGAATCGAGGTTGCCGGTCGGTTCGTCGGCGAAGATGATCTTCGGCTTGGTGGCCAGGGCGCGGGCCACGGCGACGCGTTGTTGTTGGCCGCCCGAGAGTTCGCTCGGTCGGTGCTTGAGGCGGGAACTCAATCCGACCGTCTCGACCACCTGGTCGATCCACGCCTGGTCGCCCTTGACGCCACCGAGGGCCAGGGGCAGGGTGATGTTCTCGGCTGCGGTCAGCGTCGGGATCAGGTTGTAGGCCTGGAAGATGAACCCGACCTGGTCGCGGCGCAGCTGGGTGAGCTGCTTGTCGTTGAGCGCGGCGAGAAAGGTCTCCCCGATGTAGACGGAACCGGACGTGAGTGAATCGAGCCCGGCCAGGCAGTGGAGCAGTGTCGATTTGCCCGAACCCGATGGTCCCATGATGGCCGTGAATCGTCCGGACTCGAACGACGTCGTGACTCCATCGAGGGCGCGTACCTCGCTGTCGCCGCTTCCGTATGTCTTGATGGCATCGACGGCTCCGGCGGCGGCGGTGCGCAGGGCAGTCGAAGGCTGAGGGGCAGGCATCGTCATGCCCCTATTTGTACTCCTGGATCAATCGCGTTGCGTCCACCATTTGGGTGACATCGATCCGCCCCCGGGCTGAGGTGACCGCGGGCGTCAGTCGATTCCGGGGGTGACGACGCCCGATTCGTAGGCGAGCACGACCGCCTGAACGCGGTCGCGCAGGTGGAGCTTGGCCAGCACCCGCCCGAGATGCGTCTTGACCGTCGCCTCCCCCAGATACAGCCGTTCGGCGACCTCGGCATTGCTCAGGCCCCGCGCCACCAGCTTGAGCACCTCGAACTCCCGCTCGGTCAGGTCGTCGAGCCCGGGGACCGGCGTCCGGCTGGGGTCAGGGCGGCGGCCGACCTCCTCGATCAGGCGGCGCGTCACAGACGGCGACAGCAGCGCGTCACCGCGGTGAACCACCCGTACGGCCTCGATCAACTGCTCCGCCGGCGCGTCCTTGAGCAGGAAGCCGCTGGCACCCGAGCGGAGCACGGCGTAGACGTAGTCGTCGAGGTCGAACGTCGTCAGCACGAGTACGCGCGGGATCGACCCGTCGACATTGCTGCCGGCCAGAATCCGCGAGGTCGCTTCGACCCCGTCCATCCGCGGCATCCGGATGTCCATCAGCACCACGTCGGGGCGGCACCGTGCGACCATTTCCACGGCCTCGACACCGTCGGCCGCCTCTCCGACCACGGCAAAGTCGTCCTCTGACTCGAGGATCATCCGAAAACCGGCGCGGACCATGGCCTGATCGTCGACGAGCATGATGCGGATCATGATCGGACCGTGGTCTCAACGGGGCGCGACGTGCGGGAGGCGTCGAGCGGGAAGACGGCCCTCACGTGCCAACCGCCGCCCGGGCGCGGGCCGGCGTCGAGCTGTCCGCCGCAGGTGGCGACGCGCTCGCGCATACCCAGCAGGCCCAGCCCGCCGACCGGGCCACCGATCGGGCCGCGGGTGAGAGTCGAGGCCCCTCGGCCGCGGTCCGTTACGTCGATGACGAGGTCATCGGGGCGGCGGTCGATGGCGACGGCCGCGCCCGGCCCGGGTCCGGCATGCTTGCGGATGTTCGTCAATGCCTCCTGGATCACCCGGTAGGCGGAGAGCTCGACCCCGGGGGGAAGGTCTCCGACATCGCCGATCACGGTGAGCGCGGCGGGGTGATCGGGATCGGCGTCTACCAGCTCGGCGAGGTCGCTCAAGGACGGCACCGGGGCCAACTCGGCGGCGTGGGCCGGGTCGGAGCGCAGCACACCGAGCACCCGGCGCATCTCGTTCATCGCCTGGCGGCCGTGCGACTCGATCGTCTGCAGCGCCTCGGTCGCCTGCTCGGGATTCCGCGTCAGCTGACGTCGGGCGGCCGCCGCCTGGATGACCATCACGCTCAACGAGTGGGCGACGACATCGTGCAACTCGCGGGCGATCCGGGTTCGCTCCTCGATCACCCGCTGGTGGGCGACCAGCTCGCGCTCGTGTTCGGCCCGATCGGCCCGATCAGCCAGCTCGGCCAGCCGTTCGCGACGACGGCGGATGTTGTCGCCGAGAATGAAGGCGCTGGGCAGGATCACGAGGGTGAAGACGATGTTGCCCCACTCCGTCACCCCGGTCACGGCGAGCACGAAGGTGGTCGTGGCCCCGATCGCCACGACGGCACCGGCATGGCGCAGGCGCGCCGGAGCGTCGACGTGGACGGCCACCGAGTACAGCATGATCAACACACCGAGCCAGCCGGCACCGGCATAGTCGCACGCCGTGAACACGGTCTGGGGAATGGTGGCCGCCCACAGCGCAGCAAGCGGATGGCGACGGCGTACGGCCACCGGGAGGATGCTGAGTATCCCGAGAACGACGGCCAGCGCGTTGGGGTCACGCGCCTGTTCGACGCGGCCGCTGGTCAACACCGCCATCATGGTGAGTCCGGTGAGGACCAACGCCGCCGCGACGTCGGTCGCTTGCGGATGCGCCCGGCATCGCTGGATCGGACGTGGGCGCCTCATGGGTGTGACGGTAGATCACGATGCTGCCAATCGTCGTCCTCCCATGGGCTGATTGGCCTACGATGAGCGGTTGATGAGTTGCACCTCGTGCGGCAACCCGCTACCGATCGGGGCGCGGTTCTGCCCATCCTGTGGTGCGTCGGTCGTTCCGGCGCGGTCCGAGGAGAGGCGCGTCGTCACCGTGCTCTTCGCCGATGTCGTCGGCTACACCGCGATGGCCGAGTTTCGTGACCCTGAGCAGGTGAAACGCATCATCGATAGCTGTTTCGAGCGACTGGTCCACGACGTCACCTCGTTCGGCGGCATCGTCGACAAGATCCTCGGCGACGGCATCGTCGCCTTGTTCGGAGCGCCTGTCGCCCACGAAGACGATGCCGAACGGGCCGTACGCGCCGCACTCCGCATGCAAGAGACGGTACGGGGTTACCGCATCGGGCCCGACGGGCCGCTGCGGATGCGGATCGGAGTCAACACCGGCGAGGTGCTCGTCGGGGCATTGCGGGCCGGCGGCGACTACACCGCGATGGGCGACGTCGTCAACAGCGCAGCCCGCCTGCAGGCCGAGGCCCCGCCCGGACGGGTGTTGGTCGGCGACGCGACATATGCCCTGAGCAACGAGTCGATCGGCTACCAGGCGTTCGGCGAGGTCGACGTCCGCGGGCGGGAGCAGGCGATCGTGGCGTGGCTGGCGGAGGCGCCGATCGCCCCACCCGGCGGCCATCGACGGCGCATCGACGTGCCGTTCGTCGGCCGCGATGCCGAGCTGGGCCTGGTCGCCCAGGGCCTCGATCTGACCGTCGCCCGAGGTCGTGCCCTGCTGGTGGCGATCGAGGGCGAGGGCGGAGTCGGCAAGAGCCGACTCGTCGAGGAAATCAGCACCCGCGCCATCGAATCCCATGGGTTCATGGTCATCGTCGGTGCCTGCGCGCCGTACGGCCAGTCGGGCGTGTGGTCGCCGATGGCCAGCGCGCTGGGCTCATTCCTGCAGCTCGATGCCACGGCTACCGCCGATGACATGCGGGCCAAGGTCGTGCGGCGGTCTGCTCAGCTGCTCGATCGACCGACGACCGACGACGAGGTGCAGCGGGTCAGTGAGGCGTATCTGCACCTGCTCGGCCAGCCGTCGCAGCTCGATGCCACCGACCCGGCACGGTTGAACGACGAGGTGTCGCGGGCGATCGTGAGCGGGTTGCAGGCGGCGATCAAGCATGGTCCCGTGATGGTGGCGATCACCGACATCCACTGGTCCGACCCGGCGATGCTGGCCTCGTTCGCCCAGATGCTGGCCAAGTTGGCGGCGCTGCCGTTGGTCCTGCTCACCACCAGCCGGCCGGATGTCGACGGCGTCTGGCCGCCGACATCGGGTGGCTATTCAATGGTTCGGATGCGCCTGGAGCCGCTCGATCGGGTGGCGTCGAGCGAGCTGGCCAAGGCGATTCTCGGCGATGTGGCCGACGACCGCACGGTCTCGCGATTGTTCGAGCACAGCGGTGGCAATCCACTTTTCCTCGAAGAGCTGGCGACGCTGCTCGCCGATAGGCCACCGGGAGCGGCGACGATCGACCTGCCCGATTCGCTGCGGGCATTGATCGCCGCCCGGCTCGACAGGCTCCCGGCACGGCGGCGGGCGATGCTCGACAACGCCGCCGTGCTCGGGAGCGCCGGCGCGTGGGCCCAACTGGTCAAATTCGGCGAGGCGTTGGGTTCCCCCGCGGACCCGAGCGACCTCGAGGCGCTCGCCGATGCCGGACTTCTCGCCGTCGACGGCCGACGCTGGCATTTTCGCAGCGAGTCCGTGCGCGATGTCGCCTACCAGACCTTGACCAAGGCGTCGCGGGCTCTGCGGCATCTGGGTGTCGCTCGGGCGATGCAGGAGTCGTCGTCGCGGGGCGGTGAGGAGGAGGTGGCCCATCACTACGCTTCGGCGGCCGAGCTGGTCAAGGCGGTCGGCCATGTCGACGGTGTGCCCCGCGACGTGATCGAGCGGGCCATCGGGCATCTCGCCGAGGCGGCGGAACGTGCCGTCGATCAGATGTATGCCCGCACCGGCTACCGCCTGGCGAGCCGTGGTCTCGATCTGCTCGACGGAGTCGACCATCGTGAGCTGATCGTCGCCCGTCGCCGACTGCGGATCGTGCGGGCCGACGCCCTTGTCGATATGCGCGAACTCGATCGGGCGCGAACCGATCTCGAGGCCCTGGTCGCCGAGGCCGATGTCGATGACGACGGGCGAAGCCGGGCTGCGGCCCATCGACTGAAAGATGCCCGGTGTCGAGTGATGCCCCTGCTGCCCGCCGAACCGGCCCATCGCCCATTCGACCCAGATCAATGGCAAACCTAGCACCAATAAGGCGACG
>JANMJD010000376.1:0-19944 GCA_031371195.1 Actinomycetes bacterium | reverse complement strand
GCCGGTGAACCCGGCGGCCCTTCTGTATCCACGAGTACCTCGACGGCCGACATAGCCAGTGCCGACATAGCCAGCGCCGACATAGCCAGTGCCGACATAGCCGGTGCCGATGTAGCCGGTGCCGATGTAGCCAGTGGCGATGTAGCCATCGAACTGCGCGACATCGTCAAGCGGTTTCCCGGCGTGGTCGCCAACGACGGTGTGAACCTTCGCGTCGAGCGAGGGACGATCCACGCCCTGATCGGCGAGAACGGGGCCGGTAAATCGACGGTGATGAAGATCCTCTACGGGGCGCAGCGGCCCGATGAGGGCCACATCGCCGTGAACGGCACCGAGACCCACTTCCGGTCGCCGAAAGAGGCCATCGCCGCCGGTATCGGCATGGTTTTTCAGCACTTCATGCTCGCCGACAACCTCACCGTGTGGGAGAACGTCGTGCTCGGCAATGAGCCGGGGCACCGTGGTCGGCTCGACGCCAACGCGGCGATTACCCGGTTGACCGAGTTGGCTCGGGCCAACGGTCTCGACATCGATCCGCGGTCGTACGTCTCGGAGCTCGGCGTCGGCGAACGGCAGCGTGTCGAGATCCTCAAGGTGCTCTACCGCGGTGCGCAGATCATCATCCTCGACGAGCCGACCGCCGTGCTGGTTCCCCAGGAAGTCGACGAGCTGTTCGAGAGCCTTCGCGAACTGGTGCGTGGCGGCGTGACCGTCGTCTTCATCTCCCACAAGCTCGACGAGGTGTTGGCGATCGCTGATGAAATCACCGTCGTGCGGGCCGGCAAGACCGTGGCGACCGTTCGCCCCGGCGACGTCTCGGCCCGAGATCTGGCCGAGTTGATGGTCGGCAGCGAGTTGCCGAGCCCCGAGACGAGAACCTCGACCGTCACCGAGCGCGTCGCCTTGCAGCTGATCGACCTGCGTGTCGCCGCCGAGGTCGCCGGGGGCCGGCCGCTCCTCGACTCGATCGACCTGTCGGTCCATGCCGGCGAGATCGTCGGGATCGCCGGCGTGGAGGGCAACGGCCAGACCGAACTGTTGCAGACGATCATCGGCACGCGACACCCATCGGGCGGTTCGATCCTGCTGCATGGCGACGACCTGGTCGACGTCGGCACGCGCGAGCGCAGGGCGAGAGGAGTCGGGTATATCTCCGAGGACCGCCAACGCGAAGGTCTGATCCTGTCGTCGCCGCTGTGGGAGAACGTGATCCTCGGCTATCAGAGCGAGCCGCCGTTCCAGTCGGGACCGTGGATCGATCGAGCCGCAGCGCGTGAACGGGCGACGCATGTGATCGAACGGTTCAACGTGCGGGCTCCGGGCATCGACTCGATGGCGCTGGCGTTGTCGGGCGGCAACCAGCAGAAGGTCTGCGTCGGGCGCGAGATGCTGGCCCATCCGAAGGTACTGATCGCCGCCCACCCAACCCGGGGAATCGACGTCGGTGCCCAGGCGGCGGTGTGGGACGCCTTCCGGGATGCCCGCGAGGGGGGACTGGCGGTGCTGCTCGTCTCGGCCGACCTCGAGGAGTTGATCGGGCTGTCCGACACATTGCTCGTCATGCTGCGGGGTCGCATCGTCGCCCGGCTCGACCCGGCGACGGTCACGAAGAGCGAGTTGGGCGAGTACATGACGGGGGCGCGCTCATGACCAGGAACCGCCAGCAGTTGGTCTACTCGGTCGCTGCTCCGGTCGCCGCGTTCGGGGTGGCCGCTGCCATCACCGCCTTGGCGTTGCTCGCCGGCGGCCACAACCCGTTCATCGCCTTCGGGAAGATGGGGCGCTACGCCGGCAGCATCGACTCGGTCGTCGTGGTGATCGACAAATCGCTGCCCCTGTTCGTCTCGGGACTGGCGGTCGCCATCGGGTTCAAGACGAATCTGTTCAATATCGGTGTCGAGGGCCAATACCGGTTGGCGGCGATCATCGCCGCTGCGGTCGGAGTGGCCATGCCCGGGCCCGGCTGGCTGCGGATCATCGTGACGATGGCGACCGCGATCGTCGTCGGGTCGTTGTGGGCCGGGATCGCCGGGGTACTCAAGGCGTACCGCAACGTCAACGAGGTGATCGCCACGATCATGCTCAATGGGGTGTTCGCCAGCCTGCTCGGCATCCTGCTCAAGTGGTCGGCGATCGCCCGGGTCGACAACGCCATCCGCCATACCCGCGAGTTCCCGAAGTCGGCCTGGTTCCCATCGCTGACGATCCAGGGCAGTCGGTTGTACCTGTGGCTGTTCGTCGCCATCGCCCTCGGTTTCGGTTACCACTTCCTGGTCAACCGCTCGCGTTTCGGCTACGACCTGCGGGCGTCGGGCCTCAATCCCGGTGCGGCGCTCGCCTCGGGCGTGAGCCCGAAGCGGATGATCATCACGACGATGCTGATTTCCGGCGGGTTGGCAGGACTGGTCGGTATGCCGATCCTGCTGCAGGACACCCACAAGTTCACCCAGGACTTCCCCGCCGGGTACGGCTTCGGCGGCATTGCCGTGGCGCTGGTCGGGCGGCAGAAGGCCGGCGGCATTGCCGTCGCCGCGCTGCTGTTTGCCCTGATCACCCGCATGGCCCAGGTACTTCCCGATCCGCCGCTGCAGGCACCCAAGGAGATCGGCACGATCATGCAGGGAACGATGATGCTGTCGGCGGTGATCGCCTACGAGGTCGTCAGACGTCGGGCTGAGGCCGCGGCCATCCGAGACGCCGCCGCTCGTACGGGGGCGGTGCCGGCATGAGCGTTGCCATGCTCACGCCCGACCCGGTGAGGGACATCGCCACCGGCCGCTCGCGCCGTTTCGTGACCATTGCGCTGGCGTCGTTCCTGGTGCTGGCCGTGGTGCGATCGATCTCGAAGCAGAACGATCTGACGTCGAAGTTCACGGTCGTCGCCACGATCACCGCCCTGCTGCCCATCCTGATGGCCGGTCTGGGGGGTCTTGTTTCCGAGCGCGCCGGAATCGTCAACATCGGCCTTGAAGGCATGATGATCCTCGGTACATGGGGGGCGGGCTTCTTCGGCTATCACTTCGGCCCGTGGGGCGCCTTTCTAGGCGGCGCCATCGGCGGGGCGGTCGGCGGGCTGCTGCACGCCCTGGCGACGGTGACCTTCGGTGTGGACCATGTCATCTCCGGAACGGCGATCAACCTGCTCGCCTTCGGATGGGCGAGATTCCTCTCGGGAGCGCTTTTCAAGGGCCGCGGTGCCGGTTCGGAGAGCAACTCACCAGGATTCGACGTCGCCGCCGGAATGCCCACGATCCGAGTGCCGGGGTTCTCCGACAGCGGACCGCTGGCCAAGCTGGAGTTCCATCACTGGCCGGTGATCTCCGACGCCGCCGGCATCGTGCGGGGCACACTCGGCGAGTGGAAGCTCTACCAGTTGATCGCCGTGCTGATGGTGCCGTTCGTCGGCTGGTTCGTCTGGCGCACGAAGTTCGGGCTGCGGCTGCGATCGTCGGGTGAACGGCCGTCGGCGGCAGACTCGCTCGGCGTCAACGTAGTCAGGGTCCGTTACCTGGCGGTCGCCATGTCGGGGGCGCTGGCGGGCTTGGGCGGAGCGTTGCTGGTGCTGAACAACAACGGCGGCTATCAAGAGGGTCAGACCGCCAACCGGGGCTTTCTCGGCCTAGCCGCGCTGATCTTCGGTAACTGGCGGCCATCGGGTGTGCTCGGCGGAGCAGCGCTGTTCGGGTTCTTCGACAGTCTGCAGTTGACGGCGGCCGGAGCCGTGCGCGGCCTGTATCTGGCCGCCGCAGCCGGAGCGCTGTTCGCCGCATTCCTGGCCTACCGCCGGGCGAATCTGCGCCAGGCCAAGGTTCTGGCGGCGCTGGCCGTGGCGATGGTGGTGCTGTTCGTCTCGAAGATCAAGATGAACGAGGATCTGGTCAAATCACTGCCGTACTTCGGCACCCTGATCGTGCTCACCGTCTTCAGCCGCCGTCTGCGTCCCCCAGCGGCGGCCGGTCAGCCGTGGCGGAAGGGCGACCTCGGCTGATCCCGTTCCGCCGAGCGCCATGTTGAGGGCGCCGGATCCGGTACGGCCGGGAGATGCGCACAGCGACGCCGTCGGAGAACTGGACGATCGGCGGGCCGACGGGTGCTGGGAGACCGTCGGCGACGATCAGCGATGTATCCCACTCGAGCGCCGTCGCCCGCCGCAGCGTCCAGGCGAGGTGGTGGGCCCGCGCACCCAACGACGACCCGAACATCCGGCTGTACAGGCGATAGCGCGCCGACAACCAGTGGTCGAGATCGCTCAGCTCCCCGGGTTCGTAAGGCGCTCCCACACGGATCATGATCCGGCTCGACGCACCGCGAGGTTCATGGCGTCGACGACAGGTGTACGTGATCACGTCGTCGGTCGGGCCGCGGCGTACCTGCATCGCTGACCAGATGTATCGCAGGCGATAGCCCGCTCGCCCGCCGACGACAGCCGCGAGGCGGGAGGCGTCGAGTGAGAAGAAGTGGATTCCCTCGGTGCCATCGGCGGCCACGACGTAGGTGCGGACGTTGGTTTCGGGGAAGCGACGCAGCCCGGGGATCAGGCCGAGGCGGGGTAGACCGACCCGCATCACGAACGGTACGAGCGAGATCCACGCCTGGCCGTCGTACGTGTGCACGGTCAGACCGTCGGGAAGTCGAGCCTGGATGACAGCGGGGTCGTAGGCCCAGTGGAGGAACGTCAGCGTCTCCCAGCGCATCGTCATCACCGCACGGTCGACCGTGAACGGTGGATCGGGCGACCACGGCGCGACGAGCATGCCCCGCAGCGTACGGCGCAATCGGGCTACCTCGACCCGGGGCTGCCACGACTCCGGCATCGTCCGGGGTGCTTGCCGGGTCGCCGTCTACGCTGCGATGCGTGGCTGTACCGATCATTCTCGACGTCGACACCGGGCTCGATGACGCCCTGGCCCTGTTGTATGCGGCCGCCTCGCCGGGACTCGACCTCCTCGGGGTCACCTGTGTCGCCGGCAATGTCGGCCTCGAGTACGTGGTGCCCAACACCCTGGGAGTGCTCGGCGCGTCGGGAGCCACCCCGGTCCCCGTGGCCGCGGGGGCGGACCGGCCGTTGTCGGGCCCGATCGTGCGCGCCGACGAGGTGCACGGCACCGACGGATTGGGCGGCGTCGTGCTCCCCGACCCGTGGCGACTCGACCCCCGCTCAGCGATCGACCTGCTCACCGACCTGATTGTCGGCCACCCCGGACCGGTGCACCTGATCGCCGTCGGACCGTTGACCAACGTCGCCCGCTTGTTCTCCGAACGCCCCGAGATCGCCGCCCGGCTGGCGTCGATCTTCGTGATGGGCGGTTCGGCGTTCGTCGGCGGCAACGTGACCGCAGCAGCGGAGTTCAACTTCGCCGCCGATCCCGAGGCGGCCCACATCGTCGTTTCCGCCGGCCTGCCGGTCACGTTGTACGGCCTCGATGTGTTCAACCCGGTGGAGGTGTCGAATTCGGCGGTCGCGTCGCTGGCCGCCGGTTCAACGATCGGGGGCCGACTTGCCGCGGCGGTGATGCGGGCGTCGTGCGCCCTGTGGAGCTGCGAGCGGGCACCGTTGGGCGACGCCGGGGCCGTGATCTGCTTCGAGCACAGCCATTTCCTGACGTGCGAGCCGTACCTGGCCGCGGTGGAATGCGCCGGTCGCCATACTCGCGGTCAACTGGTGATCGAGCGGCGCCCCGAGGCCCACCAGCGAACCAATATCCTCGATGGCGGCAGGATCCAGTTGGGCGTGTCGATCGACGCCGTTGCGGTCTCCGACCACTTTGTCCGCACGGTCGGACAACTCTGAGACACGCCGGGCGTACCATCGGCAACGTGACCGCCGCCCTTGCCCCGCTGTCGTTCGGGCGCGGGGTCATCGTCACCGGTGATCAGCCGGTTCCCGAACCTTGGCGGACAGCCGTCGAGATCGTCGTCGACGAGACGATCCTCGCATCGCCGAGTGCGGCACTGGCGGCGCTGCACGCCGCGTGGCTCAACCGCACGCCGATCGTCGTTCGCCTGGAGGTCGATCCGGCGTTGTTCCGCCAACCGGGGAGCGAGGCGGTCGAACCATGGACGCTGCCGCCGACGTTCGAGTTTCCCCTGGACAGGCTGCATTTCCTGGTGTGGGCGAACAACTACGACGCCCGCTCGGGCGAGCTCGTCTGGTGGTGGACGAACAAGGCCTCCCGGTTGGGGGCGGCGCCTGCGCCGACGACCGACATCACTCTGGCGGGCGGTGATCCGGCCTGGGTCGACGCCGGCCCACGCGGTTCGGTGCCTGCCGTGGGAACGGCGGTTGTGCATGCCGACTCAGTCGATGTTGGGCGCCTGTCCGTCGTCCCGCCCGTCGGCGACGAGGAGGAGGCGGCGGCGATCGAGTTGGCCGACGACCAGCGGGCCGCCGTCGTCCACTCCGCCGGCCCGGCGCGGGTCATCGCCCCGGCCGGCAGTGGCAAGACCCGGGTGCTGACCGAGCGCCTGCGGCACCTGTTGGTCGCTCGGGGCTACGAGCGCGAGGGCGTCTTGGCCGTTGCCTACAACGTGCGAGCCCGCGACGAACTGGTCGAGCGAACCGCTCCGTTCCGACCGCGGGTGCAGACACTCAACGGCATGGGCTACGAGGTGATCGCCGACGCCCTGGGAAGCGCACCCCGAATCGTCGAGGAGCGCGACCTGAGGCGCATCATCGACCGGCTGCTCCCCGCCAAGCGCCAGCGGCGGGCCAACACCGACCCGATCGCGCCGTACCTCGAAGCGCTGGGCATCGCCCGGCTGGCGCTACGTGATCCCGCCGTGGTCGAAGCGGAACGTGACGATGTGCCCGGCCTCGGCGAGTTGTTCGCCCGCTATCGCCACGCATTACGCGAGACGGCTGGCATCGACTTCGACGAGCAGATCTACTACGCCGTCGAACTGCTGTTGGCCGACGGCGATCTGCGCCGGCGAATGCAGGGTCGATACCGATATCTGCTGGTCGACGAGTTCCAAGACCTCACCCCGGCGCACGTGCTTCTGCTGCGGCTGCTGTCGGCGCCTCGCCTCGATGTGTTCGGGGTGGGTGACGACGACCAGGTGATCTACGGCCATGCCGGAGCGTCGCCCGAGTTCCTCATCGACTTCGACCAATTGTTCCCCGGGGCGACCAACTACGCCCTGGGCGTCAACCACCGGTGTCCGGCGGCCGTTGTCACGGCCGCCGACCATCTGCTGTCGTGGAACCGCCGCCGGGTTGCCAAGGAGATCACCACCGGGCCGACTGCCGCGCCCGGCGATTCCCGGCTCGACGTGCGCGAGGTACCCACCGAGGAATTGACCACCGACCTCGCCGAGACGGTCACCGGGTGGTTGGCCGACGGACGCGCACCCCACGAGATTGCGGTGCTGACCAGGGTGAATGCCAGCCTGCTCGGCCCACAGATCGCTCTCGCCCAGGCCGGCATCCCGCTCGATTCCAACCTCGGTCCCGACATCCTCGATCGCCTGGGAGTGCGAGCCGCGCTGGCCTATCTGCGCCTCGCCTGCTCCGCCGGCGCCCTCGATCGCGACGATCTCGTCGAGGTCTACCGGCGGCCGTCGCGGGGCCTGCCGGAGTGGATCGTCAAGTGGTTCCGATCGGGCATGACGTTGGCCGCTCTCGAGGGTGTGGCCGAGCGGATCGACGACGAGAAGGTGGCGATCAAGGTCGTCTCCCTCGCCACCGACATCGGGCTCGTCACCCGGCTGGTCGCCCGGGGCAAGCCGACCCGCGAAGTGCTCGCCGCCATCCGTGGGCGTGTCGGACTCGGCGAGGCGATGGAGCAGCTCGATCGATCGAAGTCCGAAGGGTCGAGCCAGCTCGACGATCTCGAGGCGCTCGAACAGGTCGCCGATCTCCATCCCGACCCGGCGACGTTCGAGTCGTGGCTACGCGGCCTGCTCACCCGCGAGCGCAACCGTGACGGGGTCACGCTGGCCTCGATCCACCGGGTCAAGGGCCGCGAATGGCCGGCGGTGGTTGTGTACGGCGCATCGAGCGGGTTACTCCCGCACCGGTTGGCCGAGAACGTCGAGGAGGAGCGCCGTGTCCTCCATGTGGGCATCACCCGGGGCCGCGACGAAGTGGTCGTCATCGCCGACGCCAATCGTCCCTCGCCCTTCCTGCCCGAGCTGACCAGCCGCGCCCCGACGCCGAGCGCAGAGCCGGCTCGCCTCGGCCAGTCGGCGGCACCGGCCACATCGGCGACTCGCTCCGGTGGGCCGAAGCAGTCGAAGCAGAAGGCATCCGACCCCGGCCCGAAGGGAGACGAGACGAACCCGGTGTTCGTCGCTCTGCGGACCTGGCGGGGTGAGGAGGCCCGATCGCAGTCGATGCCCCCGTATGTCATCTTCCACGACCGCACCCTGCACGAGATCGCCCGCCTGATGCCTGTCTCGCTGCGAGAACTGGGCCTGGTGGGCGGCGTGGGGCCGGCCAAACTGGAGAAGTACGCACCGGCCGTGCTGGGGGTCGTGGCCGCAAGCCGCCATGTCGACCACATCTCCGGCGACCACATCTCCGGCGACCACATCTCCGGCGACAGCGTCTCCGGCGAACCCATCCCCGGCGACAGCATCCCCGGCGACGGCATCGGGGCTACACAAGCCGTCGGGTCGGACCGTCGATGACAACGTGCGTCGCCCTGCTCAAGGGAATCAATGTCGGCGGGCGCCATTCGGTGCCGATGGCCGAACTCCGTGGGCTGCTCGAGTCGCTGGGCTACACGTCACCCGATACGTACATCCAGAGTGGCAACGCCGTGTTCGAGGCGTCGGCCGGGTCGACAGGCGACGACAACGCGGTCGCTCAACGGGTCGGCGACACGATGGCCGTCGCCCTGGCGGAGCGGTTCGGCTTCGCCATCCCGGTGGTGGTGCGAACCGCTGCGCAGCTGGCCGACGTGCTCGCCCGGGTCCCGACGCCCCCGACCCGAGACCCGAAACAGGTGCACGTGTTGTTCCTCGGCGGGCGTCCCACCGCAGCGGAGTGGGGGCGAATCGACATCGCGCGGGCCGACGGCGACCCGGTCATGTTCGGCGTCGACGAGTTGTTCGTCGACTACCGCAACGGCGCCGGACGCTCGAGGTTCACGGGCGACTACATCGAGCGGATGCTCGGCGTCACGGTGACGGCCCGCAATCTGAATACGGTCGTTGAGCTGCACCGACGCGCCGCCGCCCGCGACACATGACCCCGAGGAAAGCCACGGCCCGCCGCACTCGCCTCGCCGCCGTCGCCGTGGCGTTCGTCGCCTGGTTCGAGCTGATCCGTCTGGCTCGGGCGTTCATCGGCAGCGACCTGACCATCCGGCTGGTGGCGGAGAACTCCCGCCGCGACGCGCCGTGGCCGTATCGATTGGCCGCCGTATGGGGCAATGCTCCCGGGTCGCTGTTGCTGTTCGCCGCCATCGTCACCACGGTCGGCCTCATCGGTACCCGGCGACTGGACCGGCGCGCGCCGCTGGCCGTCGCCGTGCTCGGTGGGGTGCTCACCGGAGTGGCGGTATTCGTCGGGCACCCCTTCGAGCGCCTCGACCTGCCGGCGGTGCGCGGGTTCGGTCTCACCCCGATCCTCGAGCATCCGGCGATGGCCATCCATCCGCCCCTGCTCTACCTCGGACTCGCTGCCACCCTACCGGCCTGGGCACAGATGATCGGTGGAGGGTCGGCGGGCGCGGCCCGCCGATGGCTGTTGGCCGCTCTCGGCCTGATCACCCTGGCGATGGCCCTCGGTGGATGGTGGAGCTATGCCGAACAAGGCTGGGGCGGGTACTGGGCCTGGGATCCGGTCGAGAACGGCTCGTTGGCCCCATGGTTGGCCTGTCTCGTCGCCATCCACGTGGGCGAGCGTTCGGGGCGGCGCTGGATGTGGGGGGTGCCCTGGGCCCTGGCGCTCGGTGGGGGAGCGATCGCCCGCTCGGGTGCCGTCCGCTCGGTGCACACGTTCGCCGAGGCGCCTGTCGTCGGCTGGACCCTCGGCACGCTGGCCGTCACCGCGTTCGCCGCCTGCGCATCGTCGGTACGGGACAGGGCAGTCCTCATCGACCAGTCGGTGATCGACGAGCCGGTGATCGACGAGCCGGTCATTGACGGGCCGTCGGTTGTCGCCGACTCGGACGATCGACATCGACCGATGGACACCCGCGCCGTTTGGACCCGCTACCCGGTGCTCATCGGATTCGGTGTCCTCGCCATCACGGTCATCGGCACGGTCGCTCCACTGGCGGCCAAGGCAGTACACATGCGGCGGCTGACGATCGGAGGGGAGTTCTTCGCCCGCCTCATCGCCCCGCTGGCTCTCGCCGCCGTCGTGGCCCTGGCCGCGTTGCTCCTCTCGGGTCACCGACGGCTGGCACCGACCGCAGCGTGGATCGCCCACGCCGGATTCGTGGTACTGAGCGTCGGGATCGTCGCCACCACGTTCGATCGATCGGCCGACGCCACGCTGGGCGAGGGCGAGACGGTCACGATCGCCGGTCTGGCCGTGACCAACCGGGGCGTGACGGTACGTCGTGGTCCGCGTGAGGGCACCGATGAGGTCGCCGTCGTCCTCGACGTCGGTGGTCACACGATGACACCGGCCCTCACCGCATACCCCGAACGCGGCGGGGTGCTGGCCGAGACCGCACTTGTCAGTCGGCCGTGGCGCGACATTCAAGCCGTGCTGCTCGACGCCGACGACAGCGGTCGCGCCGTCGTCGAAGTCCGATCGAAACCGTTCGTGCAGCTGATCTGGCTCGGCGCTCTACTGGTGGCCGTCGGCACGTTCACAGCTCGGCGCCGCCCCTCAGGGCGGGGCCGGCCCGCGGTGCTAGCGTCGACGCCCATGGAGGCCTCTCACCATGCCCAATGACGCCAGCCCACTCGATCTCGAAGGCGTCTACGTCCCGATCGTCACCCCGTTCAACGCCGATGACGAGATCGATTTCGACGTCAGCAACCAGGTGATCGACCACTGCCTCGATGCCGGGGTCCGCGGCTTGGTGTTGGCCGGTACGACGGGCGAGTACTACGCCCTCACCCCGGCCGAGCGGCTGCAGGTGTTCACCCACGCCCGCGAAGTCGCCCAGGGCCGGGCACAGCTCATCGCCGGGTGCAACGCGGCCTCGACCAAGGAGGTCATCGGCTACGGATTGGCCGCCGGCGAACTCGGTTACGACGCCTTGATGCTCGCCGCGCCGCCGACATCGCTGCCGAGCCAGCGCGAGTTGGCCGCCCACTACGCCGCGGTCGCCAACGCCGTCGGCATGCCGATCGTGCTGTACAACTACCCGGCCCGTGCCGGGGTCGAGATCGGCTTCGAATGTCTCGATGCCATCGCCGAACTGCCCGAGATCGTCGCCATCAAGGAGTCGAGCGGCGACTTCTCCCGGTTCCTGCAACTGAAGGCCCGCTACGAGGGCCGGCTCACGGTGATGTGCGGCTCCGATGACCAAGCCGTCGACTACTTCTTCTGGGGCGTACGCAGTTGGCTGGCCGGCACGGGCAATGTGCTGCCCCGTCAGCATGTCGCGGTGATCGACGCCGCCAATCGTGGCGACCACGACGAGGCGCGGCGTATCTTCGCCGGCATCCTGCCATGGGTGCAGAACATGGAATCCGGTTCGTACAACGCCAAGGCAAAGGCCGGTCTGGCCCATCAGGGCATCGATTGCGGGCCGGTGCGCCAGCCGATGCTGGGGCTGCTGCCCGAGGTACAGGCCGCGCTGCTCGCCGACCTCGACGCCGCCCTTGCCGTGTCGCTCAGCCCGGTCTGACGACCCGGGCAGCCGACTCCACCGACCGACGTCGATCGATGCGCCTGACCCGCACCCTGCATGCCGTCGAGGTGCACGCCGAGGGGGAGCAGGGCACGTGCTACCTGGGCGGCGTATTCGAGGTCCCCGGGGTCTCGATGCGCGAGAAACTCCACCACCTCAACGAGGTGGACGATTCGTTGCGCCGCTACCTCTGCTTCGAACCGCGGGGCCGTCCGCAGACCAGCGCCAATCTGGTGTTCCCCTCGTCGGAGCCCGAGGCGCATGCCGGGTTCGTCATCCTGCAGGCCGACCGGGCCCACGCGATGAGCGGCTCGAACACGATCTGCGTGGTCACGGCCCTGTTGGAGACCGGGACCGTGCCGATGACCGAGCCGACGACGAGTGTCGTATTGGAGACCGCCGCCGGGCTGGTTCGCACCACCGCCGACTGTCGTGACGGCCGCTGTGAACGCGTCACACTCGACGGCGTGCCATCGTTCGTCGAAGCACTCGACGTGCCGCTGTGCGTGCCGGGTCTCGGCGACATCGTCGTCGACGTGGCGTACGGGGGTTGCTACTACGTGCTGGCCGACCCGGCCCAGTTCGGGGTGAAACTCGATCGGGCGTCGGCCCGAGCGGTGGTCGAGGCCGGTACGGCGATCTCGATGGCGGCGCGCGATCAGATCACGGTGCAACATCCCGAGATTCCGGAGATCGACTTCATCTCGTATGTGATGCTCATCGGCGACGACGACCCCGCCGGCGGTCGGCTACGAGGTGCGACGGTGCTCTCGGGTCGGGTCGACCGTTCGCCGTGCGGCACGGGTAACTCCGCCCGCCTGGCCTGCATGGCAGCACGCGGTGAGGCGGGGGTCGGCAGTACGTTTACCGCCCGCTCGTTGATCGACTCCGAGTTCACCGTCTCGATCGTCGGCGAGACGACGGTCGGCAACCGCGCTGCCGTCCTGCCGCGCATCTCCGGGCGGGGCTGGGTCGTCGGCACCCGGATGACCGCCGTCGACCCCACCGACCCCTATCCCACGGGCTATGTGCTCTCCGACGTCTGGGGTGACGAGGTCGGCTCGGCATAGCGCGATCCGGAGCGGCCAGGGCCGATGCGGGTGATGGGTCTGTCGGATCGGTCGATATGTACTCGTCATCTACTCGTCGGGCGAAACCGAGCCGGGCTGGTCCTTGGCGGCGCGCTTGCGTTCGAGCAGGTCGTTGACGGTCTTGGTCGTGGTGCCGGCAGGAGCCTGGGATCTGGACGTTCCGGCTATCGGCTGGCCCGTCGGCGGTGCTCCACCGGGTCGGGCCCCCGGCGGACCATCGGCGCCACGGTTCTCCGGATCCTTGGGGGCGATGCGGGGCACGGCGTCGCGCATCCGGCGGCCGATCCGGCGGGTTCCCGCCCGGGCCCCGGCCAGCGATGCCCCACGAAGCGACAAACGCGACAGCAGCACCGCCATTGGCCAGAGCAGGGCGGCGAGGAGGAGCAGGGGGCCGCGAAGATCCCAGCGACGAGTGCCCGCCGCCAGATCGGCGCGATCGAACGCCTGATCGGCTCGGATCTCCCCGCGTCCGCCGGTCAGGGTCGACAGACGCGCCATGGTCGCCGGGTCGGCTGGGCCCGGCAGGAACTCGGCCGGGTAGCTCTCCGACGCCAGGGTCGAGGCGGCGAGTACCGTGCGGCCCTGGTCGGTGACGTCGACTCCCACGGCATAGGAGCCCGAGCGGGGGGCGGGTACCGACCCGGTGAACTCGTCGCCGCCCGAACGTTCCAACGGCACCTCGATCCGCTGGCCGTCGGGACCCGCCACGTTGGCGACCGCCTGTGAGCCGTCGGGGAACGTGCCATCTCCCTTGACGCTGATCGTCAGCGTCCCGGCCGACAATTTGGCCTGCGCCGCGCCCGCCGAATCCCCCGCCGGGAAGGTCTGCTTGACCAGGCGGGCCCAGAAGTCGACATAACCGTCCCACGTCGACCAGTTGGCCGCCCACGCCGACGCGTCGCTGGTCCACGAGGTGACGGTGCCCAGGCCGGCCTGCCAGGTGGCCAGCAACGGGTCCTGGTCGGGTCCGATCCGCATCGCCGTGGTGGCGGTTCCCTTGGCCGTCGTCGCCACGAAGCCGAGCAGGTCGGGGGTGGCCGAGAGCGGCTCGGTCACCGGAGTCAGGGCGGTGATCGAGGGCAGGAACGAGCCTTCGTTGATGAAGTCCCGGCTGGCGATCACGGCCTCCTCGGCGATGATCTGGGGTACCTGCTGGAGGTCCTTGCCCGGGTAGAACCGGCCGTGGCCTTGGGTGGCGATGCCCTCCAACGAGGGAGCGGCACCTTCGCCGGTGGCAATGACCGACACGGTGATGCCGTCGTTGACGAAGAGTTCGCCGGCTTGGTCGGCTACCGAGGCGATGACCTGCGGCGAGGTGAATCCGTCGGTGAACAAGATGATGTGCTTCAGCCCGGCACGGTTGTCGCGTAGGGCTGCGGCGGCTTCGTCGAGCGAGTCGCCGAGGTTGGTACCGCCATCGGGGCGCAGCTTGCGCAGGCCCTCCTCGACCACGTCATTGGATGGCAGTTGCTGCAGATCAACCACCCATTTCGACGACGAGTTCCAGGCGAGGATGCCGATCTGGTCGGACTGCGACAATGCCTCGACGGCCCGGGCTCCGGCGGCGCGGGAGATGTCGGTCTTGTTCACTCCACCGCCCAACCGCCCGGCCGGATTCTCGCCCGTATCGCAGTGGCAGTTGGCCATCGAGCCGGACACGTCGATCGAGAGCACCTCGGCGACGGTCTTGCGCCGCTTCGGATCGAGGATCTCGCTGACCACCGGGAGCAGATCTTCGAGCGGCGAGCCGCGGTAGCCGCCGACGCCGTAGCTGCGATTGCCGCCAACGGTGACCAGGCCTCGGCCGAGGTCGCGTACAGCGGTCTCCAACGCCTGGAACTGCGCGCCGGACAGCTCATGGGCGTCGACGTCGACCATCACGATGCCCGAGTAGGTGACCAGCTCCTGTACGTCGGGGAACTCGGTCGAGGAGATCACGTGGGTGGCGATGCCGCCGGCTCGCAGGGCGTTGTCCAACGCGGCTCCCTCGCCGGTGGTCCCCTCGACGATCAGCACCTTGGCCGGGCCATCCACGGGCACGGCGGCAAAGGCCAGATCGTTCTCCGGCCGGGTGTCGCCACCCTGACGCACGCCCACCTGGTACCGGATGACGGCCCCGGCGCTGCCGCCCGGCACGTCGGTGAACGAGACTTCGTTCGGGCCGGCGACCAGGTCGATCACCTGCTCGGCGACCTGCTCACCGTTGCGGCGCAGCACGACCTGAGCAGGCCCGCCGCTGGTCGCGGCGACGGTCGCTCGGACGGTGACGGACTCGCCCAGCCGAGTCAACCGCGGCACGTCGATGGTGCTGACCGCGGCATCGTCGCCGGCGGTGATGTCCACGGTGTGGACGTCGAGCGGCGTGCCGCGCTCAGCCAGGCGGGCCGCCTCCTCGGCGCCGTCTCCGACCGTCTCGCGCCCATCGGAGACCAGGACGAGGCGTCGGCGGGCATCCTCAGGAAGGACTGCGTCGCCGAGGCGGATGGCCGATTCGAGACTGGTCGCTCCCGGGTCGATGACGACCTGCGGCGCATCGACCTGCGAGACCGGCTCCAGCAGGCGGTCCAGGCGCGCCTCGGCCCCGAACGAGACGACGGCGGCGAGATCGTCTCGGCTGCGCGACTTCATCGCCTCGCGCACCCAGGTGAGCGCGGCATCGCGTCCCGCGGGGCCCAGCGAGGCCGACGAGTCGAGCAGGAACACCGTCGCCGTCCGGTTGGCCGGTCGGCGGACGACCGGGGTCAGAAAGGCAGCGATCAACGCCACCGCGACCAGGGCACGGGCGAGCATGGCCAGGCGCCATTGGCGTCGAGCGACGCCCACCGCCCGTCGGGCGAGCAGAAACTCGCCGATCAGCACCAGGAGCAGCGCAAGGATCACCCAGTGAACGACCGAGCGTTGACCCCGGCTCGAGTTGTTGCCGGTGGTGCGGGGCTCGGCCGGTTTGACGAGTTCATCGGCGGTGGCCAGAAGCGACTCGCTGCCCGGGGGATTGACGGCAACGAGTCGCTCCGGCGTATCGCCTGCTCTGATCGCCCAGAAACCGGCGCGGTCGGCCCGGGGCGTCGGTGCGCCGATACCGATCGAGCGCTCCCGGCCGTCAGGGCTGACGAGGGTGACGGCCTGGCCGGCGGGCAGAGTCAGCGACGACCCGACCTCGATCGATGTACTCGGGAGCGCGGTCCCCGACAGCTCGGTGAGCATCCGGTCGCCGAGCAGGGGAAATGCCAACTTCACCGGCAGGTTCGAGTCGGCCAGGGCGAAGGCCAGGTATACATACGGGCGGTCGCCGGCGACGCCATGGATGAGCAGCGGCGCGTCCTCGGCAGCGACCAGCACGTCCGCACCGGGTGCATCGATCCGCTGGGCGGCGGCGATACCGATGTCGGAAAGATCGATGCCCGCCACCAGGGCATCGTCGGAGCGCAGCAGGCTGATCGCCGGCTGATCGACCGATCCGGTGACCGTCACGCCCGGGGCCCCTCCCGGCGGGGCGATGGCCAGATACGGCACGGCCGGGGCGAGTGGCGCGGTCGGCAGCGACCTCTGGTTGTACACCACCAGGTCGTAGCCCGTTCCGACGGGGGAGGCCTCGTCGCTGACATCGACGGTCACGTTCGGAATGGAGGTGAGCAGTTCGCCGATGAACAGGGTGTCACCGGCGAGAAGCACCTTCAACGGTGGCCGACGGCCGGCGACGGCGACGGCATGGTTGTCGGCGGCCAGCAGATCGGTGCCTTCGAGAAACGCCTCGATGCGGTCGCCGGACGGAATGTCGGCCTCGTACTCGACGGTGGTGCCGGGCTTGAGCTCGACGGTGGCGGTCGTCGCGGTGATCCCGTCGACATCGACACGGATCGGCTGGCGGGCCGTAGGCCCACCGGTGTTCTTGACCGTCGCCCGCAGGTGCAGACCGCTTCCTCGGGGCTCCACCGACAGGCGGGTGATCGCCCGGTTGATGTCCTGGCTGCCGATCCGCCGGTAGACCGTGCCCGGAGGTTGCGCCCGCTGCTCCTCCTGGGTCAGTCCGCCGTCGGAGATCAGCACGAACCCGATGTCGGCCGCCGAGGTCTCGAGACTCTCGGCCAGTGCGAAGGCCCCGGTGAAATCGGCGCGCCCCTCGGTGAGCTGCACCGTGCGGAGCGAATCGGTGAAGGCCTGGGGATCGTTGCTGGCCGTCAGCACCACTCGCGGCGAGGCTCCGGCGACGACGACGCTGGCGACGCCGCCATCGGGCAGCTGCGTACGCAGGCGTTCCGCCTCGGCCTTGGCCGCCCCCAGCCGGTCGGGCGACCCATCGGTCGCGGCCATCGAACCGCTGGCATCGATGATGAAGACGGTATGCGCGCTGAGGTGCGCCGCGGTGAGGCGAACGGGACGGGCCAGGGCGAGCGCAAGTAGCGCCATGGCGACCAACTGGAAGAACAGCAGCCAGCTCCACCGCAACTTCTGCCATGGCTGGGCGGCGCTGACCGGCCGCTCGACCGATTCCCACAGATACGTCGACGACACAGTCACCGTCTGACGGCGCGGGCGCAGGATGTGCAGCAGGATCACGGGGATGGCAAGGCCGGCCATCGCCAGTCCCCACGGATTGGCGAAGGTCATCGGATCAGACCCTCCTCGCGCCAGCCGGTGAACAGAACTGTCTCGATGTCGGCGTCGGCCAGCACGCGGGTGTAGGCGACGTCGCGGTTGCGACAGCGGGCTGCAACGCGGTCGAGCCACGTCTGGGTGGCCGCCCGGTACCGCTTGAGGGAGTCGGTGGCGAGGCTCACCGCGACCCGGTCGCCCGACTCCGCATCCTCGACATCGAGATCGCCCATCAGTTCCGGGTCGATCTCCTCGCGGGCCAGGACGTGGACGACCGCCGAATCCCCGCCCCGTGACGGGAGGCGGTCGATCGCCGACTCCCACGACGGGCTGAGCAGATCGGAGACGACGACGGTCATCCCGGGCGGGCCAGGGCGGGCCAGCGCATCGTTCGCCGCAGCGCGGACGTCGGTGGTGCCCCCCGGGGTGAGACCACCCAAGAGGTGCAACATCGGCGAAACCGCGCCGCGTCCGTTGAAGCGGCGAGGCGGCAGCGAGTCGGGGAACGTCATCAACGTCACCACATCGCGCCTGGTCAACGCCACAAACCCCAGCGAAGCAGCGAGGCGGGCGGCCTGGCGCAGCTTGCCATGAAATCCCATCGAACCCGAGGTGTCGACAAGCAGCCGCAGCGCCAGATCGTCCTCGGCCTCGAAAAGGCGGATGAACAACTGGTCGGTGCGGGCATACAGCGAGTAGTCGATACGGCGAAAGTCGTCACCCGGGTGGTACTCCCGGTAGTCGGCAAAGTCGAGCGACGAGCCATGACGCGGTGACCTATGCTCGCCCGAGAAGCGACCGGCGAGCCGCCGGCGATTGGCGAGTTGGAGCCGTTCGAGCCGGGCGAGTACGGCGGGGGACAGCAGCTCCTCGGTCGTTGCTTCGCTCATGGCGCCCCGCGGATGCCGGCGGGCGGCGCGCCGATCGAGGCGAGCAGATCGCCGACGATCTGGTCGGCCTCGACGCGGTCCGCAGTGGCTTCGTAACCGAGGACCAATCGGTGGCGCAGGGCCGCGGACGCCTGGGCGCGGATGTCGTCGACCGAGACGTTCGGGCGTCCGTCGAGCAGGGCGCGAACCTTGCCGGCGAGCACCAGCGCCTGCGCCCCTCGGGGCGAGGCGCCGAAGCGCACGTACGAGCGCACGAGCTTCGGCGACGACTCCGCCGACGGATGGGTGCCGATGACGAGATCGACGGCGTGGCGCAGGACATGGTCGGGCACCGGCACGGCCCTTGTGAGTTCGATCATCGAGGTGAGCGTCGGTGCACCGACGACCTTGCGGAGTGTCTCGCGCACCGTTCCCGTGGTCCGCTGGAGCACGGTCACCAACTCGTCGGCCGAGGGGAACGGGACGAGCGCCTTGAGCAGGAAGCGATCGAGTTGCGCCTCCGGCAGCGGGTACGTGCCCTCCATCTCCAGCGGGTTCTGGGTGGCCATCACCAGGAACGGCCGGGGGAGGGGACGGGTTGCCCCGCCGGCGGTGACGGTGCGTTCCTGCATCGCCTCCAACAGCGCCGACTGCGTCTTGGGTGTCGCCCGGTTGACCTCGTCGGCCAGGACGAAGCTGGCGAACACCGGACCCTCGCGGAACTTGAACGTGCGATGACCCGATGCGTTCTCCTCGAGCACCTGGGTACCGACGATGTCGGCGGGCATCAGGTCCGGGGTGAACTGGATGCGGGAGAAGTCGAGGTCGACGGCCTCGGACAAGGTTTTGAGCAGCATCGTCTTGCCCAGACCGGGCACCCCTTCGAGCAGGGCGTGCCCCTCGGCCAGCAGGCACGTGATCACCGTGCGCACGAGTTCGTGCTGACCGACGATCACCCGGCCGATTTCGGCCTCGATCTCCTCGGCGATCGAGGCATACCGCTCGGGGCTCATCGGCTGGTCGGGCTCGTAGTCAGCCACGTCGGACTCCTGTTCTCTGGTTCACTTGCGCCCCTGGAGGGCATCGAAATAGGCCACGACCATCTGGCGTACCGACGGCGGGACTTCGGCCGCGTCCAGCGCTGTCGTCGCCTGGGCCTGATATGCGGGTAGGGCGTCGGCAAGCGGGACGCGCTGGGTGCCGGCCTGGGTCGGTCCGTCGCCTTTGCCGACCGTCTCGGTGTCGCCGGTGCCACCGCCGCCGACGGTGCCTTCCTGGCCGGCGCCGCCCACGACCGGGTCGAAGATGGTGTCGGTACGCGGTGTCTCACCCGGGGTGCCCGGCTTGTGACCGGCACCCTGGCCCTGGCCGCCGCGGCCGGGTGCCGGGGTCCCCGCGCCGCTGCCGCCACCGACGTTGCCGCTCGGGTTGCCGCCGCCACCCCCCTGGCCCTGACCGGCCCCCTGGCCGGCCCCCTGACCGGCCCCCTGGCCCTGGCCGGCGCCCTTCCCGGAGCCCTGACCCGTCCCCTGACCTGAGCGTTCACCGAGCCGTTTGGATGCGTCGCGGCTGGCCTTGGCGGCGTCACCCGCCGCTTGTTGGGCACTTGCCGATGCCGACGACGACCGC
>JANMJD010000250.1:0-3295 GCA_031371195.1 Actinomycetes bacterium | reverse complement strand
GTAGCCGACGACCAGTGGCGGGGCGAGAATCGGCTCGACGAAGGCCAGGACCACGACGCTGACGACCGCCAGCAGGACGATCCCGACGATGCGCGCCACGACCGAGGCGAGGAAGCTCGTCACCGACGTGACATCGGCGTCGCACCGGGTCAGCAACTCGCCCGGAGTCCGGTCGCGGTGGAAGGCGAGATCGGCGTTGAGCACATGACTGGCCAGGTCGTGGCGCAGGTCGTTGGTCAGACTCCAGGCCAGCACCGTCGCCCGCCAGGTCACGAGAATGCCGATCGCCGACGACCCGAGGCCGAGCGCGGCGTACCCCAGTCCGAAGGGAAGCAGCCGTCGCGCCGAGACCCCTTGCACGGCGAGCTCGACGAACCGGGCCATCAGCAGCGATGCGATGATCGGCAGCGAGGTGGCCACCGCCAGCAGCAGTCCGTAGCTGACGAAGGCTCGGCGGTGCGGGCGGATCAGGGAGCCGAGGAATCTCCAGTCCGCGCCGCCGTCGACGACCGGACTGCCGGTCAGGTCGTCGGCCGATTCGGTGATCGCCGGGTCAGACGGCAAGGTCGGTGGGGGTCTGGCAGCTCTTCATGTCGTTCTGGCGGGCGAAGTCGTTGATGAAGTTGCTGATCGGGCTGCCCTTGATCTCGGTCTCGTTGAGCAGCACATTTTCGCCCGCTCGGATGCGACTGACCATCTCGGTCCGGTCGCCCAGGTAGGTGCGGTAGTCGGCGATCCACTTGGGAACGATCTCGAGTCCCTTGGCATCCGTGGGATGATCGGCCTCGAGGTCGTCGACCATCGAACCAAGGATCACGTTGGTCTTGGCGATGATGTCGGCGCGCTCGGCCAGGGCGTTCGGTCCGGCCTCGGCGATCGTGCGTACGTCGCGCAGGGCGAACAGCTCCTTGGCGGCGTCGGCGCAACGAACCTCGCCCCGTGCCGACCAGGCCCGATCCTTGACCCGGTTGATGCCTTCGGTGGGTGCGAAGAAGAACGCGTAGACCCACATCGCCACCAGCAGCGCAACGATCACCACCAGCAGATACTTGATCCACCGCTTCGGTGGTGCGTCGTCCTGCGTGATTGTGGCGGTCACGTGGCGGGCGGCCGATAGCAGACGGCCAGTTGGGCGATCGCCCCACCGACGCCGACCAGCCCGGCGACGAGGGCTCCCGTCCAGCCGGTCATATGGATGTCGAACGCTTCGTCGAGTGACCACTTGCCGGCTCCGATCGCTCCGATCCCGAATGCGGCGACGGCGATGGAGCCGCAATACTCCCAGCCCTGCCCGGGCTTGAACACGAAGAAGCCGTTCTTCAGATGCGAGGTGTAGATGGCCACGACCATCAGCCCGATGATCCCGGCGGCGGCGAGCGGGGTGAGCAGCCCGACGGCGAACATCGCACCGGCTCCGATCTCGGTGAAGGCGGCGATCCGGGCCTGCAACGCCGGCCACTTCATTCCCATCGACCCGAACCACGAGGCGGTGCCGGCCAGGCCTCCACCGCCGAAGATCTTGTTGTACCCGTGATAGGCCAGCGAGAGTCCGAAGAAGACCCGGATGGCGAACAGCCCCAGATTGATGTGATCCACGCCCACCCACGCTACGCGCTGGCGCGGTCGAACGACTGAATTGGAGCCGGGCGCGCCGCCGGCCGCTGGTAGAAAGGCACTCATGGCTGACGCGATGCTCAACGGTGGCGCGCCCGGCCGGGGCTCGACGTTCCGGCGGGGTTGGTCGTTGATCCGCCATCACATCGGTTTGCACCCGGTGCAGTTCTTCACCGCCGTGTCGGGCGCGGCGGTGTTCGCCGTCTGCACGATCGCCTCGTCGTGGGCCATCCGCCGGCTGGTCGACCGCGTGATCGTGCCGACCTTCGAGACCGGTCGACCGGCCGCCTCGACCGTAGCCGCCGGAGTCGGGGCGGTGATCGTCATCGGCCTGGTCCGTGGCGCCGGTGTCGTCGTGCGTCGCGCATTCGCCGGTCGGGCGCAGTTCCACTGCGAGCAGACGATCATCGGCCAGTTGACCACCAAGATGCAGTCGCAGCCGTTGGAGTGGACGCAGCGACGACCGTCGGGTGATCTGGTCGCCCGGATCGGTGTGGATGCCGAGGCCTCGGTCGGCGTGCTCGCCCCGCTGCCGTTCGCTCTGTCAACCGTGCTGCTGATCGGCATTGCCGGCGTGTGGTTGATCGTCACCGACCTGAAACTCGGTCTGGTGGCCGTAGCGCTGTTTCCATTGCTCGGCGGGCTGAATGTCGCCTATCAGCACCGCGTTGCCCGCCACTACGACGAGGCCCAGGACCATCTGGGCCGGCTTTCCTCGGCGGTGCACGAGAGCTTCGAGGGGGTGATGGTGGTCAAGGCGTTCGGGGCCGAACGACGCGAGGCCGACCGACTGGCGACGATCGCCTCGCACCTGCGCCAATCACGCATCCGGGCCGTCGTGATCAAGGCCAACTTCGAGACGTTGCTCGATGTCGCGCCGACGATCTGCAACATCCTGTTGGTGCTGGTCGGCGCGATCCGCGTCCGCGACCGGGGAATGACCATCGGGGAGATCACCAGCTTCGTCTACCTCTTCACCCTGCTCGTGCTGCCGCTGCGTCTGATCGGCTATGCGCTGTCGGAGCTACCGCATTCGCTCGCCGGTTGGCACCGGGTCCGCGAGATCCTCGACGAGCCGAGCGAAGCCGATCCGATGCTGAGCGTCGGCCGCGCCGAGCCCGGGATCGGGCTGTCGCTGCGCGACGTCACCTTCGGCTACGAGCCCGGCCGTCCGGTGGTCGATGGCCTCTGGTTGGAGGTCGCCACCGGCCGCACCGTGGCTCTGGTGGGGGCGACGGGCTCGGGCAAGTCGACGCTGTTGTCGCTGATCACCGGACTCTGCGCCCCGGAACACGGCTCGGTCGCGCGCGAACCGGGCGTCTGCGCACTGGTGTTTCAGGAGCCGTTCCTCGTGGGGGGATCGATCCTCGACAACGTCACGCTCGACGAACCGATCGATGCCGAATCGGTGGCCTCGGCCCTGGTCACCGCGTCGGCCGCCGAGTTCGTCGATCAACTCCCGGCCGGCGTCGACACGATCGTCGGCGAGCGCGGCGTGAGCGTGTCGGGTGGACAGCGCCAGCGGATCGCCCTGGCTCGGGCCTTGGTCCGCCGACCGCGGGTCTTGCTGCTGGACGACACGACATCCGCTCTCGATCCCGGAACCGAGGCTCAGATCCTGGGGCAGTTGCGCACGACGCTGCGCGACATCACCACGGTGATCGTCGCCTCCCGGCCGTCG
>JANMJD010000243.1:0-5905 GCA_031371195.1 Actinomycetes bacterium | reverse complement strand
CAGGGCGCGTAATTCCATGCGGGCGAGATGGCCTCCGGGGCACGAATGTGCGCCGTACCCGAGGCCGAGGTGTTCCGACGCGTTCGATCGTTCGATATCGAACTGGTCCGGGTCGGCGAACTGGCGGTCGTCACGGTTAGCGGCACCGTAGGAGATGAGCACCCGCGACCCCGCAGGAATCGTCACGCCATCGAGTTCGTGATCGTCGTTGGTCGATCGCGAGAACCCTTGGATGACCGACTCGATGCGGAGCACCTCGTTGATCGCGTTGGCCGCAAGCTCGGGGCGCCGGCGCAGCAGCAGCGTCCACTGGTCGGGGTGGTTGGCGAACAGCCAGATCATGTTGGACGTGGCGTTGATCGTGGTGTCGAGCGCTGGGCCCATGTAGTCGTTCATCAGCTTGCCCGGGTCGTCCGCAGCGAGATCACCCCGATCTGCTGCTTCGTAGAGGCCCATCGCCCATCCGCCTGGCGTGAGCTTGCCTCGTTGGCATTCGGTTTCGAGGAAGGCCGACATTTCACCGATGAGCGGGAAGGCGTTGTTGGCCCGTTCGTTCAATGGACCGAAGGCGTTGAAGACCGCGCCACCCCATTCGACCATACGGTCGCGGCCGTCTTCGGGTATGCCGACAAGGGTCGACACGATGGAGACCGGGAGGTGATGGGCAAGGTCGCGAACGGCGTCGAACGCGCCGCCCATCATCAGCCGGGCAACGAGCGCGTCGGCCTCGGTCTCGATCTGCTGACGAACCTCCCCGAGCGCTTTGGTGGTGAGCGGCACGGGCGACTGCAGCACGGAGCCGCCCGTGCTGTTCACCGTCGGTGCAGAGCAGGATCTGGCCGCCGAACATGTCGTTGAGCGGGTCGTTCATCATCGCCCCGCGAGCCGACGAGAACACCTTCCAGTTCTTCAACGCGTCGCGACACTCGGCGTAGCGGGTCAACACATACGCGTTGTAGGCGTTCATCCACACGGCCGCACCCTGCGCTCGCAGTTCGGCATAGACCGGGTACGGATCGGTGAGCGCCTCGTCCGAGAAGAGGTCGACATCAGTCGATGGAGGAGTGAGTTGAGACATGGACTTCTCCGAGCTTGATCGACTTGTGTTGTGGTTGACGACCGACTGTTGTTGCTCGGATCGCCTCGGCCCGGCTTGATCAGGCGATCGGTGTCATTGACGATGAAGTTCATACCACGGCGGATGAAGTCGTTGACGACACCGATGAACATCTCGGGCCGGTCGTTGGCAGATGTCGTGGGAGGCTTCGAGCAGTCGGACTCCGCGTTGCACCCGGACTGAGCAGCAGATTCGCCGGGGCAGCTAGGGTTCGGGGTCGGCGTTCCCCCACATCGACACAACCGCAGGACGTGCCGATGGGCATCCATGTCGCAATCGAGCACCGCACGACATACCGGTTTGACCGGTCGGTGCAGATCCATCCGCACATCATGAGGCTGCGACCGGCCCCGCACTGCCGCACGCCCATTCTCGCCTACAGCCTGCGCGTCACGCCAAGCGAGCATTTCATCAACTGGCAGCAGGACCCGTTCGGGAACTTCATGGCGCGGCTCGTGTTTCCCGAGCCGGTGAAGTTGCTCGACGTGACGGTCGGTTTGATCGCCGACCTCACCGTGATCAACCCGTTCGACTTCTTCGTCGAGGAATCGGCCAAGGCGTTTCCGTTCGACTACGAGCCCCAGCTCGCCGCCGATCTCGAGCCGTATCTTCGCATCGCAGGTGAACTCGCACCGAAGTTGCAAGGCTGGCTGTCGGGTGTTCACAGGCCCGATGCGGGGACACCCATCGCTGACTTTCTCGTTGGGTTGAACCGGCGGCTCTATCAGGATGTCGAGTACTCGATCAGGATGGAGCCAGGCGTCCAGTCGCCCGAGGAGACGCTGACCCGCGGCATCGGATCGTGTCGCGACTCCGGCTGGCTGCTCGTCGAGGCCCTGCGCCATCTCGGACTGGCGTCGCGCTTCGTGTCCGGCTACCTCGTCCAGCTCACCTCGGATCAGCCATCGCTGAGCGGCGCTGACGGCCCGAGCGCCGACTTCACCGATCTTCACGCGTGGGCTGAGGTCTACATCCCCGGAGCGGGCTGGATCGGGCTTGACCCCACGTCGGGTCTCATCGCCGGTGAGGGACACATCCCGCTGGCGTGTACGCCGCACCCCTCCACGGCTGCGCCGATCTCCGGACGTACGGGGTTTGCCGAGGTGAGCTTCGAGTTCTCCAACGTGGTGCATCGTGTACGCGAGGATCCTCGCGTCACGCTGCCGTACACGCCTGAGCAATGGCGGCGCATCGACCAACTCGGTGAGGAGGTCGATGAACTCCTCGAGGCGGGGGACGTGCGGTTGACCATGGGTGGTGAGCCGACCTTCGTGTCGATCGACGACATGGAGGGAGCTGAGTGGAATACCGCAGCGGATGGGCCCGCCAAGCGGTCCCTGGCCTTGGAGCTGGCCCACCGCATGTACGACCAGTTCGCCGTCGGCGGGTTGATCCAACACGGCCAGGGAAAGTGGTATCCGGGTGAGCCGCTTCCCAGGTGGCAACTCGGCATCGTGTGGCGCCGAGATGGCCTACCGCTCTGGCAACGTCGTGATCTTCTCGCTGCGCTGACCGAGCCGGGCGCGGCCGGCATTGATGACGCACGGCGGTTCGCGTACGGCGTCGCCGCTCGCTTCGGCCTCGAATCCAGCGCCGTGCTCGCCGCCTACGAAGACCCGATTGAGCAGGTCTGGCGCGAGGCGCGCCTGCCCGCGGGTGAGCCGCCGGCCGTCGACGCGAACAGCGATGACGACGTCGCCGATCCTGATGCCAGAGCTCGGTTGGTCGAACGGCTCAGCGGATCGATCTCGGGACCCGTCGCATTCATTTTCCCGTTGCACCCATCGCCGACTGATGACGGGTGGCGTAGCACCACGTGGAATCTTCGTCGCGGTGCGCTCTACCTGATACCCGGCGATTCGCCTGCCGGGCTGCGTCTCCCGCTCGAATCGCTCACATGGTCGCCGCTTCCCATCGAGTTCGAGCGCTCACCGTTTGCGGAACGCGGTGACCTTCCGGCCCCGGGAACGTTGCCCGACAAGGCTGCGGAGGTTGTCGAGCGGCACGAGGCTGCCCCCACGGCGCTCGCCTTTGAGGTACGCGACGGGCACGTGCGCGTGTTCCTGCCGCCGATCGAGCACGCCGAACACGTCGTCGAGTTGCTCGCCGTTGTCGAGTCGGTGGCCGACGAACTTGAGATCGCCGTGGTTATCGAGGGCTATTCGCTCCCACGTGACCCGCGGCTCGTCACCCTCGTCATTACGCCTGATCCAGGTGTGATCGAGGTCAATGTGCAGCCGAGCGCGTCGTGGCATGACATGCGTCAAGTGCTCGAATCGCTCTATGAGCAGGCCCGCTTGACGCGGCTCGGTACGGAGAAGTTCTCAATCGACGGCAGCCACACCGGCACCGGTGGCGGCAATCACGTCACATTGGGCGGTGCCAAGCCCGCCGACAGCCCGCTGTTACGCCGCCCGGATCTACTCCGGAGCATGGTGACGTTCTGGCAGCACCATCCATCGCTGTCGTACCTCTTCTCGGGACAGTTCATCGGGCCGACCAGCCAGGCACCCCGCGTGGACGAAGGCCGCGTCGACGCGGTGTACGAGCTCGAGATCGCCTTCGCCGAGCTGGAACGACGCGGCAGCGACGTGCCCCCGTGGATGGTCGATCGTCTGCTACGACATCTGCTCGTCGACCTCACTGGCAACACACATCGATCCGAATTCTGCATCGACAAGTTGTTCAGCCCCGACAGCGACCGTGGGCGGCTGGGCATCCTCGAGCTGCGCGCCTTCGAAATGCCGCCGCATCCGCAGATGGCTCTCGTCCAGGCGCTGCTGGTGCGCTCGCTGGTCGCCCGATTCTGGGACGAGCCGTACTCGGGCCGGCTCGTGCGTTGGGGAACCGATCTCTACGATCGCTTCCTGCTGCCCTGGTATGTGCGCATCGATATCCGCGACGTCGTCGCCGACTTGCGTCGCCACCAGATCGACTTCGATATTGCGTGGCTCGAACCGTTCATCGAGTTCCGCTTCCCGTTGATCGGCGAAGTCGAGATGGGTGATGTGCGACTCGAGCTGCGCAGCGCCATCGAACCGTGGCATGTGCTGGGGGAGGAGGTCTCCCGTGGCGGTACCGCGCGATATGTCGACTCATCGGTCGAGCGCATGCAGGTGCTCGTCGAAGGGTTCAATGCCAGTCGGCATGTCGTCACATGCAACAACGTCCCCGTGCCGCTGCAGACGACAAGTACATCGGGAACCGGCGTGGCGGGTGTGCGCTTCAAGGCCTGGGCGCCGTGGTCGGCACTCCATCCGACGATCGACGCCCAAGGTCCGCTGGTGTTCGACCTCATCGATCGGTGGAGCGGTCGATCAGTCGGCGGATGCACCTACGAGGTGTCGCACCCGGGTGGCCGGTCGTACGACACATTCCCGGTGAACTCCGCCGAGGCCGAAGCCCGCCGCTACAGCAGGTTCTTCAAGGCCGGGCACACGCCCGGGCGCGTGGATGTCGCCGATCTCGACCGGCAGGCCGCTCGGGTGCCGCTTGAGTACTCGCGAACCCTTGACCTGCGTCGTCATGTCGCCGCGGACTGACTCGGACCTCTGACGCTGTGGTCGTCGTCCCTGTGGCCGACCCGATGGCCGACTACACCGCCGTCGATGGTGGGCACGATGAACTTCTGCGTCCCGACGGCGGCATTCGAAGCCACTGGTCGGGAGTGGCGACGGCGTATCGAACATTGGGCACCGATGAACTGGTGCGTCGTCGAGAAGAGATCCAACTGCTTCTCAAACAGGACGGTGTGACCTACAACGCCGCCCCGGACCAACATCGGCCCAATCGTTCATGGACGCTCGACCCGGTGCCGTTCATCGTGCCGAACGATCAGTGGATCGAGCTTGAGCGTGGCATGGTCCAGCGCGCTGAATTGCTCGATCTCGTCCTGAAAGATCTGTACGGCGAACGCCTGCTGCTGCGGCCGGGATTGATCCCGCCCGAGATCATCCTCTCCGACCCAGAGTTCCTGCGCACCTGCGACGGCGTCCGCATTCCCGGCGACAAGCAACTCGTCGTGTTCGGCACTGACCTCGCCCGCTCGGCGGATGGACGCTGGCTGGTGTTCGGGCAACGGGCACAGGCACCGTCGGGTACCGCGTACGCCATCGAGAACCGCCGGGTGCTGTCACGCGTGTTCCCGCAACTGTTTCGCTCCACTGCCGTTCAGCGCCTGACTCCGTTCATCCACGCCCTTCGTTCTGCACTGCTCGCCACTGTGCCGGCCGGGGTGGATGACCCATCGATCGTGATCATGTCGCCGGGGTCGCGTTCGGAGACGGCGTTCGAGCACGCCTCGCTGGCCGCGCAGCTCGGCTACCCGCTGGTGCAGGGCTCCGACCTGACCGTGCGCAACGGCCAGGTCGGTCTCCGCACGGTTGGCGACTGGGTGCCGGTGCACGTCATCCTCCGCCGGGTCGACGCCAGCTTCTGTGACCCGCTCGATCTGCGCTCCGATTCCACGCTCGGTATTCCGGGTTTGGTGGATGTGTGCCGAGCGGGCAACGTCAGCGTGGTCAATACGCTCGGGTCGGCCGTGCTCGAAAACGCTGCACTCGCCGGGTTGATGGCCCGGCTGTGCCGGCACCTCCTCGGCAGCGACCTGATCTTGGAGTCGGCGCCGTCGTGGTGGTGCGGTGATCCGGCCAGTTGCTCGCACGTGCTGGCCAATTTCGGCTCGTTCGTCGTCCGACCGCTTTCTCGCTCGACGCTTCAACATTCCATCGATCCCAGTCGAGCCACGGCGGCTGAGCTGCAGGAACTCCGGGCGCGAATCAATGCCCA
>JANMJD010000227.1:0-5991 GCA_031371195.1 Actinomycetes bacterium | reverse complement strand
AACAACTACCAGGGCGCGACCCTCGGCGGGCAAGAGTTCGTGCGACTGATGGGCGAGAAGGGCACCTTTGTTGAGCTGACCGGCAAGGAGTCGGACACCAACGCAGGCATCCGCTCGAAGGGCCCGCGGCCGCCCCGTCGTTCAACGGGCACGCATTGCCGGCGGTGATCGTTCCGTTCGGACGGAACACCGGCTTGAGCTGGCTCACCGCCTCGTAGTTGGTTCCCGGCCGGGGGCCGTCGTCACGTGAGACCACCGTGCCGTCCTCCAACGTCAGTGGGGTGATCTCGCGCTCGAAGAAGCCGTTGTCGACGTGCTCACAGGCCAGATTCTGCGAGCGGACACCGAAGCGGTCCATCTCCTCTCGGGTGACGCCCTCCTGCTCGACGACGTTCTCGGCAGTCTGCCCCATGGCGATGTAGACGTCGGGCAGCCCTGCACCCGGGGTCCACGGACCCTGCTCACCGCTGGAGCGGGCCTTGGTGCGCGCCCCCGAATCCTTGAAGACGGCGTTGGGTGCGGTATCGGAGGCACCGAGGGCGTACTGGCTGACGGTCTCGACCCCGGCGGCGATGAAGCAGTCGCCCTCGCCGGCCTTGATCGCGTGGAACGCCATCCGGATGGTCTGCAGGCTCGACGAGCAGTAGCGGTTGACCGTCACCCCGGGCACCTCGATGCCGGCGAGGATCGCCGTCACCCGGGCGATGTTGAACCCACCGGCCCCTGCCGGCTGGCCGATGCCCATGATCAGGTCGTCGACGTCGTCGCCGTTCACCTGGGGAACCTTGGCCAGCAGGGCTCGCACGATCTGGGCACTCATGTCGTCAGGACGCAGGCTGGTCAGCGATCCCTTGTTGGCCCGACCGATCGGGCTACGGGCGGTGGCGACAATGACGGCCTCGGGCATGGCGGACTCCTGGGGTAGACGGGCTCCAGGCACCTTATCGAGCACTCCTTACCCCTCGGTAACCAGCCGGCTAGAATCGGGCGCGGCGTACGGTGGGACCATGCAGGTACTCAAACAGGGTCGGCAACGCGCCGCCGTCCGCCAGGCCGACGCCGAGGTCCGATCCCGGGTGTCGGCGATGCTCGACGACATCGAATCGCATGGTATCGACGCGGTGCGGCGGTACTCCGCGGCACTCGATCGGTGGGGCCCCGACAGTTTCGAGATCACCTCGGCGCATATCGCCGCCGCGGAGTCGGCGTTGTCCGACGAGTTCAAGACCGCCTTCGAGCGCAGTTCGGCCACCGTCGCCGCGTTCGCCCGCCATCAGCGATCGCTGCTCGTCGATACGTCGTTCCAACCGTTCCCCGGGCTGACCATCGGTCATCGGCAGGTCCCGGTGGAACAGGTGGGCTCGTACATGCCCGGTGGGCGGTACCCGCTGGTGTCATCACCGTTGATGAGCGTGATCGTCCCCAAGGTGGCCGGGGTCGGTCGCGTCGTCACATGTACGCCGCCGCTGCCCGACGGCTCGGGACCGACACCGGCGATGGTCTGGGTCGGTGCCTCGGCCGGCGCCGATGCCATGTTCTGCCTCGGCGGGGTACCGGCTCTCGCGGCGATGGCGTTCGGTATCGAGGGGATGGGTCCCGTCGACATGCTCTGCGGAGCCGGCAACGTCTACGTCGCCGAGGCGAAGCGGCAATTGTTCGGCCGGGTCGGCATCGATCTGCTCGCCGGCCCCTCGGAGGTGGCCGTGATCTGCGACGACACCGCCGACCCGGTGCTGGTCGCCGCCGACCTGCTCGGCCAGGCGGAACACGGCCCCGACTCACCGGCATATCTCATCGCCATCGGCTCGCAGGTCGCCACCGCAACGATGGCCGAGATCGAGCGGCAACTCCCGGCTCTCGACAACGCCGCAGTCGCCGGCGCCGCCTGGCGGGATTGCGGCTGGGTCTACGTCGTCGACGACCGCGAGCAGGCGGCGGCGATCTCCGACCAGGTCGCCTGCGAGCACCTCGAGATCCATACGGCGGACGACGAGTGGTTCCTGGAGCGGCTGCACAATTACGGCTCGCTGTTCCTCGGGCCCGACGCCACGGTCACCTACTCCGACAAGGGCTGCACGGGCACCAACCACACCCTGCCGACCCAGGGCTCGGCCCGCTACACCGGCGGGCTGAGCGTCGCCAAGTTCCTCAAAACCCTGACCTGGCAGCGGGTGACCGACCCGGTGGCCGCCCGCCACATCGCCGTCGACGCGGCCGCCTTCGGCCCGGTCGACGGCCTGCAGGCCCACGCGTACACCGCCGAACTCCGCCTCGCCCGGATGGATGGCTGACATCGCCGCGGGTGCCATTCTGGTGATGTGACCACGATCGTGCAACTCGAACCATCTGCCACCACATTGTCGGTGAGCTGGGACGATGGTCAGACCACCGTCTATCCCTGGCTGTGGCTGCGCGACCACGGCCACGACGAGGCGACGCTGCATCCGGTCACCCAGCAGCGCCAGCTGTACACCGCCGGGATCGATCCATCGCTCGCGGCGCGCTCGGTCACGGCGACCGATGACGTCGTGACGATCGAGTGGCCCGACTCCACCGCATCGGTACTTCCGACGGGGTTCCTCGCCCGGTTCCGCCGACCGGCACCTGGGCGCGCCGCGGTCGAGATCGCCCCGGAGCCGTGGGCGGGCTCGTCGCTCGCCGACACCCCGACGATTCCATATGAGCAGGTGATGGCGTCGGACGACGGCGTCGTGGCCTGGTTGACCTCGGTGGCCCGCTTCGGGTTCTGCATCGCCATTGGCACACCCCCGACGCTCGATGCCACCCACGAGTTGATCCGACGCGTCGGCTACGTGCGCGAGACGATCTTCGGCGGATTCTGGGACTTCGAGGCCGACCTGTCCAAGGCCGATACGGCGTACACCAACCTCGAGCTCCGACCGCACACCGACGGCACCTACTCCCACGACGCGCCCGGTATGCAGGTGCTGCACTGCATTCACTTCGACGGGACCGGGGGCGAGTCGAGCATCGTCGACGGCTTCTGGATCGCCGACCGACTCCGCCGCCAGCACCCGGAGCACTACCGGACGTTGTCGACCGTGATGGTGCCGGGGCAGTACATCGGCGACGGCTCGCACCTGATGGCCGCCCGACCGATCCTGCGCCACGATCACACGGGCGAGTTGGTGCAGGTCAGCTTCAACAACTCCGACCGCGCCCCCGTTCCTGTTGGCCCCCGACGAGATGACCGCCTTCTACGACGCGATGCGCGCCTTCGAGACGTTGGCCAACGACCACGCCAACCAGTGGCGCCATGTGTTGCGGCCCGGCGAGGCATTGCTGTTCGACAATTGGCGGGTGTTGCACGGCCGAGCGGCCTACACCGGGCGACGGCACCTGTGCGGCGCCTATCTCAACCACGAGGACCTCGAGAGCCGGCTGCGCCTTCGAGTCTGACCCAACCGGACCACGGGTGTGCGGCCCGGGGCCGTCTACGTGGTGCTGATCACCTGGAACGCCTCGGCGGATCGGCCCTCGGGCAGACCGGCGCGTGCCGCGGTGTCGGTCACCCAGCCGCGCACCATCTGCTCGATCCGCTGCGGGTCGGTGTGCTGACTCTCGTGTCGCAGCAGGGCGGCGATCTTGCGGTCGACGTTGTCGGTGATGTCGACGAACCGGTCGGGCTGAGCCCCGACCATCATCCACACCTCTTCGACGGCCCATGCTTCGAGTCCCTCGTCCTCGACCAGTTCGGTGAAAGTGAACGGGTTTCGAGCGTCGGGATACACCGCGCACAACGCGGCCTCGCCACTGGCGAGATGGTCGGGATGGCTGGCGTAGATCCGCTGGTAGTTGCGCTCGGGGCTCTGGATGACGACACGCTGCGGACGGACCTGGCGGATGACCCGGCTGATCGCCTTGCGCAACTCGAGGTTCGCCTCGACCCGGCCATCGGGAAACCCGAGGAACACCAGGTCGTCGACGCCGACCTCCTTGGCCGCCGCGGTCTGCTCCCGGCGCCGGATGCCGGCGATCTCGCGGCGCGGTACCGATGGGTCGAATCCACCGGCGTCACCATCGGTGACCAGGCAATATGTGACGTGGATTCCCGCATCGGTCCATGTCGCCACTGATCCTGCAGCGCCGAAATCGACGTCGTCGGGATGCGCCATGACCAGGAGCACCCGCTCCACTTCGGTCGCTTCGAACATGATCGGACTTTACCGACGCCTCGCCCCGGTTTGACCAGGACCGCGGAATCGCCGTCCTTCCCGAACGGATCAGGGCTCGATCAGCACCTCGCTGCCGAGGGGTATGAACCCCTGGGCGAGGAACGCCCGCAGACTACGCGCATTGCCTGGGGACACCGCGGCGAACAGCCAGCCCGTCGGCGCGACAAGCGCCCGGGCATCGGCGATCAACGCTCGCCCGGTACGTGTCCCATGGAACTCGTCGGCGACCTCGATACTCATCTAGCGGCGACCCGCCGGACCGCACCCGAGGGTGATGAATCCCCGTTCGTCACCGTGAACCGTGACTTCGGAGCGCAGATGCCGCGCCCGGCGCACGCGGTGGTGATCGTCCCACGCTACGAGCCACCCGCGGCCGCTTGGTTGTCGACCTACCTCAGCCAAGCGCCAGACTGGCTCGATGCAGCTGCCCGACGTGCCATTGGCCGAGATCGACCTGTCGACCGAAGAGTTCTGGAGTGCGCCCCGCGACTGGCGGGAGGGAGCGTTCCACACCCTCCGCAACACCGATGAGCTGCAGTTCTTCCCGGAGAGAGTCGTCGAGGGCGCACCGTTTCCCCCGGGTCCGGGCTATTTCGCCCTCACCCGCCACGAGGACGTCTGGCACGCCAGCCGGAACCCGCATCTGTTCTGTTCGGGGCAGGGCTCCAACATCGGCGATCTGCCCCAGGAGATGAACGAATTCTTCGGCTCGATGATCAACATGGACGACCCGAAGCATTTCCGGCTGCGTTCGATCGTCGCCAAGGGCTTCACCCCCAAGCATGTCGCCCAGGTGGAGGAGGACGTGCGCATCACCGCAGCGGCGCTCGTCGATGGGTTGCTGGAGAGGTTCCCCGGGGGCGAGTGCGACTTCGTCGAGCATGTCGCCTCGCAGCTTCCATTGAAGGTGATCTGTCGGATGATGGGCATTCCCGAGACCGACGAGGCGCAGATCTTCCGCTGGACGAACACGATTCTCGGCGTCGGTGACCCCGAGTACGTGACGAGCTACGAGCAGTTGATGTCCGAGGCGCTGCAGATGTTCATGTACGCCCAGACGCTGGGCGAGAATCGCCGGGCCAACCCGCGTGACGACATCACCAGCGTGATGATGGGTGCCGAGGTCGACGGCGAACAGCTCACACCGCAGGAGTTCGGCTCGTTCTTCATCCTGCTCGTCGTCGCCGGCAACGAGACGACCCGCAACGCGATCAGTCACGGGATGCGCCTGCTCACGCTCAACCCCGGGCAACGCACTCGATGGTTCGACGATTTCGACACCTACACCCGCACGGCGGTCGACGAGATCGTGCGGTATGCCACGCCGGTGATCCACTTCCGCCGCACGGCCACACAGGACACCGAGATCCGCGGGCAACGGATCGCCGCCGGCCAGAAGGTCGTGCTGTGGTACGCATCGGCCAACAAGGACGAGCGGGTGTTCGAGCACCCTCAGGTGTTTGATGTCTCCCGACCGCTGAACCCGACCCAGGTGGGGTTCGGGGCGGGGGGACCGCACTTCTGCCTCGGTGCCAACCTCGCCCGCCGTGAGGTCGGCGTGATGTTCGACGAGATCCGCCGGCGGATGCCGAGAATGCAGATCACGGGCGAACCGGCCTGGCTGCAGAGCGCCTTCATCAACGGCATCAAGCGCATGCCCTGCGCATGGTGAGCGTGAAGCGCCGCCAGGCGTAGCGAACACGCGGCGCGAGGAGGAAGCGCAGCGGACGACGAACCCGCCAGGCAGGTGAGCGTGAAGCGCCGCCAGGCGTAGCGAACACGCGGCGCGAGGAGG
>JANMJD010000225.1:0-1501 GCA_031371195.1 Actinomycetes bacterium | reverse complement strand
CCGCGGCGGTCAGCCTCGGCGAAGGCTGAGTGGAGTGCCTCGAGGCACCCAGGTGGGCGTGAAACACTCCACTCAGCGGCGGGTGTTGGGCTGGATCTCGCCGGACTTGGCAACTTCGGCGTACCACAGGGCGCTGCGTTTGGGCGTGCGATGTTGGGTCTGCATGTCGACGGCCACGAGACCGAACTTCGGTCCGTAGCCATGGGCCCATTCGAAGTTGTCGAGCAGCGACCAGGCGAAGTAGCCCTCGACCGGCACACCGTCTTCCATCGCCTGATGCACCTGCCCGAGGTGGGCGGCGAAGTACTCGAGGCGGTCGTCGTCGACGACGCGTCCGTCGACGACTTCAGTGTCGGGCATCGCCGCGCCGTTCTCGGTGATGAGGTATCGAGGAAAGTGGTGCACTTCGTGCAGGTCGCGCAGCAGCTCGCCCAATGCCGATGGATGAACCTCCCAACCCATCGCAGTCTCCGATCCGCGATCTTCGCGCTCACCGTCGAAGGCCCCGACCATTTGGCGCGTGTAGAAGTTGACGCCGAGCATGTCGACCGGTTGGGCGATCAGCTGCATGTCTCCGTCGAGCACTTCGCGCTGCTCCCAGCCGAGCCGTTCGACGGTGTACTGGGGATAGCCGCGCCCGCCGATCGGGTCGACGTACCACCGGTTCTCGATGTCGTCGACGAGATGTTGCCGGTCGAGCGCGGCAGGCGACGAACCGATTGGGGTGACCGGGGTGAAGTTCAACACGATGCCGACCCGAGCGCCCGGCGATGCCGCCCGGATTCGCTCCATGGCCATGGCGTGGCCGACGAGCAGATGGTGGCTCGTCGCCAAGGCGTCGGACAGGCAACGCCGGCCAGGAGCATGTTCTCCGGTGAGGTAGCCGTGGTTGGCGGAGACGAACGGCTCGTTCAGCGTCATCCAGTCGGTCAGGCGATCACCGAGGCGGTTGACGACGACCTCGGCGTAATCGGCGAACGCCTCGGCGGTCACCCTCGCCGGCCAGCCCCCTGCGTCCTCCAAGGCCTGGGGGAGATCCCAGTGGTAGAGCGTCGGTAACGGCTGGATGCCGGCGGCCAGGAGCCCATCGACGAGCCGATCGTAGAAGTCGAGACCAAGCGAGTTGACCCGGCCGCGGCCCTGCGGCAGGACTCGCGGCCAAGCGATCGAGAAGCGGTAGGCATTGAGGTTGAGGCGCTGCATCAGAGCGATGTCGTCGCCGAATCGGTGGTAGTGATCGCAGGCTTCGGCGCCGCTGGAGCCGTCTTTGATCGCGCCCGGAATGGTGCAGAATCGATCCCAGATGCTGGGCCCGCGCCCATCGACGTCGACGGCGCCCTCGATCTGGTACGACGAAGTCGCCGAACCCCACAAGAAGTCGCTGGGGAATCGGCGACCGGCCTCGACGGCGGAGGCGCTGTGGTCGGACATGCTGGCATCGCTCACGAATTACTTCCCCTCGGTCAAGTGCGGGCCATCCTTGCTAGCAATCTGGAGCGCG
>JANMJD010000165.1:0-4469 GCA_031371195.1 Actinomycetes bacterium | reverse complement strand
GTCGAACCGTTGTCGGCGATCAACACCTCGCCGTCCACGCCGCTGTCGTCGAGCCACCCCCGCGCCTTGGTGATGCACACAGCCAGCGTCTCTGCCTCGTTGAGGCACGGCATCAGAATCGTTAGTTCGGTCATCGGCGTGGTGCCCGCCGATCTCACGATGCCGGAGGTCGGAGCGTCTCGGCTACCCAGGCGACGAGTGCCTCGAGGCCGGAGCGCAGGTCGTATGCGGGTTCGTAGCCTAGTTCGAGTTGGGCAGGCCCGATGTCACAGCTGGCCGACCGTACGTCGCCGAGACGGAATTGCCCGGTGATGTGCGGGGCGGGCGCCGAAGTGATCTCGGCGACGGTGGACGCCGCGTCGATGAGCGTCCCTGGACAGCCACTGCCGATGTCCAGGAGGCGAGGACCGATCGGGGGTTTGCCAATCGCCTGATCGAATGCGCTGACAACATCGTCGACAAATACGAAGTCGCGCACGATACAGCCGTCTTCATAGACGGGAATCGACTGGCCGAGCACGGCGAGCCTGGCGAACAGACTGACGACGCCGGTGTAGGAGTTGGTGAGCGACTGTCCGGGTCCATAGACGTTCTGCAGCCGGAGAATCGACAGCGGGACATCGAAGCTGGTACACCAGGCATGGAGCAGGTGTTCCTGGGCAAGCTTGGTGGCGGCGTATACGTTTGTCGGAGCGGGGGCTATGGCGCCGGCGACGGCCGGAACGTGGGTCGCGCCGCCGCCGGTCGGCGAACGCGGATTCCAAATCCCGGAATTGAGATCATCGATGTGCCGCCCGGGCGGCACGAAGACGCCACTGCCATCCTCAGCCTTCCACGGGCCCTCGCCGTAGACGGCGCGCGACGAGGCGAGCAGTACGTGTTCGGGGCGCCAATCGACCGCCGACATCGCATCGAGGAGTTGGGTGGTTCCCACGACATTGACCAGGCCGTGCCGCGACGCCTCGCGCAGCGACTGGCCCGTCCCAGTCTCTGCCGCGAGGTGAACGACGACATCGGGACGACATACGGAGATGAGTGCGTCGAGATCGGCGCGATGCGTGACATCGCCGACTGAGCGGATCACCGCCGGATGGAGATCGGTTGGCCAACCTGCACCGTTGTGGACCTGCGGGTGGAGGGAGTCCACAATGGTTACGCGGTGGCCGGATTCGGCCAAGCGCCGCCCAAGGCGTGTACCGATGAATCCGGCGCCGCCGGTGATGAGTATCTCTGACACGACCGGTAATCCTCGCAGATCATGTTGCGGACTGGACAACGATCTGTGGTTGGGCGACGATCGATCGCCTAGAATCGCACGGTGCCCGAGTCGACCGCTCCGAACGATCACATGTCGACCGCTGCTGACGTCCGGCTGACGTTGCCCCAGCTATCGATGGGATCGCGGACCACACAGCATCGACCGGTCAGGCGATGATCGGGCACGCACTCGATCCTGACCGTTGCGTAGCGGTGTGCGCTGTCGATGGTGAGTTGGAGCACTGGTATCCGACGTTGCGGGCCTTGCAAGACATCGTCCGTCATGTCAGCGTCGTCATGCCGGCGCCGCGGCCTGCGATGATCGCCATGGATGGCGTCGTGATGGAGTCGGCCCCGTTCGAGGCGGTGATGGATCAGCTCGGTCAAGATGCCAACCTCGACTCCGTGCTGCTTCTCGTCGAGCCGTGTGTTTTCGACGCGCGTGCGTTCGACCGGGCGAAGCAGGCGATGGACGATGACCCCCGCATCGCCGTCGTGTGCCCGATCGGCAACAGCTCCGGCTATCTCTCTGCCCCGTTCCGCAACCAACCGACCCATCATCAGATTGACGACCTCGACGAACTTGCCGTCCACGAGCGGCTCAACTCGACGCCGCCCGATCCGCTACGGATCGCGCCCATTCCGGTGGCGGCGGGGCCGATCGCCCTGCTCGCCCGCCACGTCCTGGGGATTATCGGTTCGCGCCTCGGCGAGGTCGGTCATCGCCGCCTGTGGATCAGCGATTTCAGCCTCCGTGCGCTGCGGCGCGGGTTTCTGACCGTCGTTGATCCCGCCGCGTTCGCCCTGCGTCCGTGGGATCTCGGGCTTCCATCGGTCGATGCGCTGGACGACCTCGAGCAGCGCCACCGATTGCACGATCTGCACCCGTTCTGGTCCGAAGTGTTCGATGGTGAACGAGTGGCGCGTGACTCGACGGTAGGCATCGCCGTCGGGGCCGCCAGCGCTCGCATACGCGGTCTGGATGTCGCCATCGACGGAACGTGCCTCGGCCCGAAGGAGATGGGCACGCAGGTCCAGACGCTGGCGTTGGTGCGCTCGTTGTGCGAACGCGATGATGTCAACCGGGTCACCGTGGCAGTACCGGGCTCCCCGCCGCTGTATGCCAAGGCGATCCTCGATCACGCCAAGATCACCGTGGTGGCCGACTCCGATGGTCGGTTTCCCGCCGATCTCGAGGCGCACATCGTGCACCGGCCGTTCCAGCCCGACCGAGACCTCCCGTTTGACGCGTGGAGTGGCACGGCACTGAGAACGGTCGTCACCGTGCAGGACGTGATCGCCTACCAGGTCGGTCCGTACCACCCGAGCGCGGGCAGTTGGGCCAGCTACCGCTCGTACATGCGGAGCAGCCTGTACGAGTCCGACGGTGTGGTCGTGATTTCCGGCGACACACTACGGGCCGCCCGCAGCGAAGGTTTGATCACCGATGACTCCCGTACTTTTGTGGTCGAGAACGGCACCGATCACCTGTCGGGTGACGAACCGGTCGTCGTACCCATGGCGATTGAAGATCGCGGATGGCTGGCGGCACCGTTCCTGGTGGTACTCGGAGCCAACTACGGGCACAAAAATCGCGACCTCGCCATCGGCGCCTGGCATACCCTTCGCAAGATGGGCCACCCGCACCGTCTGGTGATGGTCGGTGCGGCCGTGCCGATCGGGTCATCGCGAGCTGCTGAATCCAAGACGCTGGCAAGTATCGGCAACGACGCCGACGGCGTGCTCGTCCTGCCGGACCTCACGAGCGAGGAGCGAAACTGGGTGCTTCGTCACGCCGACCTGGTGCTGTACCCGACCTCGGCCGAAGGGTTCGGGTTGGTGCCATTCGAGGCGGCCCGATTCGGCACGCCGTGTCTGTCCGTAGGTTTCGGACCACTCCTCGAGGTAGCGCCCGACCTTCCCGTTCGAGCGAGATCGTGGCTACCGGCCGACCTGGCAAGCGCCGCGCACGAATTGCTGAGTGACCCGGATCTAGCGAACCGGCAGCGCCTGAGTGCGATCGATGCCGGAATGCCGTATACGTGGGCTCGAACTGCCCAAGGCCTCGTCACTGCGTATCACACCTTGCTTTCGCTTCCTCCGAAGCGGCCCTCACACCTACATACGAAGATCGGATCCAGATGAGCTCCGCCAAGACAAGCGACTCCCCCTCGGTGATCAGGCCGACCAGCTCTGTCGATCTCGACGGTCTCTCGCTCGAGCAGGCGCTCATCGACTTCGAGGTCGCGAACGCTCGGGTTCTCGATCTGACGCGCCGACTCGTCGAACAGCATGGCGAGATCGTTCGTCTCCGCTCCGAGGTCGAGGAAGCCAGGTTGCAACTGCACGTCCAACACGCTGCACACGTTGAAGCGGCGACCGCGCTCGGCGAGCTTCGGGCGTCGCGGGCCTATCAGGCGGCGCGGGCCCTTGGCATCGCAAAGTCCCGGCTGCGCCGATGACTCGACCTCGCGTCTTGCTGGCCATGACCGTGTACAACGGTCGGGCGTTTGTGCCGCGTGCGTTGACCTCGGCCGCGCGCCTGAACCGTGACGCTGCGGACATCGACGTGCTCATCCTCGACGATTGCAGCCCGGACCGGGCATTCAGTGTCGAGCTGTCCCACCAGTGCGACGAGCTGGGTCTGGGCTACTACTGGACTCCGCGCAATCTGGGTATCGTCCGCAATGTGAACCTCGGGCTGCTTCGGGCCATGAGCGACGGCTATTCGCACGTCATCATCGCCAACTCCGATGTGATTTTCCCGAAGGATCTGGTGCCGGGTCTGCTCGCCGTGGCCGACACCGACCCGTCCATCGGGAGTGTCACGGCGTGGTCGAACAACGTCTCCGCTTACTCTTTACCCAACGCGGATCCCGACAAGTATCTGGCGGATCAAGCGGTTGTCGACTGGCTGAGCGCCTCACTCGCAGGCCAATTCGGGACGGCGGCGATGGACGTTCCGGCAGGCATCTCGTTCTGCGTACTCATCCCGACGCCGGTTCTCGCCGAGGTCGGCATCATGGACACCATTTACGGTCGGGGCTACTGTGAAGAGACTGACTGGTCGCTTCGCAGTCTTGCAGCCGGGTTTCGAGTTGTCCTCGCCCCCGGGGTGTTTGTCTATCACCAGGGTCGTGGTTCCACTATGGAAGCCGGAATGGTGTCAGGTGGTCATACATCGGTTCCCGAGAACGAAGCCGTTATCGATC
>JANMJD010000143.1:0-1964 GCA_031371195.1 Actinomycetes bacterium | reverse complement strand
CTCCGATGCCTTCGCCCGCATGGTCGCCCACGCCTACGACTGCTACCCCGAGGAGATGTGCGGGCTGCTCGCCGGCCGGGCCACGTCGGGCATCGCTCCGGTGTTCTACCCGTGCCGCAACACCACCCGCTCGGGTCGCGTATTCGAAGTCCACCCGATGGACTACCAGCGCGCCGAGGACGACGCCGAGTCGCGCGGACTCGAGCTGGTCGGCATCGTGCACCGTCACACCCACACCGAGCCGTATCCGTCGGTGACCGACGTTGGCGTCGCCACAGCCCTTGGGCCCTGGTTCCGCTGGGTGATCGTCGGCCTCAAACGTGAGGCCCCCGAGGTGCGCAGTTACCGCATCGTCGACGAAATCATCACCGAGGAGCAGCTGGCCGTCGGGTAGCAGCTCGAGACCCTGGCGGGCTACGGGACTACGTCGATTCGATCGAGGGCGGGCGGCGATGCGGTGCCGACGGCTTTGAGATAGGCCTCGAAGGCATCGGTGTCGACGGCTCCTCCCAGTCGGTTTGTTCCGCCCGTCAAGGTGGAGAAACCATCGCCGCCATCGGCCAGGAAGATGTTCACGGTGATCCGATAGGAGTCGCCGACGACGATCGGGTTGCCGTTGAGGGTGATCCCACCGACCGCATCGAGCGTGCAGCCCGGATCGGCGGCTGCGGCCACGGACTGATCCCACGTGTAGTGGAACCCGGCCGAGGGCAGCAGCACTCGCGGGAACGCGTCGTTGACGCCGCAGAACTGCCGCTCGAGCATCGCGTCGATCTGTGCGCCGGTCAGCGTCATCGTGACGAGGGAGTTGCCGAACGGTTGCACGGTGAACGCTTCACCGAAGGTGACCACGCCGTTGCCCTCGCCCGCCGGACTGCTCGCGAACGTAAGATCGGCGCGTACGCCTCCCGGATTCATGAACGCGGCCACGGCCTGGCCGACCCCCGCACCGGCGGTCGCGGCCAACTGGGCGTCGGCGATCAGGTTGCCCAACGGCTGTTCGAGCGAGGAATCGTTGACGCGGTTGATGTCCTGGGTGATCGAACCGATGACCCGATTGGCAATCGGCGCGGCGAGAGTGCTGTAACGGGAGATGAGGCTGGTGACGGCGGCATCGGGAGTGACGTCGCGGGTGACGATCTTGTTGTCGATCGCGATCGACGTGACATCCTTCGTTGCGCGGTCGACGCGCATGTCGATGTCGGTGACCACCCGTCCGAATGAGAATGCGCTGGTCACGGGCTTACCGTGGATCGTGCAGACATATGGCTGATGGGTGTGGCCCGAGACGACCAGGTCGACCTCGTCATCGAGTCGGTTGACGATGTCGACGATCGGCCCGCTGACGCCATTGCATCCGTTGATGTTCAGCGTCGTCGGTACACCTCCCTCGTGGATGAGCACGACAATGGCTTCGACGCCCCGCCGTTTCAGCTCGGGCACGAGCGCGTTGACTGTGTCGGCCTCGTCGCGGAACTCGAAACCGGCGACACCGGATGGGCTGACGATGGTGGGAGTCCCCTTGAGCGTCATGCCGATGAACGCGATCTTGGCGCCGTTGAAGTTCTTGATCGAGTAGGGGGCGAACAGCGTCTTGCCCGTGCTCTGGCTGAGGACGTTGGCGGCGAGGAAGTCGAAGTTCGCCCCGGCGAATCCGTCTCCGTCGAGGCAACCGTCGACCGGGTGGCAGCCGCCGTTCTGCATGCGGAGCAACTCGGTCGTGCCTTCGTCGAACTCGTGGTTGCCGACCGCGTTCAGGTCGAGACCGATCTCGTTCATCGCCTCGATCGTGGGCTCGTCGTGGAACAGACCCGACAGCAGCGGACTTGCGCCGATCAGATCACCTGCGGAAACGACGATCGAGTTGGCATTGGTCTGCTCCAAGGCCTTCACATGTGTTGCCAGATACGCCGCACCACCGGCATTGACGGTGCTGACGCGCCCGCTTGAGCCGGCCGGCGGTC
>JANMJD010000123.1:0-11584 GCA_031371195.1 Actinomycetes bacterium | reverse complement strand
AGATATTGGGTGACGGACGATCGCCAGCCATGTCATGGAGCCGATCCACAACACCATGAATGTGAGCGAAATTGCTCGCTGCGGCTTGACGGATACCGGATGAGGAAACGGTATGCGAGTGACCATCAGCAGACACATCACGATACAGATCGACAGGTTGATCCACTGATTGAGACCCGCCAAGTAGAGCGTCGGGATGATCACATTCCATTCGGCTGGGAAGCCCCGGAACCAGCGGTCCGGGGTCTCCTGGTCTGTTCGTGCCATCCATAGGGCGCTGAGGGATAGAATGACGAATCCAATAGGAGCCAGGCTGCCCTTCGGCACCACGTCGAATCTGTCGAGGAATGCGACCGGGATGATCGTGCACGTGAAGAAGTCGATCACCAGATCCAGCGCGTTGCCATCGAGCGTCGGGATTCGCTTGTCCACGTCGAGCCTACGGGCAATCGGCCCATCGATACCGTCGAGGACCATCGCTGCGATCAACCACAAAATTGCGGCGCGAGCGTCGCCCCCGATCACCGAATGTAGTCCCGCCATTCCCACCACTGTGCCGGTGGCCGTGAAACCGTGCACCGCCCACGCAGCACGGATATGAGCGTTGGTGTAGGGCTGGTCGTTCGTTGAAGCGGTCATTGCGTTGCCGGGTCCCGGCACGAACTGCACTGGGCGAGAATGTTCATGAGCATGATTACGAGAGCTACCCGGCCTGCGACGAGGTTAAACCTCAGGTCGGGGAGTTGAGGGGAGTTGAATGCCTCGCTGTCACAGTCCGCATGATGCCCATGGCCGTGTTTACCTCACCGGTCCGTCGGGTACATGCCCTCCCAGGAGCGTGCTTCCGAGGATGGATGACGAATGATTTCGCTGATGATTCTGTTGGGTACCGCCGCCGTCAGTGGGTTGGTGGCTGTTTTGGCGATTCGCCGGTGGCAGACGGCCGGCGGGGCCGCGGGTGATCCATCTGCTCCGCAGGTGACCGACGAGACCGTGGAACGCCAGGTGGCACGACGTCCTCGCCTACGCACCCGTTTGCGATCGCTCCCCAACCCGGCTTCGGCCACCTCGGTGGCCCTCGGTGTAGTCGCAGCGGTGTTTGTCGTGGCGGCCACCGTTATTGGAACGCTGGCCGCAATGGTGAGTACGAAGGGCGGGCTGACTCGATTCGATCCGAAGATCGCCTCGTTCGTGGCGACGCACCAAACGTCGGCCGCGCACGGCATCACCCGAGTCGTCACGCTCTTTGGCGGCGCAACCGTCATCGTGCCGTTGGCACTGGTGGTCGGCATCGTCGAGTCCCGACGAATTCGCGAACGAGCGGTGTGGCCGTTCCTGTTCATCGTGATCGCCGCGCAGTTCCTGATTGCCAACACGATCAAGTTCCTCGTCGACCGGGCCCGGCCGACGCTCAACCCCCTCACCGGGTTCTCGGGAACCTCGTTTCCATCCGGTCATGCAACGGCCGCCGCTGCCACATATGCCGCCTTCGCCCTACTGATCGGGAGGAGACGAGCGCCTGGGACACGCGCCATGTTGACGGGTATCGCCGTATTCATTGCCGTAGCCATTGCGGGAACAAGGGTCCTCCTGGGAGTTCACTGGTTCACGGACGTGATTGCGGGCGTCATCCTGGGGTGGGCATGGTTCGCAATCTGTTCGATCGCGTTCGGAGGCAGGTACCTACGCTTCGGCGCGCCGGTGGAGAAAGTCGAAGCCGCCATCAGTGAGAAACCACGGGCCGTAGACGTCACCGGAACTCGCGCCTTCGGATCCCAGTAGATGTGGACTCTGTTCGGTTGGCTCGTCGTAGGGCTGCTCGGCTGCTTGGCTGCCAGCACGCTGTTCCATGGTTCTGTTCACGTCGTCGTCGCAGCGGCCCAAGATGCCCTGTTTATCATCATGATTCCGGCGTGGTTCGTGTTCGTCATCTCGGTGCTGGCCCGCTCGTGGTTGCTCGCCGCGGGGGCAGGCGTTCTGATCCTATTCCACCTCTCTCGCCTCGTCCCTCGCGTGACGAAGAATCGGGTTCCGCAGTGGGTCCACTCGAGCCCGCAGCTCAGCTTGCTCGTTGCCAACGTCTTCATTGAGAACAAGACGCCTGAGGCCCTGGCCGCCGTCTTGTTGGGCGTCGATGCGGACGTCATGGTGATCATCGAATGGAACCAAATTTTTGTTGACGCGTTCGATGCCTCCGTCGGCAGCGATCGATACGCGCACCGAGTCCTAGACCCGGAGAACGTCACCGACTATGCCGTAGGAATCGTCTCGAAGATTCCGTTGCTCTCTGGGTCGGGCATCGTCAAAGCGGGGTGTCTTGAGATGTGGCACGCCGTCGTCGAGGTGGGACGCAAGAGTCTGACCATCGTCGGGATGAATCCGTACGCGGCCGTCGATCCAGGAGGTCTAGAACGCTGGGAGATGCAGATTGATGCGTTGATCGAGTATCTGCCCTCGATCCCAGCTCCGTTTGTCATCGCCGGTGACCTCAATACGACGACAAATCGGCCCAGGTCCAAGGAGCTGATGGGCAAAGGACTCGTCGATGCTCACGAATCGATCGGTCAGGGCTTGTCACCGTCCTTCAAATTGGCCGCCGACGGTGTGCTGGCCGCTCCGGGGGCGGTAGTGCGACTTGATCACGTGCTGATGTGCGGCGATGTCCGAGCCGTGTTCGCGGACGATTTGGACAGCGCCGGCAGCGATCATCTGCCCTTCTGCGTCGGTCTCGTCGTCCGTCAATGAGACACGAATTGGCTTCGGACGGTCGCCGGGGAGATCCTTCGGGCGCCTACGCGAAGGTGGGAGCGGCCGGGCCGCTCCCACCTTCGAACAAGGTTCATTCGACGAGCGGGTGCAGTGAGCGCACCCGTTCGATCACCAGGAGGCGCCCCAGGTCGCCGTGCCCGCGGCGCTTGCCTTGCAGGTCGTCGCGGTCAGCGTGGCGTCCTTGCCGTACGGCGTGGTGCCGTTGGCGCTGTCGTCGCGGATGAAGAAGCACGTACCGGCCTTCGACCATGCGGCGGCGATGAACGTGTTCGTCGCATTGAAGTCGACCGAGACGACCTTGGGATCGCCCGAGGTCGTCGCCTTGGCGACGAACGACAGCGACGGCTCGGCCGCAATCAGGTCGGCGAGGGTGACGGCGGCGTAGTCCTGCTTGTCGGCGTTGGCGGTCTTGGCGACCGTCACCGTGTTCCGCAGGCTCGACTGCGCCGAGCGGTCCTTGGCCTTGTTCTGGGCGCCGAGGAACGTCGGGATGGCAATTGCGAGCAGGATGGCGATGATCAATACGACCACCATCAACTCGATGAGGGTGAAGCCCTCGTCCTTCCCGTAGCGCCCGCGGGCCACCCGAGTCTTCATCGTACGCAACATGTACTGACCTCCGTCTGTGGCTTGAAAAGATGCTGCACAGTGTTCAATCGGCACCTCTGTGTGGCAGATGAGGAATTTCTCAGGTTTGGATCACGGAACCGGGGGGATCAACTCGCGATAGTTCTGCACGACGTACGCGTCACCGACCACCGGGTAATACGGCGGCTGGAGAAACAGCAGGTTGGGGTCGTACAGATAGTTGCGGGTGTTGAACATCGTCATGAATCCACCGAGGTTGGTGGCGACGGCACCGACGTGGGTGAAGGTGCCGTGGCTGAAGTCGCTGACCCACGACTGATAGCTGCCCGACTTGGCGATCACGGCGGCATTGAGCGTCAAATCGTTCGTCGCCCACTTGGCCATGTAGATCGATCCCTGGGCGATCAGACCGAGCACGTCGTTGCCGGCAAGCTCGTAGGTCACGTTCTCCCCGACCACGATGTCGCCGTTGGAAGCGACGGTGAACTGACCATCGACCACGCCGCGCACGATGACGCTCTGCTCGGCGAAGATGGCGCCGTTCGACGGGACGGTACGCACCGTCTCGGTGGCCGCCGGGCATCTCGGTGCCGCCTCGGCGATGTTCAACCCGCCGGACTTCGCACACTTGGCGATCGTGATGGTGCCATTGGCGTTGAATGTCAGCCGCCAACCGGCCACGCTCGAATCGTCGAGCAGGATGCCGGGGGCGATCGAGGCGGCGGCCTTGACGTCGGCGAACGAGGTGACGAACGTACTGAACAGGATCGGGCTGGGCAGAGCCTGGCGGATGGTCGGGTTCGACGTCTTGTCGTACTCCTTGGCTCCATCGAAGAGCTGCGACGCCGCCATGTTCGTCGCGCCGATGTTGGTGTTGGTGACGCTTCCCTCGGCGTACACGCTGGCATAGGCCTTGCCCTGGTGGTCCACGTTCTGAGCCGTCCCGGCATCGTTGATCCCGGCATAGACCTTGCCCCGTGTCGTTGCCGCGGTTCCGTACGAGATGCTCTTGTTGGTGATCATCATGTAGTCGGCGATCGACGCCGGGCGAACGTCGGCTTCGATGCGGCGAATTTCGAGGGGCGAGTTCTGCTTGCGGCCGGTGGCGACGATCTTGATCGTCGGGACCCCCGAGGTCGGAGCGGTGACCTGCAGGTTGTATTCGTAGCCGTTCGATGAACCGCCGATCGCCGGAACGGCCAGCCACCTGTCGGGAAAGGCCGGGTAGGTCCACGTGACGGCGCCGGTCCAGGTGTTGCCGCCGGCGACGATCGCTCCGGCGCCGTCGTTGCGGGTCGACTCGCCAGGATGGACGAAGTGGGCGTAGTAGGAGTGGTCCTCGGTGAGTTTGGCCAGGTAGTTGGCGAGACCGGCCTCGGCGGCCTGGAGCGCGGTGCTGCGCCGGAGTTGCGAGGTCGCCCGGTTCAGATCGCTCAGAGCGTTGGAGACGCTGACCGCGACCACCGATGACAGCACGACGCCGATGAGCATGACGGTGATCAGAGCGGCGCCGGCATCGGTGCGACTGCGTTCGGCGCGACTGCGTTCGGCGCGACTGGCCCGGTTCCGGGCGAGGCGCAGGAGTCGGGCGATCATCGCTGAATCCGGAGGTCGATGCCGGTTCGATAGATCGAGTCGACGGTGCCCGAGAGGCTGGAGCGGACGTCGAGGTGGAACGAGACCGAGCTGACCGCCCCCGGTGTCGTCGCCGGAGCACGAGGCGAGCCCGACGTCCAGTAGGTGAAGATGTCGGTATTGGTGATGTTGAGCACTACGTCCTTCCACGCCGGCGCCGCGGCCGGGAACACCCATGGCCCCGATCCGGTGTTGGTGCTGATCGACTCGGATCGCTGCAACCGGCCGGCGACCAGTTGGTACGCAACCTTGCGCAGGTGCTTCGGTGTGACCTTGTCGGGTGTGTTGAATGTGATCGAGGTCGCCGACATCGATTCGACGGCGGCAACCAACGAGTCGCCGCCGTTCGATGCCTGACGAATCTCGCGCACGAGGGCTTCCACGGCGATGCGGGTGGTCGAGGCCGTATTGGTGGCGGTGTCGACGTTTCTGGTGCGGGAGATACCAGCGGTCATCTCGCCGAGGGCGATCGTCATCACGACGACGAACACGGCGATGGCCACCGTCAATTCGACGAGGGTGAAGCCCCGATCGTCACGCGCCGCGCGGGAATCGTTCGCCGGGGTGCCGGGCCGGCGTCCCTGGGTCGGGTTGATCGGAGTCGTCGAACGGGTCGTCATAGGAGCCTCAGAACCGTGTCGAAGATGCGTGGTCCGCCGACGGTGACGTCGAACATGACGATCTCTTTCCGGTACAGCGACTGGGCCGGCAGCGTGAGGGTGTACTTGGCCGTCGAGACGGGCAGTGCGACGATGAACTGGCCGTTGAGGTCGGTGAGCAGGGGCACGCTCACGTTGAGGTCGCCGCCGGTGATGATGCCGCTGACGGTGTCGAGGATCAGACCGGTCTGGTCGTGCACCGACAGGGTGATGTTCGGCGGCGTCGTCACGACCAGATCGACGGTCACCGGCACGCCGGCGACGATGAGCGGCTGGCTGATCGCCGTGTCGACCAGGCCACCGACCGGCACCGCGAGGGTGTACGGAGCGTTCGACGGCGGCGTGGCCAGGACTACCTTGCCGACCGCGTCGGTGACGCCGCTCAGGGTCAGGTTGGCGTCGCCGCCGGTGACCGTGACGGTCACTGCTGGAACCGGGTTGCCGAGCGTGTCATGGGTCGTCACCGTCGTCGGTCGGGCGGCCAAAGGCGGCATCACCAGCGTCACGGTCGACGAAAGCTCACCGGGATAACCGGGTGTCTCCTTCTGGGTGACTGCCGGGCTGCTGAGCGGACTGCTGAACACCGTCGCCGAGCCGGTGAACGTGTAGTCGACCCGGGGGATCACCGGGGTCGGAGCGGTACCGAACGACGTGAACGTCGCCGAGCCGTTGGTGACGGCGACGGTCCCCGACCCGCGGGTCGCCGACGAGACGTTGACGGTCGCAGGGTACGGAAACGGCGTACCGTCGGCGAACGTCAGGTTGACCGTGACACTGACCGTCTTGTACATCTGAATGGCCGTCGAGAAGGTCTGAGTCGCCGCCAACGTCGGATAGACAGCCGGCGCGTTCGGCAGGTACTCGGGCAGGACGGTGTATCCGGCGGCGGTCGCCGTCAGGACGTAGTGGCTGGTGGGACCGGAGGCGGGTGTCGGGGTCAGTCCGGCGAACTCGGTCCAGCCGCCGGCGTCGGCCAGGTCGGTCTGGGTCGGGCTCGGCCCGGCCGTGACGGTCACTGCTGCACCCGGAATCGGCGTGTTGTCGGCGAAGTCGCCGACGAACACCTTGATCAGACCCTTGGTCAACGACGACTGGCTGCGTGGCGCGATGAGGGTCTCCATGTCGGCCAACCTGGTGCCGTTGCGCGTGACAATCACCCGCATCGCCTTGTAGTTGGTCCCTGTGGCGAAGCGCCCGGGCACGGGGTCGTTGACGTACTTCACGTAGGTGGTGAGGCCGAACGTCAGCGGCCCGGCGGTGACCGACTCCGTCACCCCGGCAGGAGCGATGGCTACATCGTCGTAGGCCTTGTCACGTGCCACCTCGAGCCGCTCGGTGGCGATCTCCTCGGCCACGGTCCGTTCGCGTGACTTGCCGTACACGGCGTAGCTCGATGCCAGTTGGGCGGCGAAGAACGCCGCGGTCAGGGCCAGGATGGCCAGGGCGATCGTCATCTCGACGATCGTGAAGCCGTCGTCGTTGCGACGGGATCGGCCGATCGGCGGCCGCTGTGCCAGGTGGGGACCGCCGTGCCCAGCCGTCATCGCAGGGTCCGTCACTTCACGATCGTGATGAGCTTGAAGATCGGCATGTACAGGGCGATGATCATGCCGCCGACCACGACGCCCATGAACACCATCAGCAGCGGCTCGATCAGGGAGGTGAGGGCGTTGACGGTTGCCTCGACCTCCTCCTCGTAGAAATCGGCCATCTTCTCCAACAGTTCGTCGAGGGCACCGGTCTCCTCGCCGACGGCCATCATCTGGATCACCATCGGCGGGAACACATCGTGTCCGGTGATCGCCGCCGAGATCGCCGAGCCGTGACGCACCCGCTCCCGGGTCTCCTCGATCGCCGCGTGGATGACGGCGTTGCCCGAAGTGTTGGCCACGATCGCCAGGGACTCCATCATCGGCACGCCGGCGCGGATCAACGACGAGAGCGTGCGGGAGAAGCGGGCGATTGCCGTCTTCGATGCCAGTGGTCCGAACAAGGGAGCGCGCAGCTTGAAACCGTCGTACGCCATGCGCCCGCGTGATGTCTGCGTCCACCGGCGGAACGCAAAAACGAGCAGACCGACGACGAGCGCCACGATCAGCCCCTGGCCGGTGAGGGTGCGCGAGATCTTCAACAGGATCTGGGTGGGCAGCGGCAAGGTGCCATCGAGACTGGCGTAGATCGTCTCGAACCGGGGGACGATGAACACGAGCATGCCGGTGGCGATCAGCACGACGAGGATGCCGACCATCACCGGGTACGACATCGCCGAGCGGACCTTGCCGCGCAGCTCGGCCTGCTTCTCGAGTGTGCGGGCCAGCCGGTCGAGGATGGTGTCGAGGACCCCGCCGGTCTCGCCGGCCTTGATCATCGGGGCGTAGAGCGGGGGGAAGATCTTGGGGTGTTTCTCGATCGCCTGGTGGAACGAGATACCGCGCTCGATGTCGGCTCGGATGTCGCCGATCGCAGCGATCAGGATCTTGTTCTCCGTCTGGTCGCGCAGCACGTTGAGCGCTCGGATCAGAGGCATCCCGGCGGTGATCATCGTCGACAGCTGGCGCGACATGACGGCCAGGTCGCGGACCTTTATCTTGGCGCCGCCGCCCAGGGTGAACTCGGTCGACAGCAGGCTCTTGCGCTTCTCGTTGACCTCGAGTGGCGCGTAACCCATCTCGCGCAGCTTGGAGGTGACGAACTCCTTGTTGGACGCGTCGAGGGTCCCCTCGATCAGCTGTCCGTGCTGGTCACGGACCTTGTACGAGAATGTGGTGGCCATCGGGCTCAGCCGGCTCAGTGCCGCGCGCCGAGGAGGCCGCGCAGGTTTTCGGGGTCGCCGGCCCGCTCCAGGGCGACCTGGGCGGTGATCCGCCCCGACCGCACCAGCAGCGCCAGGCTCTGGTCCATGGTGGTCATGCCGTACTTCGATCCGGCCTGCATCTGGGTGGTGATCTGGAAGCCCTTGCGTTCGCGGATCAGGTTTCGGATCGCCGGGGTCGTCACCATCACCTCGGCCGCGACGGTGCGCCCCAGGCCGTCGGCCGTGGGGATCAACTGCTGGGTGACGACGGCCTTCAAGGTGGTGGCCAGCATCGTGCGGACCTGGTCCTGCTGCTCGTGGGGGAACACGTCCACGATGCGATCTACCGTTTGGGGCGCCGACTGCGTGTGCAAGGTGGCGAAGACCAGATGCCCCGTCTCAGCCGCGGTCAGGGCCATCTGAATGGTCTCGAGGTCGCGCAACTCGCCGACCAGGATGACATCGGGATCCTCGCGCAATGCCCGACGCAGGCCCGAGGCGAAGCTCACGGTGTCGCGCCCGATCTCGCGCTGGTTGACGATGCACTTCGCGTGGGAATGGAGGAACTCGATCGGATCCTCGATCGACAGGATGTGCAGCGCCTTGGTCTTGTTGACGATGTCGAGCAGCGACGCCAGCGTCGTCGACTTGCCCGACCCGGTCGGGCCGGTGACGAGCACCAGACCGCGGGCCAGATCGGTCAGGTTCCGCACCGAGGGGGGCAGGCCCAGGGAGTCGAACGGCGGAATACGGAACGGGATCACCCGGATGACGCAGCCCACCGAGCCGCGCTGGCGAAAGACGTTCACGCGGAAGCGGCTCCGCCCGGGAATCGTGTAGGCCAGATCGAGTTCCCACTCCTCGGCGAACTGGGCCCGTTGACGCTCGTCGAGCATGGCGAACACCAGCCGCTCGATCTCGGCATTGCTGAGCGTCCGGTAGTCCTCCAGACGATCGAGCACGCCCTTCACCCGGACGACGGGTTTGGTGCCGGCCGTCAGGTGCAGGTCGGAGCCGTCGACGTCGAGCAGCAGCGAGAGCAATTCGTCGACTGTTTCAGGGTCGCGGTCCTTCCCGTCCGGGTAGGGGATCTCGGCGTTCAGGGCGTCGGAGATCAAGGAGCGCAACAGTGCTTCGTCGGGGGGGTCGGATGTCATGAACTCGGGGTTCCTCTCATGCGATCACTCGTGAGACTTCTTCGAAGGTGGTCATTCCGCCGGCGACCTTGCGCAGTCCGTCTCGGCGCAGCGGGATCATGCCCTGCTCGAGGGCGAGGCGCCGGATCTCTTCCGTCGAGGCGTGGCCGACAATCAGGCGCTCGATCTCCTCGGAGACCAGCATCACCTCGTGGATCGCCATTCGGCCGCGGTAGCCGGTGCCGCCGCAGGCCGAGCAGCCGACGGCGTGGTAGACGGTGTCGGGAGTGCGGTCGCGCATATCCCAATCGACGGCGATGAACTGGTCCATCGTCGGGCTGTAGGTGCCCTTGCACTTCTCGCACAGCCGGCGGGCGAGACGTTGGGCGACGACGCAGTCGAGCGATGAGGCGATCAGGAACGGCTCGATGCCCATCTCGAGCAGGCGCAGCGGGGTCGACGGCGCGTCGTTGGTGTGCAACGTGGACAGCACCAGGTGGCCGGTGAGTGCCGCCTCGATGGCGATGATGCCGGTCTCCCGGTCGCGGATCTCGCCGACGAGCACCACGTCGGGATCCTGGCGCAGGATCGCTCGCAGGGCGCTGGCGAACGTGAGCCCGGCGCGATTGTTCGTCTGCACCTGATTGACCCCGGCGAGCCGGTATTCGACCGGATCCTCGACGGTCACGATATTGCGTGTCGGGTCGTTGAGCTCGGCCAATGTGGCATACAGCGTCGTCGACTTGCCCGAACCGGTCGGCCCGGTGACGAGGATTGCGCCGTACGGCATCCGATAGGCCGACTCGTACATCGTCAGCTGTTCGGGGAGGAATCCGAGCTTGGCCAGCGACTGCACGCCGCTCGACTGGTCGAGGATTCGCATCACCACCTTCTCGCCGTACACCGTCGGCAGGGTCGACACCCGCAGGTCGACGGAGCGCCCTTCCAGGGTCACCGACATCCGGCCGTCCTGCGGTTTGCGGCGCTCGGCGATGTCGATGTCGGACATCACCTTCAATCGGGAGACCACCCCGGCGTGGATGCTGCGCGGCTGGCGCATCCGCTCGTGGAGCACACCGTCGACGCGGATGCGGATCCGCAGATCGGTCTCGGTCGGCTCGATGTGGATATCGGACGCCCGCTCCTGGGTCGCCTGCAGGATCAGCAGGTTGACGAACTTGACGATCGGCGCGTCCTCGCTGAGGGTGGCGACCTGGCTGAGATCGTTGGTCTCGGCGGACTCCTCGACGAGGCCCTGGGCGACGGTGAGTACCTCGTCATCGGTACGGGTGATCTCGTGGATCAGCTCGGTCAACCGCGCCGGGGGAATCTGCACACGGTCGAAGCTCTCGCCGAGGAAGGCACGGAGGTCGTCGACCGCACTGAGATCACCGGTGTCGGCCATGCCGAGCACGAGGCGGCTGCCTTGTCGGCGCAGGGGCACGGTTCGATAGCGGCGCACGACGTGGGGCGGCAACAGCGAGATCACCGACGAGTCGATCTCGACGACGTCGGACGGGGTCCCTCCCTCGAGTACTGCCATACCTACGACAATCGGCCCCGACGAGGCCCGATGAAGTGATTTTTCTTGGGCGACGGTGCCAAGTCGGGCCGATCCGGGCGAATCCTCCTCACGCCCGCCGCCGATGTGCCGATGACAGCAGTAGGCGGACTTCGCCGAGCTCGCAGATCTACCGGAAGGACATCGATCACGTGGCCAAAACCTCAATCGGTCTCGACATCGGAACCAGCGCGGTGCGGGTGAGCGAGCTGCGTCTGGGCGACCGGCCGACGCTGACCCGGCTCGGACAGGTGACGCTGCCGAGCGGGTCGGTGGTCGAGGGCGAGGTCGTCGAACCCGGTGACGTCGCTGCGGCCCTGCGTACGCTGTGGAAGGAAGCCAGGATCAAGGGCAAGTCGGTGCGGGTCGGCGTGCCGTTGTCGAGAGCGATCGTGCGCACGATCGAGGTGGCCGACATGCCCGACGGTGACCTGCGTTCGAT